>NZ_JAMSHL010000005.1:0-354163 GCF_026521175.1 Aminobacter sp. MET-1 | reverse complement strand
ATGCAGCCCCAGTTGGAGCAGATGCCGGCAAGGTGCTCGCGTTCGACAACCGCCGTCTTGAGGCCGAGCTGGGCCGCACGGATCGCAGCGATATAGCCGCCCGGACCGGAGCCGATGATGATGACGTCGTAATTCTCAGCCATGAGTGTGCCTCTTGTTCAGGTCGCGCTGCGCGTGAGCAGCACCCAGTCGTGTTGCTTGCTGTTGTCGTCGATCGGTACGGATGCCAGACGCGCCGCTTCCGCAAATCCCCTGGATTTGTAAAGGCCGAGCGCCACTTCATTGGTGCTTTCGGTGATCAGGCTGACCGGGCGGCCTGCGGCACGCGCCAGTTCATGGTCGAGCAGTTTGCGGCCGATGCCGTGTCCACGGTGATGCAGATACACACCGACGCTGTCGATGAACCAGTGGCCGATGACCTGCTGCTGCAGCTTCAAAATCGGTTCGAACACCGGATGCGGCGCCGTCTCATCGGCAAAGGACGGATCGACGAGATGGCCGATCACCACGCCGGCGGTCTCGCCCCCCACCTCGGCGAGGCTCGCGTCCTTCCATCCGGCGCGCTCTTCGTCGCGGCGCAACTGGTTGCGCCCATGTTCAAGCGCGGTCTGTGCGGTGCCATCGAGCACCGCACCATACCAGAGCCACGAGGCGATGCCGTGCGACGACAGGTCGACAAGGATCGCCAGTTCGGCCGCGTCGCGCCTCTCGGCACGGCGTATGGTGACTTGGCCGGCCAAATCAGAGCTCCAGCATCACGCGCACGACCGGAGCAAGTGCCTTGCCGATGGCGCGCGTGTTGCCGGCGTCGAGATGCACGCCGTCGAGCGGCGTTGTCACCGCAACCGAGCCGGCGTCGAAGAAACCGCAACCGATCTCGTCGGCCAGCGCCGCATAGAGCGGCGCAAGCTTGTGCGAGGCCTTGTCGCCGCCGGCAAACATGTCCTTGAATTCGGCATTGTCGGTACGGCTGACGGCAGGCGGCGACACCAGCAGGATTTCAGGCGTAGGGTAGTCCATGCCGTGGTCGTAGCTCCTGACGATGGACACCAGCCGCGCCATGCCCTGCTTGGCGGCGAGCGGATTGCCATGGATCCATGGTTTCATGTCGTTGGCGCCGAGCATTATGACGACGAGATCGATCGGCGTATGCGTGCCAAGGACGGTCGGCAAGGTGCGTGCGCCGTTGCGGTCGGTGGCCGCGAGATGATCATCGAAGGCGGTGGTGCGGCCGTTCAGACCCTCGGCGATGACATGCACGCCCTGCCCGAGTTCCGCCTGCAGCACGCTCGGCCAACGGTCTTCGAGCGCATGGCGGCCTGGGCCCGCGGCATCGTAGCCCCAGGTCAGCGAGTCGCCGTAGCAAAGAACTGACTTCATGAAAGGGTCCCCAATCCTAGCCTTTCGACCAGCAAGGCGAATGCCCTCCTCGCGGACGAGGAGGGCCGATGCTTAGACCAGCATGCCCATCGGGTTTTCGATAAGGCGCCTGAAGGCCGATAGAAGCTCGGCACCCAGCGCGCCATCGACAGCGCGGTGATCGGTCGACAGCGTCACCGACATCACGTTGGCGATCTTGATCTCGCCATTCTTCACCACGGCCCGCTCCTCGCCCGCGCCGACAGCCAGGATGGTGGCATGCGGCGGGTTGATGACGGCGGAGAAGTCCTTGATGCCGAACATGCCGAGGTTGGACACGGCACTGGTGCCGCCCTGATACTCTTCCGGCTTGAGCTTGCGGTTGCGAGCCCGGCTAGCGAGGTCCTTCATCTCGTTGGAGATGACCGACAGCGTCTTGATGTCGGCCTGGCGGATGATCGGGGTGATCAGCCCGCCCGGGATCGACACGGCAACACCGACATCGGCGTGCTTGTGCTTGACCATGGCCTGGTCCGTCCATGACACATTGGCATCCGGGACGGCCTTGAGGGCCAGGGCCATCGCCTTGATGATCATGTCGTTGACCGACAGCTTGTAGGCGGGAACCTCGCCCTTCTCAGTCTTCACGCTCGGTGCTGCGGCGTTGAGTTGGGCGCGCAGTGCCAGCAGCGCATCGATGTTGCAGTCGAGCGTGAGATAGAAATGCGGGATCGTGCTCTTCGCCTCGACGAGGCGGCGGGCGATGGTCTTGCGCATGTTGTCGTGCGGAATGAGCTCGTAGCTGCCTTCTTCGAACAGCTTGAGCACATGGTCGTCAGGCATGCCCTTGGCTCCGGGCGCAGCAGCCGGGGCTGCTGGAGCCTTGGCAGCAGGTGCAGCCTTGGCGCCGCCACCCGAGATCGCGGCCTCGACGTCGGCCTTGACCACGCGGCCATGCGGCCCGGTGCCGGTCACGGCCGAGATGTCGACATTGGCATCCTTGGCGATGCGGCGTGCGAGCGGCGAGGCAAAGCTGCGACCATCGCTGGCCGGTGCAGCAGCACCATTGGCGTGAACCGCGGCAGGCTGTGCTGCCGGGGTCGGCTGCGTCGCGGCCACAGGCGCAACAGGAGCCGCCGCCGCGACCGGCGCTTCGGCCTTGGCAGGCGCAGCAGCGCCGCCCTTGGCGGCAGCGCCGACATCCTCGCCGTCGCCGGCAAGAATGGCGATCAGCGCGTTGACCTTGACGCCCTCGGTGCCGGCCGGAACCAGAAGTTTGGCGACCGTGCCTTCATCGACGGCTTCGACTTCCATCGTTGCCTTGTCGGTTTCGATCTCGGCGATCACGTCGCCGGGCGAAACCTTGTCGCCTTCCTTGACCAGCCACTTCGAAAGGTTGCCCTCTTCCATGGTCGGCGAAAGGGCAGGCATGGTGATATTGATCGGCATGATGACCTCCCGCCCCTGTCAGCGATACGTGACTGCTTTGACCGCCTCGATCACCTCGCCGACGTTCGGCAGAGCGAGCTTTTCGAGATTGGCCGCATAAGGCATCGGCACGTCCTTGCCGGCAATCGTGATGACGGGCGCATCGAGATGGTCGAAGGCGCGCTGCGACACCTGGTTGGCGATGAAGTCGCCGACCGAGGACTGCGGGAAGCCTTCTTCCACCACCACCAGGCGGTTGGTCTTCTTGACCGAGGCGATGATGGTGTCGAGGTCGAGCGGACGGATGGTCCTGAGATCGATGATCTCGGCGTCGATGCCCATGCCGCGCAGCTCCGCCTCGGCCTTGACCGCATAGGTCATGCCGATGCCGAAGGAGACGATGGTGACGTCCTTGCCCGGTTTGTGGATGCGGGCCTTGCCGATCGGCAGGACGAAATCATCCAGCTTCGGCACGTCGAAATGCTGACCGTAGAGAATCTCGTTCTCGAGGAAGATGACCGGGTTCGGATCGCGGATCGCAGCCTTCAGCAGGCCCTTGGCGTCGGCTGCCGTGTAAGGCATGACCACCTTGAGACCGGGGATGTGGCTGTACCAGGCGGCATAGCACTGCGAGTGCTGGGCCGCGACGCGGGCAGCAGCTCCGTTGGGGCCGCGGAACACGATCGGCGCGCCCATCTGGCCGCCCGACATGTACAGCGTCTTCGCCGCCGAGTTGACGATCTGGTCGATCGCCTGCATGGCGAAATTGAAGGTCATGAACTCGACGATCGGCTTGAGCCCGGACATTGCCGCACCGACGCCGACACCGGCAAAGCCGTGCTCGGTAATCGGGGTGTCGACCACGCGACGCGGGCCGAATTCCTGCAGCAGTCCCTGGGTGATTTTGTAGGCGCCCTGATATTCGGCGACTTCCTCGCCCATGACGAAAACGTCGCCGTCGCGGCGCATTTCTTCGGCCATGGCGTCGCGGAGCGCTTCGCGCACCGTCATCGACACCATCTCCGTGCCGGCAGGGATATCGGGATCGGCAGCGACTTCCGTCTTGGGGGCGGCAGCAACCGGGGCGGAGGCAGCCGGGGCAGCGGCAGCAGGAGCCTCGGCCTTGGCCGGAGCAGCAGCCTTGCCGATGTCGGCCGAGCTTTCGCCGTCCTGTAAAAGCACTGCGATCGGCGTGTTGACCTTGACCCCTTCGGTACCGGCGGCGATCAGCAGCTTGCCCATGACGCCTTCGTCAACGGCCTCGACTTCCATCGTCGCCTTGTCGGTCTCGATCTCGGCGATCACGTCACCGGCGGCGACCTTGTCGCCCTCGTTCTTCAACCACTTGGACAGATTGCCCTCTTCCATCGTCGGAGAGAGCGCAGGCATGAGAATTTCGATCGGCATCTTTTCGCCCTCCCTTAGATCACGATGTCGGTCCAGAGCTCGGAAACATCCGGCTCGGGATCGGTCTGGGCGAAATCGGCGGCGTCGGCCACGACATCGCGCACGTCCTTGTCGATGGCCTTGAGGTCGTCCTCGCTTGCCCACTTCTTGGCAAGCACACGCGCCTTGACCTGCTCGATCGGGTCATGCTCGGAGCGCATCTTCTGCACTTCGTCCTTCGAACGATACTTGGCCGGATCGGACATCGAGTGGCCGCGATAGCGGTAGGTCTCCATCTCGAGGATGATCGGGCCGTTGCCCGAACGGCACCATTCGGTTGCCAGGTCGCCGGCGGCCTTGACCGCGCGCACGTCCATACCGTCGACCTTGATACCCGGAATCTTGAAGGAAACACCGCGCTGCGAGAAATCCGTCTCGGCTGAAGCGCGCGTAACGGCGGTACCCATGGCGTAGCGGTTGTTCTCGATGACGTAGATCACCGGCAGCTTCCACAGCGCGGCCATGTTGAAGCTTTCATAGACCTGGCCCTGGTTGGCGGCACCGTCGCCGAAATAGGTCAGGCTGACATTGGGGTTCTCGCGGTAGCGATTGGCGAAGGCAAGGCCCGTGCCGAGCGACACCTGGGCGCCGACGATGCCGTGACCGCCGTAGAAGTGCTTTTCCTTGGAGAACATGTGCATGGAGCCGCCCTTGCCTTTCGACAAGCCGCCCCGACGCCCGGTCAGTTCCGCCATGACGCCGCGCGCCGACAGACCCATGGCAAGCATGTGGCCGTGGTCGCGATAGGCGGTGATCATCTGGTCGCCTTCGATCAGCGACATCTGCAGGCCGGTGACGACCGCTTCCTGACCGATATAGAGGTGACAGAAGCCGCCGATGAAGCCCATGCCGTAGAGCTGGCCGGCCTTTTCCTCGAAGCGGCGGATGAGCAGCATCTCGCGATAGGCGGAGAGCTCCTGCTCCTTGGTGAAGTCGACCGGCTTGGGCGTTACCGGTGTAGACGATCTTGAATCTGATTTCGTTTTGGCAGGCGCTTTTTTGGCGGCGGTGGCCATGCATCACTCCCTAGTGGCGTCTCTTTGCGGACATTGAGGAGATCATGCATTGTCTCTCCTCTCCATGACCAAACGCTAGCATGGGGAGTGACGCTGCGCCATGCGGAAAAATGCATAGCAGGCATGCGGTTAAGCGCCTAAATTTGTTGAATTTCTTGTTGATTAACTGGAATTCAGTTAATCGCACCGCCGAGCGGACGCATGATGGTCAGCTCATCTGCATGGGAGACATTGAGCGCGTTGCGCGCCTGTTCGTCAAGCATGTCCTTCTCGAGCGTGCCGTCATGCAGCATGCGAACGCGCCGCTCGACCTCCAGGCGATGACCGCGAACCGCATCGAGCCGGCCTTGCAGCTCGCCTGCCCGCGCTTCGAGCCTGTACTTGGAATAGATGCCGAATTCGCCGTGATAGGCATGGAAGCCGAAATAGCTGAAGAACATCGCAGCAAGCGCCGGAACGATCAGCCGCCCGGTGTTTCTCTGCTTATGATGGCGTGTCCACATGGCTCGACCCTCTCTCACGCTCTTGTCGCTCCATTGTGCTTAATGGAGGGTTACGCAAGCGCGATCCGGGAAGACGGAGAGACAAAAAAGGCGGGGCAAGCCCCGCCTTTCGACATTGATGAAGCGAGCTTCAGCCGCGCAGGATCGACCTGCCTGCGTAGCGCGCCTGCTTGCCCAGTTCTTCCTCGATGCGGATGAGCTGGTTGTACTTGGCGGTACGGTCCGAACGGGCGAGCGAGCCGGTCTTGATCTGGCCGCAGTTGGTGGCAACCGCCAGGTCGGCGATGGTCGAATCCTCGGTTTCGCCAGAGCGGTGCGACATGACGGCGGTGTAGCTCGCCTTGTGTGCGGTCTCGACGGCGTCGAGCGTCTCGGTCAGCGAGCCGATTTGGTTGACCTTGACCAGGATCGAATTGGCGACGCCCATCTTGATACCGTCGCGCAGGCGGGCCGAATTGGTGACGAACAGGTCGTCGCCGACCAGCTGCACCTTGTCGCCGCAGATGTCGGTCAGGTACTTCCAGCCTTCCCAGTCGTCCTCGGCCATGCCGTCCTCGATCGAGATGATCGGATAGTCGGCAGCCAGCTTGGCAAGGTACTTGGCCTGCGCCTTGGGATCGCGGGTCTTGCGCTCGCCTTCATAGACATAGGCGCCGTCCTTGAAGAACTCAGTGGCCGCGCAGTCGAGCGCCAGTGCCACGTCTTCGCCCGGCTTGAAACCGGCCTTCTCGATCGAGGCCATGACGAAGTCGAGAGCAGCCTGGGCGCTCTTGAGATTCGGCGCGAAACCACCCTCGTCGCCGACATTGGTGTTGTGACCGGCGTCCTTCAGACCCTTCTTCAGGGTGTGGAAGATTTCCGAGCCCCAGCGCACGGCGTCACGCAGCGAAGGCGCGCCGATCGGCATGATCATGAATTCCTGAAAGTCGATCGGATTGTCTGCATGCGCGCCGCCGTTGATGATGTTCATCATCGGCACCGGCAGGACGCGGGCGTTCGGGCCGCCGACATAACGGTAGAGCGGCAGGCCCGACGACTCGGCCGCGGCCTTGGCAACCGCAAGCGACACGCCGAGGATGGCGTTGGCGCCGAGACGGCTTTTGTTGGGCGTGCCATCCAGCTCGATCATGGTCTGGTCGATATGGATCTGGTGCTCGGCTTCCATGCCGCCGATCGCCTCGAACAACTCGCCGTTGACGGCTTCCACGGCGCGCTCGACGCCCTTGCCGAGATAGCGTGGGCCACCGTCACGCAGTTCCATTGCCTCATGGGCGCCGGTCGAAGCGCCTGACGGCACGGCCGCACGGCCCATCGAGCCGTCTTCGAGAACCACGTCCACCTCGACGGTGGGATTGCCACGGCTGTCGAGAATCTCGCGGCCGACGATATCGATGATTGCTGTCATAAGAGGCATCCCCGGGAGCTGATCGCAGAATGGATCGGTTGGATTTCCGCGCCCGTCTTAGCCAAAGCAGACAAAAAGGCAATCGCGTGGGTCGAAATATCACGTTGCGTAAGCCGCGATTCACTTTCAGCAAAGCGCTGTCACGATTTTTCATCTGAACAGGCAGGCAAAACCCGACACTTTCGGGTAAGTTCGCTGCGCGCGGGGCGAAACAGAGGGAGTTTCGCCATGACCGAGTTGAGTGGTATCCTGAGTTTGTTCTTCATCGCAGCCGCATTCCTGACCTCTTGCGACAGCCAACCGCCCACACTGGGCAAGTCGCATGTGAGAATGCTCACGACCGAGAGATAGGTGCGCCGCCTCTGGACAAAGAAAGCCCCGCATTTTGCGGGGCTTTCTTTTTCTCGCTCGAGCCGCCGGTCAATGCCAGTAAGGCTTCACTCGGTAATGCAGGAAAGCGGCATCGCGAGCCGCCCGGCCGTCATCCTGGGTCAGTTCGCTGACCGAATAGGCAGGAGCCGCCTTGAGCTGGTCGACGGAGAACGGCACGACATAGCCGCCCCGTGTCTTGTCGTAACCGAGCGCCGGCCAGGGAACGGCATGGTACTTCTCGCCCATCCCGAGGAAGCCGCCGAACCCGACGACAGCGAACATGATGCCGTTCGACGTCTTGTCGAGTATCACGTCCTCGATCGTGCCGATGGTCTCGCCGGCGGAATTGTAGACGCTGGTGCCGATGACCCGCGATGCGGGAATGGCCTGGGTATGGCCGGTGACAGTCGTCATGGTCCTGCTCCTGTTGTGTTGTGGGATGCAGGGTTAACGATGCCCCGGCCGGCAGGTTCCGATCTTTTTTGGGCGTGCGACAGCTGCAGCTGTCAGTCGGTGAGGATGAAAGTCACCTTCATGTTGACCCGGTAAGCAACGATCTTGCCGTTCTCGACGACCACTTTCTGGTCCTGGATCCAGGCGCCTTCGACATTCTTCAGCGTTTTCGAGGCGCGCGCGATACCATCTTCAATGGCGTCCTTGAAGCTCTTGGTCGACGATGCTGTGATTTCCGTAACGCGGGCAACAGTCATGGAAGTCCTCCTGCTGAAATGCTCAGTCACGGAAGAATCCTACGCCCGGCCGAGGCCGGGCTCAAGCAGGAGTTGCAGGCGGGCGACGCAGCCGCGCGGAGCGCGCCTGCTAGGCCTTGGCGACGCGATCGAAGGCCATCAGTCTTTCGAGCAAGGCCGGCATGTCCTTGAACGGCACCATGTTGGGTCCATCCGACGACGTGGAATTGTCGGGATCCTCGTGCGTTTCGATAAACACGCCAGCGACGCCGACGGCAACGGCCGCACGTGCCAGCGTCTCGACGAAGCGGCGCTCGCCGCCCGAGGTGGCGCCCAGCCCGCCCGGCTGCTGCACCGAATGGGTGGCGTCGAAAATGACAGGCGCGCCCATGTCGGCCATGATCGGCAGCGCGCGCATGTCGGACACCAGCGTGTTGTAGCCGAAGGACGCGCCGCGCTCGGTCACCAGGACGTTCGGATTGCCCGAGCCGGTAACCTTGGCGATGACGTTCTTCATGTCCCAGGGGGCGAGGAACTGGCCCTTCTTGACGTTGACGACCTTGCCGGTCTTGGCGGCAGCAATGAGCATGTCGGTCTGGCGGCTGAGGAAGGCCGGGATCTGCAGCACATCGACCACTTCGGCAACGATAGCGCACTGTTCTTCGGTGTGCACGTCGGTGAGAACGGTAACACCCAGTTCCTTGCGCAGGTCGGCGAAAGCGGGCAGCGCCGCATCGAGGCCGGCACCGCGGGTGCTGGACAGCGAACTGCGGTTGGCCTTGTCGAAGCTCGACTTGTAGACAAAGCCGATACCAAGCTTCTGGGTCAGTTCCTTGAGCTTGCCGGCCATGTCGAAGGCATGCTGGCGCGATTCGAACTGGCACGGGCCGGCGATCAGCGACAGCGGCGCGTCATTGGCAAACAGCGTGTTGCCCACTGAGACGGTGGCGTTCGGCTTGGTCATTTCTGTTCCTCGAATATGAAGGCAGCACCCTGCCCCGGCGCTGGCGGAATCACCAGCCGATGGCCGTCTAGATCGTGTTCGATGCCGCGCTCTGCAAGGAGCATACGCAGGCTTGCCAGATCGTCGACGGCGAAAACGATGGAGCCGAGCTGGATATGGTTGCTCCCCGTCGCCGCGCGAACGATGAAATCTGTGTTCGCCAGCGACACCTTGGTGCCGTCGGCTGCTGGTTCGGATGCGCTGCGCGCGACCGTCGACAGGAAGGCTGCGGCCGAGGCGGAGTTGGCGGCCTTGGCCTCTATGGCAACTACACGGCGCACGCCATTGGCATGGACCTGCAGGGCGCTGCGGTCGACCTTGGGCGCGTTGGCGCGCTCGCAGGCAAAGAAGAAGGCGTCCCCGGTGTTCGCGGGCTCAGCCGTGAAGGCGAGCCGGAACGATGCGACATCGGCGCGTCCGCCGGCATCGACGAAGGGCCGCGAGAAATCGAGGCGTGGGCCGGCCGAGACACCGGCTTCGACAAATTCGCGATGGTCGGCGTCGGCGTCATCGGAGGCGAAGACGACAGCGGAAAAGCCTTCATTGCCATGAGCGACGCGGAACGAACGGTCGCGCGCCACGAAGACGTTGCTGTTGGACACGGCCAGATCGACGGCAGAGGCGTCGCCCACCGCCAGCGGCTCCAGGAAGGTGCCGTCGGCGAGATAGATGCAGCAATTGATCGTACCGAAGGGGTGGACGCCCTCGGGCGCGACCGTGAAACCAAGCGATGACAGGCGTTGGCGCGCAACCGCAAGGCTGGCGGTCGGCAGGACCACGTGGTCGAGGGCACGCGGCCCATTCTGGACGGTTTTGGTCATTGGCCAGCGCTGTGCCTCAATTCAGTGTTTTTCGCAAGGTGAAGCGCCTCAAAGCCCTGAAACCATGTCGCCCAGCCGGCGGACCGTGTTCCAGTTCCGCGACGTGCCGACACCACCTGCCCGCTTCGGCGTCAGCGCGCCAAGCAGCCGCGACGTTCCGGCACTGCGGGAGAAATGCAGCCAGATGTCTCCGTTCACGGCAGCAAGCTTCTCGTCCGGTGCCACGTAGGAGCGCAGCCGGTCGATGATATCTGGCGTCACCGGCTTACGCATCACCCGCACAGCCACCTGGTCTGGTTCGCGTTCCGCGTCCTCAGGGAACGGATTGGCAGCTACAAGTTTCGTCCATGAAGCTGCATCGCGGACGATGATATCGACGTGCTTGCCGAATTTCCGGGCGAAAGACGTTTCGAGATCGCGTTCGAGCTCGGGAATTACCCTGTCCGCTTCGAAGACCAGATTTCCGGTCGCCACCAGCGTGCGCGGATCGGCAAGACCGAGATCGGCAGCCATGTCGCGCAGGTCGGACATGACGACTCGTCGTCCGGGGCCGAGAACGATGCTGTAGAGCAGCGCCACGTAGGTGGTCATGCGTGATGCCACTCAGGAAAGATGCGCGCCGGCGAACTCGCGTCGGCGCGCATGGATATCAGACCAGCCGGCTTTGTTCGACGGCAGCTTCAATGAAGCTTGCAAACAGCGGATGCGGCTCCAGGGGGCGGCTCTTCAACTCCGGATGGTACTGGACGCCGATGAACCAGGGGTGGTCAGGATATTCGACCGTCTCGGGCAGCACGCCGTCTGGCGACATTCCGGCAAAGACCAGACCGCACTCTTCGAGGCGCTCCTTGTAATCGATATTGACCTCATAGCGGTGGCGGTGACGTTCGGAGATGTCGGTATCGCCATAGATCTCGGCGATCTTCGAGCCTTCCGACAGCCGCGCCTCGAACGCGCCGAGGCGCATCGTGCCGCCGAGATCGCCCGAGGCCTTACGCTTCTCGAGCATGTTGCCCTTGAGCCATTCGGTCATCAGGCCGACAACCGGCTCCTTGGTCGAACCGAACTCGGTCGAAGAGGCATTCTCGATGCCGGCCAACGAACGCGCCGCCTCGATGCAGGCCATCTGCATGCCGAAGCAGATACCGAAATACGGCACCTTGCGCTCGCGGGCGAACTTGGCTGCCAGGATCTTGCCTTCCGAGCCGCGCTCGCCGAAGCCGCCGGGCACGAGGATGCCGTGGACTTTCTCCAGGAACGGTGCCGGATCTTCCTTTTCGAAGACCTCGCTCTCGATCCAGTCGAGCTTGACCTTGACGTTGTTGGCGAGGCCGCCATGCGACAGCGCCTCGATCAGCGACTTATAGGCATCCTTGAGGCCGGTGTACTTGCCGACCACGGCGATGGTGACCTCGCCTTCGGGATTGTGGATCAGCTGCGACACGTTCTGCCAGGCGTCGAGACGCGGCTTGGGGGCAGGGTCGATGCCGAAAGCGGCCAGCACTTCCGAATCCAGGCCTTCCTTATGGTAGGCCAGTGGCACGTCGTAGATGTGGCCTACGTCGAGCGCCTGGATGACGGCCGATTCGCGCACATTGCAGAACAGCGACAGCTTGCGGCGCTCTTCCTTGGGAATGTCGCGGTCGGCGCGCACCAGAAGGATGTCCGGAGCAATGCCGATCGAGCGCAGCTCCTTGACCGAGTGCTGGGTCGGCTTGGTCTTGAGCTCGCCAGCGGTCGGGATGTACGGCATCAAGGTCAGATGCACGTAGACCGCGTTGTTGCGCGGCAGGTCGTTGCCGAGCTGGCGAATGGCTTCGAGGAACGGCATCGCCTCGATGTCGCCCACCGTGCCGCCGATCTCGCAGAGCACGAAATCGTACTCATCGTTGCCGTCGAGGATGAAGTTCTTGATCTCGTCGGTGACGTGCGGAATGACCTGCACGGTTGCGCCGAGATAGTCGCCGCGCCGCTCACGCTCGATGATGTTCTTGTAGATGCGGCCGGTGGTGATGTTGTCGCTCTGGTTCGCCGAACGCCCGGTGAAGCGTTCGTAGTGACCGAGATCGAGATCGGTTTCCGCGCCGTCGTCGGTCACGAACACCTCACCATGCTGGTAAGGCGACATCGTTCCCGGGTCGACGTTCAGATACGGATCGAGTTTACGGATGCGCACGCGATATCCGCGTGCTTGCAGAAGAGCCCCTAGGGCTGCTGCGGCTATGCCTTTTCCAAGGGAAGAGACCACGCCGCCGGTGATGAAAACATATCGCGCCATGGGAGTCATCGCTTAACGCGGCCAAATCGATTCCGCCAGAGAAAAATCCGCCGCGTCGGACTTTTCCCTATCTGGCAATACGGTTCTGCGTGCGGGAATGCGCGCAAACAAAAAGGCCGGCGTGACCGCCGGCCCACTATCAGCGTTCGAAGAACGCCTTACATGACGATGACTTCAGAGCCCATCTTCACGCGATTGTAGAGGTCCATGACATGGTCATTGACCATCCGGAAGCAACCGTTCGAAGAATTTGTGCCGATCGTCTGCGGCTGGTTGGTACCATGGATACGGATATGGGTATCCTTCTTGCCCTGGTAAAGGTAGATGGCGCGCGCGCCGAGCGGGTTTTCCGGTCCGCCGTTCATGCCGTCCTTGTACTGGCCGTACTTCTTGGGCTCGCGCTCCTGCATTTCCTTGGTCGGAATCCAGCGCGGCCATTCCTGCTTGTCGCCGATGGTCGCCTTGCCCTTGAACTCCAGCCCTTCGCGGCCGACCGCGATGGCATAGCGGCGGGCCGTCGAGGACGACTCGATCAGGTAGAGGTAACGCGAGCCGGTGTCGACAACGATCTGGCCACGTTCATAGCCGGGGAACGAAACTTCCTGCGGCTCGAAATCGGACTTTACCTTGAACTGCTTCTTGGCCTGCTTGGCCTGCAGCACAGCGTCCAGCGCCCGGGTCTGCGGCAGCATGGCCTGCTGCTGAGGTGCGCTGCCGAAGATACCGCCGAACAGGCCGGCCTGCTTGGGCTTGCCCGGAGCCTCGCTGCGCAGTTCACCGCTGTTGCCCGTGGAAGCCACCTCCATCGCGTCGGGAGCGAGCGGCTCGATAGGCTTCATCACCTCGAGAGGCTGCAGGTTGCGCTTGGCGGGAGCGGCCGAAGCGACCTGTTCGTTCGCCTTCTCGGCCTTCTTCAGACGAGCCAGTTCACGGGCCTGCTCGGCCTTCTGCTTGGCGGCTTCGCGCATGGCCATCTTCTTGGCCTCGAGCATCTTCAGGCGGGCCGTCTCGTTGTCGGCCTTGATCTTGGATTCCAGCTCCTTGATTCGGGCCAGATCGTCGTCGGTCGGCTTCTTCTTTTTCTTGAGCTGCTTCAGTTCTGAGACATCGCTCTTTGCGGCGACGGCAATCACGTCACTTGCAACCCCAGGCTGCGGCGCCTCGACCCTGCCGGCGGGAGTGGCGGCAAGGGCGGCGGTGGAGCTCAGAAGGGAGGCGCAAAGACCGGCGAGTAGGATGCGGCGGAGCTGCATGGCGAAAGATCCCGAACGTTCAAGGCAAATAATGCAACGACAACGTGCGGTGCCCCCGAGGCCCCCGTCCACTTGCCGCGCCCCTGCTATAAGCGATTAGCCGGAGCCGCCTCAAGAGAGGCAACTCCGGCTAAGTGATCGCGAATTCGTGATACAGGCTGATTTGCCGCGACTGTGTTCAAACAACAACAGGTTGCGGCAGGCAGGCTCGATTTAGTTGGGAACCTGCGGCGTGGCAGGAGCCGTGCCCGAAGCAGGCTGCTCGGCCGAACCCGAGGCCGCCGGAGCGGTAGCCGGCGCTGCAGGCTGTTCGGTCGCGGGTGCTGCAGGCGCCGTCGTGCCCGAAGCAGGTGCCGCTGGGGCCGGGGCCGTCGAACCGCCGAGCTGATTGAGGATGCCCTGGCCGTTGCCCGACGGCGCTCCCTGCGTCGCCGGAGCGCGGTCGAGAATGTCGATCGGCTTCTCGCCGTAGCGGGCGATGATCGACAGCGTCAGCGACGTGACGAAGAAGACGGTTGCCAGGATTGCCGTGGCGCGGGTCAGCGCATTGGCGGCGCCGCGCGCAGTCATGAAGCCGGAACCGCCGCCGATGCCGAGACCACCGCCTTCGGAACGCTGCAGAAGCACCACGCCGACGAGGGCGAGCACGACCATCAGATGGATGACGATGATGACGGTTTCCATTGCGCTTCCTGGGATCTTTCCTGACGGGGACTGGCCGGCACGCTAACGCGCCCGGCATTCCGGAGGCGGCTCAATACAATGCTTTGACAGCATTTCCAAGCCCGCCGCCCGAATATGGGGCGACACGCTGCCTTTGCAACGGTCACCCTGGGTTAAATCAGAGCTTGCGATAGGCTTCCGCGATACCGAGGAAGTCGGCAGCCTTGAGGCTGGCGCCACCGACGAGCGCGCCGTCGACATTGGCGATGTTGAGAAGCTCGACGGCGTTCGACGGCTTCACCGAGCCGCCATAGAGGATGCGCATCTTGGCAGCCACCTCGCCGAGCTTGTCGGTCAGGCGTGTACGGATATGCGCATGCGCTTCGGCCACGTCGGCGGCGGTCGGGGTAAGGCCAGTGCCGATGGCCCAGACTGGTTCGTAGGCGATGATCGCATTGGATGGGGTAGCGGTGCCGGGCACCGAACCTTCGATCTGGCGCGACAGCACCTTCAGGGTTTCCCCCGTCTCGCGTTCGGCAAGCGTCTCGCCGATGCAGATGACGGCGACCAACCCTGCCCGCCATGCGGCTTCCGCCTTGGCGCGGACGACATCATCGGTTTCACCATGGTCGGTGCGGCGTTCGGAGTGGCCGACAATGACGTGGCTCGCGCCTGCATCCTTCAGCATCTCGGCCGAGATATCGCCGGTGTGGGCGCCGTTTTCCCTGGCGTGGCAATCCTGGCCGCCCGCCTTGACCGGCGTGCGATGGAGGATTTCCGAGGCGCGCGACAACAGCGTCGACGGCAGGCAGAGCAAAGCTTCGGTGTCGGCGTCGAGGCCGCTCATGAAACCGCCCGCAATGCTCCGCAATTCATTGAGCGATGCGCTCGTGCCGTTCATTTTCCAGTTGCCGGCAACGAGTGGGCGAATTCCTGGAGTCATGTGCTCTTCCCTCGACATCTAACTACGCTCGGGCACCCTCACTACCAAAATCAGGCCACAAAGCAATCGACACTGGCGTCGAAGGACGCTATTGCGCTTCGTTCATGCAGGCGCATGCGAGAATGCGCGAATACGGGATCTGAATATGCTCGAAACGATGCGAAGTGCCGCTGGAACCTGGGTCGCGAAGCTGCTGCTTCTGCTGCTTGTGGTGAGCTTCGCCATCTGGGGCATTTCCGGACGCATGCTACACGAATTCGGCGGCGACAAGGTCATCACCGCTGGCGGCACCTCTGTGTCCGCAGTCGAATATCGCCTCGCCTACGACCGCCAGCTCAATGTCATGTCGCAGCAGTTCGGCCAGCGCCTGACTGCCGAACAGGCCAAGGCGCTCGGCATCGAGAACCAGGTCGTGGCGCAGCTCGTTGCAGGTGCGGTGCTCGATGAGCAGGCGCGCAAGCTCGGCCTCGGCCTGTCCAAGGACCGCCTGGCACAGCTGACCTGGGACGATCCGACCTTCAAGGGTCCCGATGGCCAGTTCGACCGCCGTGCATTCGAATACATCCTGCGCCAGATCGGCATGCGCCCCGAGGACTATCTTAAGAACCGCGGCCAGGTCGCCGTGCGCCAGCAGATCGTCGAGGCCGTTTCCGACGGCATGAAGGCGCCCGACACCTTCCTGCGAGCAGTAGCCCTTTATCGCGGCGAAGACCGCACCGTCGATTACCTCACCCTGCCGAAGTCGCTGGTCGAGCCAATCGCCCCTCCGGCTGCCGACGCGCTCAAGACCTGGTTTGAGGAAAACAAGAAGAACTACGCGGCACCCGAGTTCCGCAAGCTGAGCTATGTCAAGCTTGAGCCCGAGGACATCATGGACCTCGGCTCGGTGACCGACGAGCAGGTTCGCCAGGACTACGACAAGAACAAGTCGCACTTCACCACGCCAGAGACGCGCAAGATCGACCAACTGGTCTTCGCCAGCGCCGATGCGGCCAAGGCAGCGTCGGACGCGATCAAGGGCGGCACGGCATTCGACAAGATGGTCGCCGACCAGGGCAAGACCGCAGCAGACGTCGCGCTCGGCACCGTCACCAAGGACGTTATCGCCGACAAGGCGGTTGCTGAAGCCGCTTTCGCGCTGCAGGCCAACCAGGTCAGCGACGTCATTCAGGGCGCCTTCGGACCGGTGCTGGTCCGCGTCAGTGAAGTGACACCCGAGACAACCAAGCCTCTGGATGAGGTCAAGGACCAGATCCGCAAGGACCTGGCCCTGGCGGAAGCCAATCGCATCCTGCTCGACGTGCACGATTCCTACGAAGACGCGCGCGCTGGAGGCGATTCCATGCAGTCGGCTGCCGACAAGCTGAAGCTCAAGGTCAACACCATCGAAGCGATCGACCGCGCCGGTCAGCGCCCTGACGGCACCGTCGTCAGCACCCTGCCGGACTCACGCAACCTGATCCAGGCCGTCTTCGAGGCGGAAGCCGGCATCGACAACCAGCCGCTCAACATCGGCACCAACGGCTTCGTGTTCTTCGAGGTCAACGGCATCACGCCTGCCCGTGATCGTACGCTCGACGAGGTCCACGACAAGGTTGTGGCCGACTGGACTGCCGCCGAGACGACAAAGCGCCTCAAGGACAAGGCCGACGAGCTGGCAAAGCGCCTCAAGGACGGTACCGACCTCGCCACCATCGCCTCCGAGCTCAATCTCGAGAAGCAGACCAAGCGCGGCTTGAAGCGCGAGGCCGATGACGCCGACTTCGGTCGCGAAGGTGCTGCCGCCATGTTCGAGATGGGCCAGGGCGGCACCGGCGTCGTGCCCTCGCCGACCGGCGACGGCCAGATCCTGTTCAAGATCGTCGAGGTGTTTGAGCCGGCCGGCGCCGATGCCAGCACGGTTCCGGCAGACGCGCAGAAGTCCTTCGCCACCGGCATGTCGGACGACCTGCTCGATCAGTTGGTGCAGCAACTGCAGGCCGAATACGGTGCAACCGTCAACCAGCAGGCCCTGGCCCGGGCAAGCACGGCACCGGCAAGATGAGCGCGCTGAAGCCCCATATCGCCAAGGTCGCAGCGGGAACGCCGCTCACCTTCGAGGAAGCACGCGATGCTTTCGACATCATCATGTCGGGCGAAGCGACGCCCGGCCAGATAGGCGGCTTCCTGATGGCGCTGCGCGTGCGCGGCGAAACCGTCAGCGAGATTTCGGGCGCCGTCGCCACGATGCGCGACAAGATGCTGCGCGTCGACGCACCTGCGGATGCCATCGACATCGTCGGCACCGGTGGTGACGGCTCGCACAGCGTCAACATCTCGACCGCATCGGCCTTCGTCATCGCCGGCGCGGGCGTGCCTGTGGCCAAACACGGCAATCGCGGCCTGTCGTCGCTGACAGGCGCTGCCGACGTGCTGACGGCGCTGGGCGTCAACATCGAGCTTACGCCCGAGGCCATCGGCCGATGCATCCACGAAGCAGGCGTCGGCTTCATGTTCGCGCCCGCGCATCATCCGGCAATGAAGCATGTCGGTGCGACACGCGTCGAACTCGGCACGCGCACCATCTTCAACCTGCTCGGCCCGCTCTCCAATCCGGCCGGCGTCGACCGCCAGCTCGTCGGCGTGTTCTCGCCCGAATGGATTGTTCCGGTCGCCGAGACGCTGAAGGAACTTGGCGCCGTCTCGACCTGGGTCGTTCATGGCGACGGCTATGACGAGATCACCACGACGGGCGAAACGCATGTCGCGGCCTTGGCCGACGGCAAGATCTCGACCTTCACGCTGACGCCCGAACAGGTCGGCCTCGCCAGGCACACGCGCGAAGAGCTGCGTGGCGGTGATTCCTCCTACAATGCGGCGGCATTGCGTGGCGTGATAGAGGGTGCCAAGGGTGCCTATCGCGACACGGTTCTGATGAATGCCGGCGCCGGCCTGGTTGTCGCCGGTAAGGTCGCAACCATTGGCGAAGGCATCAAGCTTGCCGCCGATGCGATCGACAGTGGCCGCGCCCGCGCCGTGCTCGACCGGCTGGTCGGCATCTCGAACGGATAGCACCATGGCCGACATCCTCCGCCGCATCGAAGCCTACAAGCGCGACGAGATCGCAGCTGCCAAGGCCCGCCTGCCGCTCGGCGAACTGCAGGCGCAGGCACGCGATGCCGACACGCCGCGCGGCTTCCTCAAGGCGCTGGAAGCCAAGCGCCGCGAGGGCCGTTTCGGGCTGATCGCCGAGATCAAGAAGGCGAGCCCGTCCAAGGGCTTGATCCGCGCCGATTTCGATCCGCCGTCGCTGGCTCAAGCCTATGCCGGGGGCGGCGCCGCCTGCCTTTCTGTCCTGACCGACACGCCGTCGTTCCAGGGCGCCCCGGAATTCCTCACCGCGGCGCGCAAGGCCTGCGCCCTGCCCGCGCTGCGCAAGGACTTCATGTTCGAGCCCTACCAGGTCTACGAAGCCCGTGCCTGGGGCGCGGACGCCATCCTGATAATCATGGCGAGCCTGAGCGACGACGATGCCAGCCGCCTCGAGGACACCGCCTTCGAGCTCGGCATGGATGCCCTGATCGAGGTGCATGACGAGGAAGAGACCGAGCGTGCGCTGAAGCTTGAATCGCGGCTCCTCGGCGTCAACAACCGTAACCTCAGGACCTTCGAGGTGAGCCTCACCACGTCGGAGCGGCTGGCGCCGATGGTGCCGGCGGATCGCGTTCTGGTCGGCGAAAGCGGCATCTTCACCCATGACGATTGTCTGCGGCTGGAGAAGTCGGGCATCGGCAGCTTCCTCGTCGGCGAAAGCCTGATGCGTCAGTCCGACGTGGCGGCAGCGACCCGCTTGCTGCTCGAAGGCGCGCAGCAAGCGGCCGGAGCCTGACATGGCAGCGGCGCTCACCCATATCGGTGCCGCGGGCGAAGCCAACATGGTCGATGTCGGCGACAAGGCCGAAACGACCCGCACGGCGATCGCCGAAGGCATGATCGCCATGCGGCCCGAGACGCTTGATCTAATCCTCTCCGGCAACGCCAAGAAGGGCGACGTGCTGGGCACAGCGCGCATTGCCGGCATCATGGCGGCCAAGCGCACGCATGAGCTGATCCCGCTCTGCCATCCGATCCTGCTGACCAAGGTGACGGTTGAGATCGAGCCGGACGAGACCCTGCCCGGCCTGCGCGTGACCGCACTTGCGCGCGTCACCGGCAAGACCGGCGTCGAGATGGAGGCGCTGACGGCTGCCTCAGTTGCCTGCCTGACCATCTACGACATGGCCAAGGCGGCCGACCGCGGCATGGTGATTTCAGGCATCCGGCTGATCGAAAAGACCGGCGGCAAGTCGGGCGACTTCAAGGCGACAGAATAGATGGCACTGCTGCCGGTCACCGAGGCTCTCGAACGCCTGCTTGAAGGTGCCGCACCCACCGGCACGGATCGGGTTACCCTGCACGAGGCAGCCGACCGCGTTCTGGCGGCACCGCTGTACGCCTTGCGCACCCAGCCGCCTTTCGACGCCTCCGCCATGGACGGCTATGCTGTCAGGGCAGCAGACATCGCCACGCTTCCGGCGAAACTTTCAGTCATCGGCCAGGCCCCGGCGGGACGACAATTCACCGGGACCGTCAGTACGGGACAGGCAGTGCGCATCTTCACCGGAGCGCCGGTTCCCGCGGGGGCGGACACCGTGGTGATCCAGGAAAACGCGCGTGATCTCGGCAATGGTGCGGTCGAAGTGCTGGAACCGACAGATCCCGGCCGCAACATTCGCCTCAGCGGCCTCGATTTCAGCGAAGGCGACCTCATCCTCGACGCCGGCCGCCTGCTCGATCCGGCAGCCCTCTCGCTGATCGCCTCCGCCAATCACCCCGACGTCCAGGTGGTGCGCGCACCACTGGTCGCGATCATCGCCACCGGCGACGAGCTTCTGCTGCCGGGTAGCACGCCCGGCCCCGACCAGATCATCTCGTCCAACGCCTATGGCGTCGCTGCAATTGCCCGCTCGATCGGCGCTCGTGTGCTCGACCTCGGCATAGCCGCCGACAGCACGGACGCCATCTCGGGGTTGGTCCAGAAAGCACTCGACGCCAAGGCCGATGTCATCGTCACACTGGGCGGTGCGTCCGTCGGCGACCACGACCTAGTGCATCGCGTGTTAACCGGCCTCGGCATGGATCTTTCGTTCTGGAAGATCGCCATGCGCCCCGGCAAACCGCTGATGTTTGGTCGCCTCGGCGCGACGCGCTGCGTCGGCCTGCCCGGCAATCCGGTCGCGAGCCTCATCTGCTCGCACATCTTCCTGAAGCCGCTGCTGGCAAAATTGGGCGGACGCTCTCACGTCGCCGACATCAGGGACGGTGTGCTCGATACGCCGATGCCGGCCAACGATCTGCGTCAGGATTTTGTCCGCGCTGTCGCACGCCAGACCCTTGATGGGCTCGTCGTCACGCCGTTTACGGTGCAGGATTCGTCCATGCTCCGGACGCTGGCCGACGCCAATTGCGCTGTTATCCGCGGCCCCTTTGCGGAACCGGCCGAATCCGGCAGTGCCTGCCGCGTGCTGATGCTGCGCTGAACAATCCCGCCGATAACCTTCACGAAATTTAAACAGTTGCGGAACACAACTGGAACAGATAGTGTTTGTTCCGGGTTTGTTTTTCTCGCGATTCCTTGGGGGCGGCGATGCTGACGCGCAAACAACATGAGCTTCTGCTGTTCATCCATGAGCGGTTGAAGGAGGCGGGCATCCCTCCATCCTTCGATGAAATGAAGGAAGCGCTCGACCTCGCCTCCAAGTCCGGCATCCATCGCCTGATCACCGCACTCGAGGAACGCGGCTTCATCCGCCGCCTGCCCAACAGGGCACGAGCGCTCGAAGTGCTGCGCCTGCCCGACTCGATTGCGCCCGGTCTCAACGCTGCCAGGAAGTTCTCGCCAAGCGTCATCGAAGGGTCGCTTGGCCGCAAGCCCGAGCCGTCGCGCCCGGCCGCTGCAAGCAACGACGACGATGCCGTGTCCGCCATTGCCATTCCAGTCATGGGACGGATCGCTGCGGGTGTGCCGATCGACGCGATCCAGCACCGGACACACACCATTTCGGTGCCGCCAGACATGATCATGGGCGGCGAGCACTATGCGCTTGAGGTCAAAGGCGACTCGATGATCGAGGCCGGCATTTTCGACGGCGACACTGTCATCATCCGGAATGCCAGTACCGCGAGCCCCGGCGAGATCGTCGTGGCCCTCGTCGACGACGAGGAGGCGACGCTGAAACGTTTCCGCCGCAAGGGCGCCTCGATCGCTCTGGAGGCAGCCAATCCCGCCTATGAGACCCGCATCTTCGGGCCAGACAGGGTCAAGGTGCAGGGCAAGCTCGTCGGGCTGATCCGCCGCTACTAGGGCAACTCCCAGAAGACGAAGCGTTTTCCGTCTCAAGTTGTGTAAGAGCAAAGACATTGAGCGTGGCCGCAATCCGAGGAGAGCGGAAATGGCGATGGTAGTCTTGAGATGCTTCGAGGCCGTATAGACCGCAGTTTCGAGCTTGCCGCATATGGCACGCTTGCCTGCGGTGGGCTATTCGGTCGTCGCGTTGTCTGGCTGTTTTCTCACCGCCTCTTGGCGATTGGGTGCAAGTCCCCTCGCCTCGCGGGAAAATTGGCGGTGCGCATGCCATGGCCGGTAGGGCTCGGTGATGGCATATTCGACCGATAGCACCGACGCGCCGCCCGCCACGACTGGCGTCAGATAGACCGCGGCGCTGCCCAGACGCGCCAGATCGCGCTTGGTCACTACGGTTGCGACCTGCCCGCCACAGACATCTCCAGCAGTCGCATCGTCGATGACGACGAGTGCAGCCGTTCGGCAGACTTGCCACGCCGCAGCAGCATTGGACGCGTGGACAACCGTCGCGCCGGATTGATGTCGAAGCGTGCACAAACCCGCGGAGCAGTGGAAGGCACTTGCGCCGGCGACGGTTTTGACGGCGTCCTCAGCTGGCGCAAGGCCTTTGGCCCGACCATTCGCAGGAAGGCTCTGCGGCGCGGCCCCAAAGCGTGGGCCATCGGCAGCCGGAGCTGCGGTCCCTCTGGTCTTCTCTGCATCCTGCGACGGCTTGCTAAGCTCTTCCACCGCCAACGCCCGCATCCAGTTGTCTGACGTGAACTGGTTTGGCCTTGGCCTGTTGACCGCGAGCTTGCCATCGTCGGTGGCGACGCCGACGAGGCGTCCATCTTCGGCCACGAGCACATCCGGCGACGGCGCGACGCCGATGACGAGCACGCCGGCCACGACGAATGGCACTGCGGCAAGGCGCAGCCAGGTCGTCGCCGTCGCAGCGACGACAAGGGCTATTGTCACCAGCACGACCGACCAGGTCGATACCAGCCCGACGGCGTCCAGCGGCGAGCGGTCGGAAATCCATTCGGCCATGGCGATCATGACGCGCAAACCGGCGCCCATGACATCGAGGAACGGCCCATCCAGTCCGAAGGGCATGGCTAGGCTGGCGAACACCGCGAACGGCATCACCAGCACCGATACGACAGGCATGACCGCCAGATTGGCGACGAGGCTGAGCGGCGACACACGCTGGAAATGCCAGGCGCCGAACACTGCCGTGGCGACACCGGCGATGATGGAGGTAGCGACAAGGCCGACTGTGGCGTTGCGCCCCCAGTGCCAGGCACGCGACCACAATGTCATCTCGCCAACAGGCTGTGCCTGCTCCTCACGGCGCTCGGACCACCAGCCATAGGCCCCGACGAGTGCTGCGGTGGCGGCAAACGACATCTGGAAGCTCGGACCGACCACCTCATGCGGCGACACCAGAATGACGATGATGGCGGAAATGGCGAGATTGCGCATCGTCAGCGCAGCACGATCAAACAGCACCGCAGTCAACATCACGGCCAGCATGACGAAGCTGCGCTGGGCCGCCACCTCTCCGCCCGAGATGAACAGATAGGCGGCAATGCCGACCAGGGCGACGACGGCGGCGTATTTCTTGACGGGATGCCGCGATGCGAAATCCGGGAAGGCGGCAAAGCCAAGACGCATAAGGAACATCACCGTGCCGGCAACCATCGCCATATGCAGGCCGGAGATCGAGATGATGTGATAGAGCCCTGTTCGGCGGAGAGCCTCATTGACATCTTCGGGGATGCCGCCACGCACGCCGACCACAAGTGCTGCCGCGATCTCGCCTTCGGCACCGCCAATACGCTGGCGGATGCGCTCAGCAACTCGGTCACGGGCATTCGCCACCCAGGCCAACATACTTTGAGTTGGCGTCTGCTCTGTCGTCGAGGCCGCCAGATCTGGCCCCTTCATGAAGAACCCGCTTGCGCCGATGCCGTCGAAATAGCTCTCGAAGGAAAAGTCGTAGCTGCCGGGGCGCACCGGCCCCGATGGCGGCATGAGCCTGGCGTAGCCCTGCACCGTCGAGCCGGCGACCAGACCTTCAGGCGCTTGGCGGGCGACGAGCCTTACCCTATCGGGGGCAAAACGCAGCCTGGGTCTCGCGGTCGTAGCCACATCGATGGTAAGGCGCAGACGCCCCTTGTCGAGATGGTCGATGTCCACCACCCTCCCGCTCAGGGTGGTCGAAACCTCGGCGCCGAGCATCTTTGTAGCCATCCTCATGGTTTCAACCTTGGCGGCGACCAGGCCGAGCGCCATGCAGGCCCAGGCCGCTAGTCCGAGATGGACGATCCTGCGCGACCGGGCCAGCACGCAAAGCGCAAGCATGAGCCCGAACGCCGCCACGAGAGGCAGCAGCTCGGGCTCATTGCGCAGGTTGAAATAGATCAACGCGCCCAGGGCGAGGAAGACCGGGACCAGCATGAATGCCGCACCGCGTTCGAGCTCGGCCTCGACGGCAAGCTGAACCCGAGCGGTTCGCAGCCTCCTGGCCAGATCCGATCCAGCCAGCCACAGACGATCCGAGACGTCCCCGAAGAGGGTTGGGGCCGTGGCTTCCGCGGCATTGCCGGGCGCGTCGGGCAGTCGTTCGGGCGCTGGGATCAAAGTCGGAAGCGCAGCCGGACGGTTCAGCAAGTCGCGCTCGCTGACCTCCACCGCCGGACTTTCTCCGGCCTGCCCCTCCCGCACCCGGTCGCCCATCGGGCCTGCCTCTTGCGCCCCTGACCTTCTATGCTACATCAACGCCACCGAAACACCATGCGCCGCCGGTCCTCCGGCCGGGCGACGCCATGCTTCCTTGGAATCTGCTATGTCCGTCGTCACCCGCTTCGCCCCCTCGCCCACCGGCTATCTGCATATCGGTGGTGCGCGTACCGCCCTGTTCAACTGGCTCTATGCCCACCACACCGGCGGCAAGATGCTGCTGCGCATCGAGGATACCGACCGCGAACGCTCGACCGATGCTGCAACCGCCGCGATCCTCGAGGGCCTGACCTGGCTGGGACTCACCTGGGAAGGTGCGCCCATCTCGCAGTTCGAGCGCGCCCCGCGCCACCGCGAAGTGGCCGAGGAACTCGTTCGCATGGGCAAGGCCTATTATTGCTACACCACGCCGACCGAGCTCGACGAGATGCGTGAAAAGGCCCGCGCCGAAGGCCGCCCGCCGCGCTATGACGGACGCTGGCGCGACCGCGATGCTTCCGAGGCGCCTGAAGGCGTGAAACCGGTCATCCGCATCAAGGCGCCGCAGGAAGGCGAGACGCTGGTGCGCGACCGCGTGCAGGGTGACGTTCGCTTCCCCAACAAGGATCTCGACGATTTCATCATTCTGCGTTCGGACGGCGTGCCGACCTACATGCATGCGGTCGTCGTCGACGACCATGACATGGGCGTGACCCACATCATCCGCGGGGACGATCACCTTACCAATGCCGCGCGCCAGACCGTCATCTATGACGCCATGGGCTGGGACGTGCCTGTGATGTCGCACATTCCGCTGATCCATGGCGCCGACGGCGCCAAGCTGTCCAAGCGTCACGGCGCGCTCGGTGTCGATGCCTATCGCGGCATGGGCTACCTGCCCGAGGCGCTGCTCAACTATCTCGCCCGTCTCGGCTGGAGCCACGGCGACGACGAGGTGATGAGCATTGAAAACATGATCGCCTGGTTCGAGATCGAGGACGTCAACAAGGGTGCTGCCCGCTTCGACTTCGCCAAGCTGGAAGCGCTGAACGGCGTCCATATGCGCCAGATGGACGACGCCAAGCTGCTCGACATCTTCGTGGCCACTCTGCCCTATCTGCCCAACGGCGCGACCGTGGCCGACGGACTCAACGACAAGACGAAAGCGCAGCTGCTCGCGGCGATGCCCGGCCTGAAGGAGCGCGCAAAGACACTCATCGAGCTCGCCGATGGCGCAGCCTTCCTGTTTGCTCAGCGTCCGCTGCCGCTCGACGAGAAGGCAGCGACCCTGCTCAACGACGCGGCAAAGGCCATCCTCAAAGGTGTGCATGGGGCACTCAGCTCCGTCGACTCAGGCTGGAGTGCAGCTTCCGCCGAAGCTGCCGTCCGCGAGTTCGCAACACGCGAAAATGTGAAGCTGGGCGCCGTGGCACAGCCGTTGCGTGCCGCCCTGACGGGTAAGAGCACCTCTCCTGGGGTGTTCGATGTTCTGGAGGTTCTGGGGCGCGACGAAAGTCTGAGCCGCATTTCCGATCAAATCGATTAGGTCAGCAGTGCTTTCCTAGTTTTGCATTGAAATGAGGCTATTGCGGTGCAACATTGCGGCAACAAGCCAATTTGACAGCAGCGGGGAAGCTGGAAGGCAAGTTCAAGCGTTCCGGGCAAAGGGTTTGCTTGTTGAAATTTCGCCGTCTTGCGGCGGCTGAGCACTAAGGAGAATGCGATGACAGATTCGACCGCCAAACTTGAATTCCGCGGCCAGACTCACGAGTTCAAGGTCCGAGGCGGAACGGTCGGGCCGGATGTGATCGACATCGCATCCCTCTACGGCACGACAGGCGCCTTCACCTATGACCCGGGCTTCACGTCGACGGCGAGCTGCGAGTCGCAGATCACCTTCATCGACGGCGACGCCGGCGTGCTTCTGCACCGCGGCTACCCCATCGACCAGCTCGCCGAGCACGGCGACTTCCTCGAGGTCTGCTACCTGCTGCTTTACGGCGAGCTGCCGACCAAGGCCCAGAAGGACGACTTCGACTATCGCGTCACGCGCCACACCATGGTGCACGAGCAGATGTCGCGCTTCTTCACCGGCTTCCGCCGCGACGCGCACCCTATGGCCGTCATGTGCGGCGTCGTCGGCGCGCTCTCTGCCTTCTACCACGACTCGACCGACATCTCCGACCCGCATCAGCGCATGGTCGCCTCGATCCGCCTGATCGCCAAGATGCCGACGATCGCCGCCATGGCCTACAAATACCATATCGGCCAGCCCTTCGTTTACCCGAAGAACGAGCTGAACTTCGCTGCCAACTTCCTGCACATGTGCTTTGCCGTGCCGTGCGAGGAGTACAAGGTGAACCCGGTTCTGGCCCGCGCCATGGACCGCATCTTCATCCTGCACGCCGACCATGAGCAGAACGCCTCGACCTCGACCGTGCGTCTCGCCGGTTCGTCGGGCGCCAATCCGTTCGCCTGCATCGCCGCCGGCATCGCCTGCCTGTGGGGCCCGGCACATGGCGGCGCCAACGAAGCCGCCCTCAACATGCTGGCCGAGATCGGCACCGTCGATCGCATCCCCGAATTCATCGCCCGCGCCAAGGACAAGAACGATCCGTTCCGCCTGATGGGCTTCGGCCACCGCGTCTACAAGCACTACGATCCGCGCGCCAAGATCATGCAGAAGACCACGCATGAAGTGCTCGGCGAACTCGGCATCAAGGACGATCCGACGCTTGATGTGGCGATGGAGCTCGAGCGCATCGCGCTGACCGACGAATACTTTATCGAGAAGAAGCTCTACCCGAACATCGATTTCTATTCGGGCATCACGCTGAAGGCGCTGGGCTTCCCCACCACCATGTTTACCGTGCTGTTCGCGCTCGCCCGCACCGTCGGCTGGATCGCGCAGTGGAAGGAAATGATCGAGGATCCGCGCCAGAAGATCGGCCGGCCGCGCCAGCTCTACACCGGCGCTCCCGAGCGCGATTACGTGCCGATCGCCAAGCGCTGATCCGGACGACCTGAACGTGAAACGCCCGCCCTTTGGCGGGCGTTTTTTTTGCGCAGAGGCCGCGAAATCGCGACAGCTGCGAACGCACGATGCGAAGGTTGAAAGTGTCGGAGCGTTCTATGCCCGTGCCGACGCGCGCAGCACTCAGGTGCGGATGTGGCCGAGAACCGCTTCTGCTGCCAGTTCGCCCGAAGGGCGTTCGGTTGCCATACGGCGCGCTATTTCAGCAAAGCCGTCCTTCTGCCAGCGACGCAGGCCGCTGTCGGAGAAAAGTCCCTCGACATGGCGCGCCATCCACTCGGGCCGCACATACTGATTGTAGACCTCGATGATCACGGGGCGGTCGGCGATCAGATTGGGAAGCGACGCGCTCCACACAGTGATCAGCCGCTGGGCAAGACGCATGAAAGGGTCAAGCTTGTAGCTGGACATCATCGGCACGCCGGCGAGCGCGAGTTCGAGCGCAACCGTACCGGAAGCGATAAGTGCGGCATCCGCTTCGCCGAAGGCCTGCCACTTGCGCCGGGGATCGAGCACGATCTCCGGCTTGTGCGCCCAGCTGGAAACACCTTCCTCGACGAGACCGGCAACATGCGGCACTGTCGGCAGTACCAGACGCAGGCGGTGCCCGCGCGCACGAAGGGCGGTGACGGTTTCGCCGAAGGCGCCGAGCAGCCCGCGAACCTCGCCGCGGCGCGAGCCCGGCAACAGCAGCAAGGTCTTTTCACGTTCAGGCGAAAGATCCCGTTCGGTCAGCTGCATCGCAGCGGCCAGCGCCACGCCGGGGTCGCTGGCAAGGCGATGACCGACATAGGTGCCCTTCGGCCCGCCCAGCCGGGCAAGCTCGGCCGGTTCGAAGGGCAGGATGCACAGAACCTCGTCGATATCAGGTTTCATCGCCTTGGCGCGGCCGGGACGCCAGGCCCAGACGCTGGGGCAGATGTAATGGACGATCGGAATCGTGGGATCGAGCGCGCGGACCTTTTTCGCCACGCGCAGCGAAAAATCCGGACTGTCGATGGTCACCACACAGTCAGGCTTTTCGGCAGCGATGAACCGCGCCGTCTCGCCGATGCGCCGCATCAGTCGCGGCAGGTCGCGGATGATGGCGCTGAGCCCCATGAGCGCGATCTCGCCGCCATCGAAGAGTGGCGTAAGTCCCTGCTCCTGCAGATGACGCCCGCCAATGCCGACAAGACGCACCTCACGCCCGCTCAGGCGGCGCAGAGCAGCTACAAGATCGGCGCCAAGAAGGTCACCCGACTCCTCGCCGGCAACGATGGCTATCTTGAGCGCCGGCAAGGTCATTTGTGCGCCCCCTGGTCCGCAAGCCCGACGACGAACAGGCCGAGCCTGTCGGCCCTTGCGACCAGTTCACCGTAATCCAGCACCAGCGAGCGGTTGGCCTCCACGCCGATTCCGGCCAGGCCAGCCGCATGTGCCGCATCGACGGTTGCAGGGCCGATGGTCGGCAGGTCGGTGCGCAGCTCTTGGTTCGGCTTGGCGCATTTGACCAGAACGCCGCGCTTGCGCCCGGCTATACGGCCGTTGTCGCGTAGTTCACGCACGCGCTTGAGCAGCAGGTCGGTGCCTTCGATGCCTTCAAGGGCGATGGCACGACCGCCGATGGCAATGGCAGCCTGGCCGATATCGAGAGAACCGATGGCACGCGCGGCCTCCAGGCCGGCCTCAAGATCGGCCCAGTCACCTTGCTGCGGTACATGCGTGCCCATCGGACCTTCAACCGCCAGAAGGTTTGGCACGATCTGGTGCGCGCCGACAACCTTGACGCCGCTGCGTTCGATCAGGCTGACCAGGATACGCAGGAGGCCATCATCTCCGCGCGTCAGCGCTGCAAGCGCCTGCGGCAAGATCCGAAGAAGCGAGATGCTGGGACGTATCGCTTTCCATGCCGGACGGCGGCTAACGCCACCAGCGAGGATGAGATGGGTGATTTTCTGGCGCTTCAACAGCGCAAAGAGGTCGGCGAACTGCTCCACAGCGAGCGTTTCGCCATCGTGCTCCGCCAAGCTCGTGCCTGGATCGGTCTCGCCGTCAATGCGGATGATGTAGGGCCTGTGGCCGGCAGCGGCGAGGCTGTCGGCAACATTGACCGGAAGCCGGCCGCTACCGGCGATGATGCCGACCCGATCGGCAGCGCCGAGATCGAATTGCGTACGCCCTTTAACCTTCGTCATCGGCGTCGTCATCGACAACACCCTTTAGGGGCGGCATGGCATAATGTCGCTTGCCGCGGCTGGAGATGAAATCGACGATCTTCATCGCGATGGGCGAGGAGCCAAATTCGGAGCGCGCAGTCTCGACATTCTCGGCAATCGTGTGCGAGCGGTCGAAGATCGTCTTGTAGGCTCGCCTCAGCAGGTGGATCTCCTCGCGCGGCAGGCCCGAACGGCGCAGGCCGACGATGTTGAGGCCGCGCAGGCTGGCGCGATTGCCGACTGCAATGGCGAATGGAATGACGTCACCGACAACCGCCGAGCAACCGCCGATGAAGGCGTTATCGCCGATGCGGACGAACTGATGCACTGCAGTCAGGCCGCCGATGGTGACGTTGTTGCCGACCTCGACATGGCCGCCCAGCGTCGCACCATTGGCGAAGGTGATGTTGTTGCCGACGATGCAGTCATGCGCGACGTGGGCATAGGCAAGGTAATTGCCGTTGTCGCCGACGATGGTCTCGCCACGGCTGGTATCGGTGCCGGTGTGCATGGTCACGCCTTCGCGGATCGTGCAGTTCTTTCCGATGATCAGTGTCGTGCGGCCGCCCTTGTGCTTGTTGTTCTGCGGCGGCGCACCCAGCGTCGCTTGCGGAAACACCTTGGTGCCTTCGCCCAGGGTCGTCGCGTTCATGATCGAGACATGGCTGACCAGTTCGACCCGGTCGCCAACCACGGCGTCGGCGCTGACGTGGCAAAACGGGCCGACGCGGACGCCCACGCCCAACTGGGCCCCGGCTTCGACTACGGCCAGAGGATGGATGAAAGTTTCGGTCTGCATAAGCGTTCTTGTTATTCCTTGGGCACCATCATGGCCGCCACTTCGGCCTCGGCGACGGTCGCGCCGTCAACACGCGCCTCGCAGGCGAATTTCAGGATGTTGCCGCGCTTCTTGATCTTCTTGACATGGATGCGCATCTGGTCGCCGGGTACCACCGGCTTGCGGAACTTGGCACCGTCGACGGTCATCAGATAGACCAGCGAAGGGCTTTCGTCGATCACCAGGCGCAGGCAGATCGCACCGGCGGTCTGTGCCATGGCCTCGATGATGAGAACGCCAGGCATCACCGGCTGGCCGGGAAAATGACCCTGGAAATGCGGCTCGTTGAAGGTGACGTTCTTGATGCCGACGGCGGAATCATCGCCATCGATATCGACGATGCGATCGATCAGCAGGAACGGATAGCGGTGCGGCAGCAGCCTGAACAGGCCAAGAATGTCGACCGCTTCAAGCGTTGTCGTTGCCTGCTCACTCATCTCGTCCACCCTCTTTCGCCTTGCCTTTGGCCAGCTTTTTGAGCGCCACAAACTCGCGCATCATGTCCTTCATCGGTTTTCCGGGATAGCCGCCCCAGACCTCGCCCGCCGGCACGTCGTGCATGAAACCGCTGCGCGCTGCAAGCTTTGCTCCGGCACCGATGGTGAGATGATCGGCGAGGCCGACGCCGCCGCCCATCATGACCCCGTCGCCGACCGTCACCGACCCCGAGATACCCGTAAGTCCGGCTATGACACAATTGCGACCGATCCGCACGTTGTGCGCGATCTGGACCAGATTGTCGATCTTGGTGTTCTCGCCGATGATCGTGTCGGCCATCGCGCCGCGATCCACCGTGGAATTCGCGCCAATCTCGACATTGTCCTGGATGACGACGCGGCCGATCTGCGGCACGCGCTCCGGGCCCTTCGGCCCGCCGGCAAAACCGAAGCCATCCTGACCAATCCGCGCACCGGCATGGATGATCACGCCATTGCCAAGCAATGCGTATTGCACAGAACTGTGTGGGCCGATGTAGCAGTCGCGGCCGATCTGCACCGAACGCCCGACCACCGCATTCGCTGCGATAACCGTACCGCTGCCGATGGAGGCGAGCGGGCCGATCACCGCGCCAGCCTCGACGATCGCACCTGTTTCGACATGGGCGCTGGCATCGACATGGCCATGGGCCGAAACACCGGTCTCGCCGGTAACGCCCACGGGGCGCTCGGCCTCCGGATAGAGCAGCCGTCCGATGCGGGCGAATGCCTGCTGCGGTCGCGGCGTGACAAGAACGGCAATGCCCTCGGGAACCAGGCCCACGACATCGGGCGTGCAGAGCACAGCCACCGCCTGCAAGGTCGCAAGCGAAGCGGCGTTGCGTTTGCCGTCGACAAAGACAAGTGCTCCTTCGCCGCCGTCATGCGCGGAGGCGATTGTCGCAATTTCCATCTTGGAATGGTCGGGATTGACGAGAGTGGCGCCAGTCAGTTCGGCCACCTCGCCCACCTGATAGAGGCGCGACGGCACAAAGAACACCGGATCCGTCATGTGATGCTGTTCCAGCTGGGCCGGTAAAAAGCATCCGGGCCCCGAAGGGCCCGGACACATTGTTCCGCGCGATTAGAAGCGGGTCGAAATGCCGAAATTGAATTCCTGCGTATTGTCGCCGTCCTGCTTCTTGATCGGCATCGCATAGTCGACACGCAGCGGACCGAAGGGCGACGCCCAGAGCAGGCCAACGCCGACGGAAGCGCGCAGCTGCAGATCGGTGGACGTACCGAAGCTCACGTCCTTCACCTTGCTGCCGTAAAGTGTTGCAGCGTCCGCGAACACCGCACCGCGCAGGCCGAAGCTTTCGGGAACGACCGGGATCGGGAACTGGGCTTCAGCCGACGCATTGAAATACGTCGTGCCGCCGAGGTGCTCGCCGGTAACCGTATCGCGTGGTCCGATGCCGTTATATTCGAAGCCGCGGATCATGCGATCGCTGCTCTTGAACTGATCGAACACGCGAAGCCCATCGTCGCCGAAGCCGATGATGTGACCACCACCTGCGGAGACGAGACCAACAATATCAAGCTCTTCCGAGAGAGTCTGATAGTAGCTGGCGCGACCAGTGAACTTTGCAAACTTTGCGTCGCCACCCAAGCCAGCAACTTCCGTCGTGAAGTTGGCGTAGATGCCGTTGCGCGGATTCTTCATGTCGTCGATGGTGTTGTAAACCAGCGTACCGCTGACCGACGACTTGATCCAGGGGCTCTGCGCCACACCATTGATGATGGCCTGCGATACGTTGCAATCTCCGCCCGGGGGAGTTGGAACGCAGCTGAGGTCGTACTTCTCCTGGGAAATATTATACGCGAGCTGCGTCGAGATATTGTCCGTGATCGGCAGACCGAAACGGATCGTACCGCCGGTGATATCGCTATCGTAGTGATCGTATTTGCGGGTCTGACGATAGATATCGAAGCCCGCGGCGATACGGCGTCCCAAGAAATAAGGCTCGGTGAACGAGAAGCCGTAGTCGCGCGAGTTCTTGCCGCCACCGGCGGAGAACTTGATGAACTGACCGCGACCAAGGAAGTTGCGCTCGGTGATCGAGCCTTCCACAGACGGTCCGGCATTGTCGCCACCGGTCGAATAGCCGGCACCGATCGAGAACTCACCGGTCGACTTCTCGATGAGATCGACGACCAGCACCACCTGATCAGGCTGCGAACCGGGCGCCGTCGAGATTTCGACGCGCTCGAAGAAGTTCAGCGCCTCAAGACGCTTCTTGGCACGCTGGATGAGAACCTGGTTGAACGCATCGCCTTCGGACACGTCGAATTCGCGACGGATAACGAAGTCACGCGTACGCTCGTTGCCGCGGATCTCAATGCGCTCGACATAGGCCTTGGCACCCTGGTCGACCGTGTAGACCACGTTGATGGTGCGGCTCTCGAAATTGCGATCGCCACGCGGCGTCACCTTGGCGAAGGCATAACCCTTGCCGGCGACATTCTCGGTGATCGCAATGATCGAATCTTCAACGTTCTTGGCGTTGTAGACGTCGCCCTTGCGTGTCTCGACCAACGACTGCAGCGTCGCGCCATCGACTTCCGGAATCGTGCTTTCGACCGACACGTCACCAAAGGTGTAGCGCTGACCTTCATCGACCGTGATGGTGATGGTGTACTGGTTCGTCGCTTCGTCGAGTTCGCCGAAAGCGGAAACGACCTGGAAGTCGGCGTAACCGTGATTGAAATAGAAGCGGCGCAGCGCTTCCTCGTCGGCGCGCAGGCGACCCTCGTCGTAGATATCGTCGCGCAGCATGAACGACAGGATCGACGAGCGCTTGGTCGAGATGATGTCGGACAGACGACGATCGCTATAGGCAGTATTGCCGACGAAGTTGATAGCCGCGATCTTGGTGCGGCCACCTTCATTGATCTCGAACACCACGTTCACGCGGTTCTCGCCGAGATCCATGACCTTCGTGCCGACGGTCACGTCATCACGGCCGACGCGCTTGTAGGCTTCCTTGATCGCCTGTGCATCGGACTCGAGCGTCGCTTGCGAGAAGGCACCGCGCGGCTTCAGCTGAACGGCGCTGCCGAGCTGGGCGTCCTTCAGCTTCTTGTTGCCCTGGAACAGCACATTGTTGACGACCTGGTATTCGGAGACCTGAACCACCAAGGTCGAACCGACCTGATTGATACGCACATCGGAGAACAAGCCGCTGCCGAACAGCGCCTTCACCGCATCGTCAATGTCGTTGTTCGTGAACGACTTGCCGGGCTTGATGTTGATGTAGTTGCGGACCGTGTCGGCATCGACGCGCTGGTTGCCGCGCACTTCGACTCGGTTGACCACCGCCGCCTCGGCGGCAGACACGGCAACAAACTGGACAGCGACTGCTCCGGGAACGGCCAGTGCTGCGGACAGAGCCACCGCGGACGCGGCGCTCGCAAACTTGAATGCTGCCTTCATAGTCGGCCTTTACAACCTTTTCTCGAAGTCCCCACGGCGAGAAAACCGGACGTCGCGGTAATTTTCCCGTACCGTAATAACCGGATTTTCCCTACACGCAAGGCTTCTGGTTAATTTGCGCTTACTTCCCCAGCGAGCGTGACTTTCGCGTCACGCAAACTGCCCCGGATGGTAAACGCACCCTCAACAAGCCCCTTGTCGGCCTAAAATTTCTTCATGATTTCAGCAGCCAAACAGGTCGTTCCAGAAAACGAACCCCATAAAAGCCAGCACGAGAATCATCCCCACTCGATATACAGCCTCCATCGCCCTTTCGGAAACAGGGCGCCTGATGACAGCCTCAACTGCATAGAACGCCAAGTGTCCGCCGTCGAGGGGCGGAATCGGCAGAAGGTTGAGAAAACCGATGCCGACCGAAAGCAAAGCCACCAGTTGTATCAGCCATTCAAAGCCCAGCTTGGCTGCCTTGCCTGCCATGTCGGCAATCTTCACCGGTCCACCCAACTGGCATTTGTCTTCGCGGCCGACCACGAATCGCTTGAGAAACTGCCCAGTGCGCTCGATGACGTGCCAGGTCTCCGAAGTCGCCTGAACAAAGGCGCCACCCACACTGTAAGAGATGAGCCGCGGCTGCCCCATCTCCTCGTTGTTGACGACGCCGATAACCGCCACCTTGACCGAATTGCCAAGCGCGTCCTTCTGCTCCATCAGTTCGGGAGCAGCCGTGACGTCGACTTCCTTGCCGTCGCGACGCATGACGAACTTGATCGGATCGCCGCCCCGTCCCGAAACGAGACGCTGCACATCGGAGAAGGTTTCGACAGGCGTACCGTCGACGCTGACGAATCGGTCGCCCGGCATGATGCCGGCGACGGCTGCCGGACTGCCGACGCGCACTTCGGCAACGGTCGGCTCCATGACGTAGCGACCATAGGCCGTGAACAGCACGGTAAAGACTGCGATCGTCAGCAGGAAGTTGAACAGCGGGCCGGCGAAGACGGTCGCGGCACGTTTCCATACAGGCTGCGTATGGAACGCGATCTTGCGCTCCGCCTCGCTCAGATTGTCGACCTCCGCCCCTTCAGGCGAGCTGGTGACGTTCATGTCGCCGACGAATTTGACATAGCCGCCGAGCGGAATGGCGCAGAGCTTCCACCGCGTGCCACGCCTGTCGTTGAAGCCGAAAAGCTCGGGGCCGAAGCCTATGGAGAACGCCCTCACCCCGATGCCGCACCAGCGGCCGACGAGGTAGTGTCCCATCTCATGCACGAAGACGACGATGGTCAGCACGAACAGAAACGGCACGATGGTGCCGAAAAGAAGTCCGTTGGTGCTCAGGAAGGCAGGAAGATACTCGTTCAAGTCTAGCCCTCAACCACTTGGCGCCGTGCGTTCCGCACGTCCCGACGTCAACAATGGCCGACTGCCGATCAGGCAGGAAACAGGCCATGCGCCGGATGATCGGCGGAACCTGACAGCCAGCCGATGACGTATAGGGCAAATGCCGCCGCGACAAGCCCGTCGACCCGGTCCATCACGCCCCCGTGACCGGGAATGATGAAACCGGAATCCTTGTAGCCGTGCCGCCGCTTGACCCATGATTCGAAAAGGTCGCCAGCCTGCGAGACGACCGACAGCAACAGCGCCACAATTCCGAGCAAAGGCAGATTGCCAACGCCCATCGCCCCTGCGAGCAGCAGGCCTGCGACAACACCGCCGACGGCGCCACCGACGGCACCGCTGCGCGTCTTGCCGGGCGAAATCGCCGGCGCGAGCTTGGGCCCGCCGACCTTGCGGCCGACGAAATAGGCGAAGATGTCGGTCGACCAGACCACGGCGAAGAGAAAAAGGATAGCAACCAGCCCGGAAGCACCGTCGCCACGCAGCAGGGCGAGCGACAGGCCGGACAGCGCCGCGTAGCCGAAGCCCGCCGCATCCCAACCGCCAATGCCGCGCAGCCGTCCGGCACTCCAGAGCACTCCGGCGAAAAGTGCTGCCAGGGCGAGCAAGGCAAAGGCAGGGATGCCGATGACAAGCGCACCGACGAAGATCAGCACCAATCCTTCAGGCAGGAAGCCGAGAGCCCCTGCCGTCCAACTGGCCTCCGTCTTCGGACGCGCCATGCGCGACCATTCGTAGAATATCCCGAGCACGATCGCCGCCGAAAACAACCGGAACGGCACGCCGCCCAACCAGGTGAGCAGCAGGACGGCAACGGCAAGGACAATCGCCGATATCGTACGGATCTGGAGATTGCTCATGCGTTCCGCCGTCACAGCGCAACGTCGCGCGGCGCTAGCCCGCCAAAGCGGCGCTCGCGGCCGGTATATTCGCGCAATGCGTCAGCCAGGTGCTCCCTGGTGAAATCGGGCCAATAGCAGGGCTGGAAGACCAGTTCGCTGTAGGCAGACTGCCAGGGCAGGAAGTTGGAAAGCCTGACTTCGCCGCTGGTGCGGATCAACAGATCCGGATCGGGGATGCCCGAGGTGTCGAGCTCTTCGGCAAAAAGTTCCGGCGTGATGTCCTCGCTTGCGAGGTCGCCACGTTTGACCGCTTCGGCAAGCTTTCGCGCCGCCCGTGCGATCTCGTCGCGTCCGCCATAGTTGAACGCAATCACCAGGGTCAGCGAATCGTTGCCTGCCGTCAGCGTCTCCGCCTCTTCCAGCAGGGATCTGATATCGGGCTGCAAGGTCGCCCTGTCGCCGATGACGCGCACGCGCACGCCGCTATTATGGAGTTCGGCCAGATCGCGTCGGATGAAGATCTTGAGCAAGCCCATGAGGTCTGTGACCTCAGACTTCGGCCGCGACCAGTTTTCCGAAGAAAACGCGTAGACCGTCAGCCAGGAAATGCCAAGGTCGGCCGCAGCGCGAACGGTGCGGCGCAGCGCTTCCACGCCGGCCTTGTGCCCCGCAACGCGTGGCAACCCCCGGGCCTTTGCCCAGCGGCCATTGCCGTCCATGATGATCGCGACATGCGCGGGCGTAGTCATCCGTTCGCTTTCGGACAGGCGAGTTGCCTGCCTTAGACTTGCATGATCTCGGCTTCTTTGCCTGCCAGCAGGCTGTCGATCTGGCTGATCGTGTCGTCGGTCAGCTTCTGGACCTTGTCGGACTGGACGCGCTGGTCGTCCTGGCTGATGTCGCCATCCTTCTCTGCCTTCTTGAGCGCATCCATGCCGTCGCGGCGCACGTGGCGGGTCGCTACCTTGGCATTCTCGGCATAGGTATGGGCGATCTTGACCAATTCCTTGCGGCGCTGCTCGTTGAGTTCCGGCAGCGGAATGCGCAGGTTGGTGCCGTCGACGATCGGATTGAAGCCGAGGTTCGACTCGCGGATGGCGCGATCGACTGCACCCACCATCGACTTGTCCCAGACCGACACTGAAATCATGCGCGGCTCAGGCACCGACACGGTCGCCACCTGGTTGAGCGGCATCGGCGAGCCATAGGCCATGACATGGATCGGATCGAGAAGGTTGCTCGAGGCACGCCCCGTGCGCAGCGATGCGAGGTCATGCTTGAAAGCGTTGATGGCACCTTCCATGCGGCGCTGAAGATCGTTGTAATCCGTGCTCATAGCAGTCTCCTTGGTCCCGGGTCCGGGGCCATCGTTCCAATGGTCAGGCGTCCGCAACAATCGTGCAGCGGCCGCCACCTTTCAATATTTCGCCGAAGCCGCCTTTTTCGTGGATCGAATAGACGATTATCGGAATGTTGTTTTCGCGCGCAAGTGCAATCGCTGCCGTATCCATGATGGACAGGCCCTTGGCGATGACTTCCTGATGCGTGATGCGCTCGAAGCGCGTCGCGGTTGGGTCCTTCTTGGGATCGGCAGAGTAGACGCCGTCCACCTGCGTCCCCTTGAACAGGGCGTCGGCGCCGATCTCGGCCGCGCGCAGTGCTGCCGCCGAATCGGTGGTGAAGAAGGGATTGCCGGTGCCGCCGGCAAAGATCACGACCTTACCTGCGTCCATGTAGGCCGTGGCCTGGCGCTGTGAGAAGCTCTCGCAAAGCTCCGGCATGGCGATGGCCGAAAGCACCACGGAATCGACGCCGAGCTTGTGCAGCGACGTGCGCAACGCCAGCGAATTGATGATGGTGGCGAGCATGCCCATGTGATCGCCGGTGACGCGATCGCCGCCCTTGGAGGCAACGGCCACGCCGCGAAAGATGTTGCCGCCGCCGATGACCACGCCGACCTCCACCCCAAGCGCCCTCGCCTCGGCGATGTCGCTGGCAATGCGGTCGACAACAGAAACGTCGATGCCGAAATGCTGCTCGCCCATCAGGGCTTCACCCGACGCCTTAAGCAGTACGCGCCGGTAGAGCGGCTTGTCGGTCATGGGTTCCTCGCGGCTGTTGAATTTGGGTTCCGATACACGAAGGGCGCCGCGATGTCACGCGGCGCCCTTCGGCTATCCTCAGGAAGCGCTTGATGCAGCGCTACTTTTTAGCCTTTTACGGCAGCAGCAACTTCAGCAGCGAAATCGCTCTCTTCCTTTTCGATGCCCTCGCCGAGCGCGAAACGGATGTAGCCGGTGATCTTGGCAGGCGCACCGATCTGCTTCTCAGCGTCCTTGAGGGCTGCCTCGACCGTCAGGTCGGGGTTGAGCACGAAGGCCTGCTTGAGCAGCACGACTTCCTCGTAGAACTTGCGCATGCGGCCTTCCACCATCTTCTCGATGATGTTTTCCGGCTTGCCCGACTGGCGGGCCTGGTCGGCGAAGATCGCCTTTTCGCGCTCAACATGCGTAGCGTCGACCTCGTCAGGGGTCAGGGCCAGCGGGTTGGTCGCGGCAACGTGCATGGCGACCTGACGCGCGAAGGCGCGAGCGGCATCGTGGTTGCCGGCGGTCTCGACAGCAACCAGCACGCCGAGCTTGCCGACATTGTCGGCAACGGCGTTATGGACGTAGGTGGCAACGACGCCTTCCGAAACCGAAAGCTTGGCCGAACGGCGGAAGCTCATGTTCTCGCCAATGGTGCCGACAGCGTCCTTGATCGTGTCGGTGACCGACTTGTCCGAACCCGGATACTTGGCCGCAGCAACAGCCTCGGTGGAGCCGTAGGCAAGCGCAACCTTGGCGACGTTGTTGACGATCTCCTGGAAAGCCGCGTTGCGGGCAACGAAGTCGGTCTCGGAGTTGACCTCGACAACGACGGCTTCGCGCACGCCGGCATCAACGCCGATCAGGCCTTCGGCGGCCGTGCGGCCAGCCTTCTTGTCGGCCTTGGAGATGCCCTTCTTGCGCAGCCAGTCGACGGCAGCTTCCATGTCGCCGCCGGTCTCGGCCAGAGCGGCCTTGCAATCCATCATGCCCGCGCCCGAGAGTTCGCGGAGTTCCTTAACCTGTGCTGCCGAAATGCTCATTGTGGCCTCTTTGCTTTGAAATGCGCTGGCGCACCACCGAGGGTTCGATGATGCGCCTGACGCCGGCGCGAGGTATGCGCCCGATCCAGAAAGGAAGGCCGGTTTCCCGGCCTTCGTGATATCAAGCCTGGGCTTCGCCCGAAGCGGTGTTGTCCAGGGCCGGCTCGATCGGAGCCTCGGCCGAGGCGCCGATGTCGACACCCAGGGCGCCCTGCTGGCGAGCGATGCCGTCGATGCAGGCCTTGGCGATCAGATCGCAATACAGCTGGATCGCGCGGGCAGCGTCGTCGTTGCCGGGGATCGGGAAGTCGATCTTGTCCGGATCGCAGTTCGAATCGATGATTGCAACGACCGGAATGCCAAGACGCTTGGCTTCCTGGATGGCGATCGCTTCCTTATTGGTGTCGATGACAAACATCAGGTCAGGGGTCGAGCCCATGTCCTTGATACCGCCGAGGGCCTTATCCAGCTTCTCGCGCTCACGCTCGAGGTTCAGGCGCTCCTTCTTGGTGAAGCCATGGGCTTCGCCAGCGAGCAGCTCGTCGAGCTTGCGCAGGCGCTGGATCGAATTCGAGATCGTCTTCCAGTTGGTCAGCATGCCGCCGAGCCAACGCGAGTTGACGTAGTACTGAGCCGAACGCTGGGCAGCGTCAGCAACGATGTCGGAAGCCTGGCGCTTGGTGCCGACGAACAGCACGCGGCCGCCGCGCGACACGACGTCGGAAACCTGCTTCAGGGCCTGGTGCAGAAGCGGAACAGTCTGCGACAGGTCGATGATGTGAACGTTGTTGCGGGCGCCGTAGATGTAGGGCGCCATCTTCGGGTTCCAGCGGTGGGTCTGGTGGCCGAAGTGCGAGCCAGCTTCGAGAAGCTGGCGCATGCTGAAATCAGGCAATGCCATCTTTATGTCCTTTTCCGGTTAGCCTCCACGGACCATGACGCTTTTCGCTGAAATGCTCGAAACGCCACCGGGCGGTCTCAGCCGGATTTCTCCCGGGCAGAAACCAAAGTCCGTGTGTGGAATGGGGCGGCATATAGACGTATTGCCTGGTGAGTGCAACCCCGGGACCAGGTCGATATTGGCGGAAAACAAGGCGTTCTGCACCGCCACACCGCGACATGGGCATCCTGTCGCATCGGCACCGCCAACCGCCGCGATCAAATCCGGGGGGCGATTCCCGCGACCGGGGCAGTTCAGCTGCCGGCTGCCCAGCGGGAAATGCCCGGCTCTTCCTGCACGGCACTTTCCATCGGCCTGGGCTCGCGACGCTTGAAGTTGCGCACGCGCACGCGGCGGAACACCGCCACGATCTCCTCGCGGCTGCATTCGACGGCGCCGAGCCTCACGGCCCGATCCCGCTCGAAGCCGGTAATGTCATAGTGGGGGGCGGAGGTCTTGGGTGGCCCCTGGTAGGAGGAGCGCTTCAGCCCAAGCTGGGCAGCAAAACGGTGCAGCTCATGGATATCGTCGGCCAGCAGGTGGCACCAGCGATGGCCCACCCACTTCCAGATCGCCGCGTCGACATAAACAGCCACGCGCCGCCTACTTCTTGCAACTGCCCTGCGGCACCGGGAACAGCGAGAGATTGACCAGCTTGCCGGTCATGGAGAAGTCGCCGTAGTCCATGACCAGATCACGCGTCAGGCCGTTCTCGTGCAGCTTGAAGCTGATCCGGTACTCCGGCACTTCCTCGCCGCTGCCTTTGCTCTCGTCGAAATAGGCAATGTCGACCGGCCAGTACTTGTCCTTGGCCAATCCTGCCAGTGCTGGAAGCTCGGGGTCGCCGCTCGGCGCCTCGGCCTTCTTGCCGACGATGACGGTCGTGGTCATTACCTTGTCGGCATCCTCGGAACCGTCGAACAGGCTGGTTTCATAGAAGGTCTCGCCCCTCTCTGCCTTGTCGATGAGCTCGACCAGATGCTGGGTCGGGAACTGCGTCCTGGCGAGATCGACGGTGCCGGGCGTCGGCTTTTCGATGTCGACCTTCACCCCGTTCGTATCGCGCGTCGCAGTGCCCTTGACCTCGCGGTCGAGGCTCTGGTCGACGAAGGACTTGGTGACAAAGGAGAAGGTCTTGCCCTCGGCGTCCTCGAACGTCGTCGTCTGCTGGTCGGTCAGGCGCGTGTTTTCCTGCGTCGCGATCTGCGTGACGAAACGGAACTTCACCGTATAGCCCTCGCAGGCCGAACCGTTGAACTCGTACACCATGCGGCCGGTGAGGCCTGTTATCCCCGAGCGATCCGACGCCTGGTCGAGCACCAGATCGTAGACTGCGCGGTGAGGAGCAAGCACAGGCGCAGCATAAGCGGGCACAAGGCCAAGTGCCGAAGCGGAAAGGGTGGCAAGTACAGCAAGGCGCGTTGCGCGCATACACGATGCTCCGATCGGCGCGGCCCTGACAGGCCGCTGGGAATGATGGTCCACCATAAAAAAAGTCGTGGCGGAAGCGAGGCAAAAATAGCACTTTCGGCGCGACCTCACCTACGACCCGAGACTCAGAGATAAGGAAAGACGATGAGCGAAACAATCGAAAAGCGGCTGAGTGATCTCGGCGTGACGCTGCCGGCCGCCGCCGCACCCGCGGCCAACTACGTGCCGTTCATGAATACCGGCAACTACGTCTTTACCGCGGGCCAGCTGCCGCTCAAGGATGGCAAGCTCATCGCCTCCGGTCTCGTTGGCCGCGCCGTCGACACGGCAGCCGCCAAGGATGGCGCCAAGCAGTGTGCAATCAACATCCTGGCACAGGCCAAGGCAGCGCTCGGCGACCTCGAAAAAATCCGTCGCATCGTCAAGATCACCGTCTTCGTTGCCTCTACGCCCGACTTCACCGAGCAGCACCTGGTCGCCAACGGAGCGTCCGACTTCCTGGTCGCGGCACTCGGCGAGCGCGGCAAGCACGCCCGTTCTGCCGTCGGCGTCGCCTCGCTGCCGCTGAATGCCGCGGTCGAGATCGAAGCGATCATCGAGACCGAGTGAGCGGCGACATGACCGACCTTTCCTGGCTGACCGCCCGACCCATCGCCCATCGCGGGCTGCACGACCTCAACAAGGAGTGCTGGGAGAACACGCTTTCCGCATTCGAACGGGCGGCGAGCCGCGGCTTCGCCATCGAGTGTGACGTGCACCTGAGTGCGGACGGCGATGTCGTTGTCTTCCACGACGACACGTTGAAGCGCCTGACCGGCACCGAAGGCTATATCTGGCAGCGGACAGCGGCCGAGATGGGCGCGCTCCGGATCGGCGGCACCGCCGACCACGCACCGACACTTGCCGAACTGTTGAAGCTGGTTGACGGACGCGTGCCCTTGGTCATCGAACTCAAGGGCATCCCTGGGCATGACGGCGAGCTCGTCGAGCGCGTGGGCGCAGCGTTGCGCAACTACAAGGGCAAGGTCGCGATCATGTCCTTCGACCACTGGCTGATCCGTGACTTTGCCAGGCTTGCGCCCGGCATCCCGGCAGGCCTCACCGCCTGGGGCGACCAGGATCATGAGCTGGAAGCGCATTTCTCGATGCTGGCGCACGGCATCTCGTTTGTCTCCTACAGCGTGACGCACCTGCCCAACCGCTTCATCAGCTTCGTTCGCGACAGGCTGTCTATGCCCGTCATCACCTGGACGGTGCGCGATCAGGACGCGGTCAAGGCAACTTTCGCCCATGCCGACCAGATGACCTTCGAGGGCTTCGACCCCGATGCGACACCGGTGGCTTGAGGTCTTGTAAAGGCAGCTTTCGAACGTAAGTAACTGGGCATGAGCAATGCGAGCGACGCCGGGGCGAAGCAGGCGGATGGCGGTTACGCCGTCCGCGTCGTTTCCAGCATCAGCGAATTCAGCCGCGACGAATGGAACAGGCTCGCCGGCACCTCGAAAACCAGCTCAGACACGCCTTACAACCCATTCGTTTCGTACGATTTTCTGACAATCGCTGAAGCGTCTGGATGCGCCGTCACAAAGACCGGCTGGCAGGGACATCATCTGCGGCTGGAAACGGCTGACGGCAATTTTCTCGGCGCGCTCCCCTGCTACGCCAAATCCCACAGCCAAGGCGAATATGTCTTCGACCATGGCTGGGCCGATGCCTTCGAACGCGCCGGCGGCCGCTACTACCCCAAGCTCCAGGCCTCGGTGCCGTTCACCCCGGCCACCGGCCCTCGCCTGCTCGCTGTCCCCGGAACTGACGCCCCCAGAACCAAGGCAGCGCTTGCGACCGCGCTGCGCAGCGTGGCCGAAGGCGTCGGCGTCTCCTCGGCGCATGTGACATTTGCCGAGCCGGGCGAGATCGACACGCTGGAAGCAACCGGCTTCCTGCGCCGTACCGACCAGCAGTTCCACTTCTTCAACGAGGACTATTCATCCTACGAAGATTTCCTGGCGACGCTGGCATCGCGCAAGCGGAAGGACCTGAAGAAGGAACGGCGCCAGGCGCTGGAGGCCGGCATCTCGATCGAATGGCTGACCGGCCGAGACCTGACTGAAAGCGTCTGGGACGACTTCTTCACCTTCTATATGGACACCGGCGGCCGCAAATGGGGTCGCCCCTATCTCAACCGCACGTTTTTCTCGCTGATCAGCGAGCGCATGGCCGACGACATCCTGCTGGTGATGGCAAAACGGAGCGGCCGCTACATAGCTGGTGCCATCAACTTCATTGGCTCCGACAGGCTTTACGGCCGAAACTGGGGATGCATCGAGGACCATCCCTTCCTGCATTTCGAGGTCTGCTACCATCAGGCCATCGATTTCGCCATCGAGCGCAAGCTGAAGGTCGTCGAGGCCGGCGCGCAGGGGCAGCACAAGCTGGCGCGCGGCTATCGCCCGGTGACGACGCAATCGGCTCATTACATCGTCCACCCCGGCCTGCGCCGGGCGATCGCCGACTATCTCAAGCGGGAACGGCGGGAAGTTGCCGAGATCGGCGAGTATCTCGAGGACCATGGCCCGTTCCGCCGCGGCTGACGCCGGTCAGTGCGCAATCGACTTCGAAAACAGGTTGATGACCATGACGCCGGCCATGATCAGGCCGATGCCGATCAGCGCCGGCAGATCGAGTGTCTGGCGGAACCAGATCCATGCGATGCCAGTGATGAAGACGATGCCCGCGCCGCACCACAATGCATAGACGATGCCGACGGGCACTGTACGCAGCACCAACGACAGGAAATAGAAGGCGCAGGCGTAGCCCGCAAGCGCGATCACCGAGGGAACAAGCCTGGTGAAGCCATTGGTTTCCTTGAGGGCGGAAGTCGCGACGACCTCGAAAGCCACTGCCACGATCAGATAGATGTAGTTCAACGTCGTTCCTCTCGGCCTGCCTTGGCTTGACGTTCCGCCCGCCAGCGCCGAAACATCCACCACGAAATCGCATCAAACGGGATAGGCCATGTCGAGCGGCGCTTACGATCCAAACAACATCTTCGCCAAGATCTTGCGCGACGAGATCCCCTCACAGCGGGTTTATGAGGACCACGCGGTCGTGGCCTTCATGGATGTGATGCCGCAAGGCACCGGCCATACGCTGGTCGTACCCAAGGCGCCTTCGCGCAACCTGCTCGATGCCGACCCGGCGACGCTCGGTCACCTGATGGCCGTCGTCCAGAAAGTCGCAAACGCCGCCAAGACGGCCTTCGAGGCTGACGGCGTGACCATCATGCAGTTCAACGAACCGGCCGCCGGCCAGACCGTCTATCACCTGCACGTCCATGTGCTGCCACGTTTCGAAGGCGTGGCGCTCAAGCCGCATACCGGCCAGATGGAGAAGCCCGAGGTGCTGGCGGTCAATGCGGATAGGCTGAGGGCGGTTTTGGCTCGCGGCTAGGCCGGACTTCGCTGGCCGACGAAATCCAAATATCCACGGCGTCGGGCAAGGTCGGGCGCGCCGATGTTCCGTCCGTCAGGCGCGTGCCGCCTGCCCCTGCTGATGCGTGAATACTCCCGCTTGCTGCGAGGACGCACGTTCATACGCATCGAACACCGCCAGGCCGGCCCGCCAGGCAACGATGGATATGAACACGCCGGCAATGACGTCGACCAGATTGTGCCCACCATGGATAAGGATGGCTGGCGCCAGCAGGGCATTCACGACCAGCAGGGCTAGGCGAAAAACGCGGTAAGGCCATACGGCGACCAGGGACACCAGACCCATGACCGTGTGAAACGATGGGAAGCCGATAAGCCCGGTTACCTGCAAGGAATCAATATGAGGAACACCCTCCTCATAGAGGCGGTAGAGCATTGCCCCGTACTCGGAGCTGACGATCGGCCGAACGACACGGTCGATCTCCGGTGCCAACGTCCAATAGGCGGAAGCACCGCCCGATGGAAACATGGCCCAGCACAATATCCCGGCGATTGCCGCAAGCACCATGGCCAGCGCGCCGGCATGCAGGCGCCTGCGATCGAGCAACATTCCAAGCACCACAAAGGCAACGAACAGCTGAACCAAAGTCAGCTGATAGACAATGCGCAACACAGAATTCAGGAAGGGATAGCCAGCAATCCATGCGCACAGGGCTGGCCAAGAATAGCCGAGCCACGCGTCAATTCGAACGAGCATGGCATCAATCGGTGCCGTTGGCCGCGGCAAAAGCAGCACATTGAACAGAGAACCGACCATTGAGAACAGGATGAAAAGGCCGATGACATGGGTGGTCAGCGCAATGCGCTCGCTGTCACGCCAACGGCGATAGATTTGGCCAAGAGCGACAAACAAGAGTCCGGAACCCGCCGAGAAAAGGAAGAAATTGGCCGAAACGCCAATGCCTTTCCACAATGCGAGGAACCCGTCGACGACGATGAAGGCGCCGACGATCATCAAGATAAGCCGTTCGATCGGATGAAATGCCATGGGTCGCCCTTCCAGACGACATGACCATTGCCCTCCCCGCGTTAAGTCCACGTAAAGAGGCGGCGGCACTGCGAACGATTAGAAATTGAAAGCCATTCCTGCCAACAGCACCATTTCAGCCACAACGATCCCCACCAGCACCTTCCGGCCGAGCCACAGATAGGCAAGGAAGCCCACGGCCGCTGAGGCGAGGCGCAGCGCGAACGATGTGTCCGCCAGCTCGCCGCTCGGGAAGACGATCAGATTGCCGATGACGGCGGCAACCAGGGCCGTGGCGAGTGCCCTGACCAGCACCAGCAGATCGGAATCTTCGCCGATGCGGTCGCCGAGATAGACGCCGAGGAAGCGCCAGGCATCGGTCGCAAGCCAGCCGGCGACGAGGATGAACAGGAACGGCCACCACCAGGCGTCGATCGCATGGAAGGTCATGCCGAAGCCCTCCGACGCGACAGCTTGTGGAAAGCGAAGGCAATGCCCCCGCCGACCAGTCCGGCGCCAAGCAGGTCGAAGCCGGGGACCACCACATGCAGGAGGGGCCCGAGCACGATACCGAGCACCATGGCCACATGCCCTGCCCGCTCGCGCGCCGAGCCCCACAGCGACGTCAGGAAATACATCGGCGTCAGCATGAAGAGCGCGGCTGAAACGGCCGGTGGCATGCTGTCGGCGAGCACATAGACCACCGCCACGACAACCATGTTTGCAAGCACCAGCGTCGAGCCAAGGCCGGCGTAGTAGCTGGTGCGCATGTCTCGCGGCACGCCGCGCAGCCTTTCCATAGCCAGCACCCATGAAGTGACGGCCACGAAATGCGACAGAAAATAGAGCACCCAGCGCGGCGTCTTCGGACCGCGCATTTCCGGCACCAGCGCCACGACCATCGGCGCCAGCCTGATCGAGGACAGCGCAACGGCAAAGGCCGCAGCCGGCAGCGAAGCGCCCGACAGGATCGCGCCGATCAGCACGACCTTGGCCGGCAATGCCCAGACCATGCCGACCATGAAGACGGTCTGGGCCAGCGTCAGCCCCGCTTCTTTGGCGAGCCCGGCAAATCCGATGAAGGCACTGGCAAGGATAAGTCCCGGCACCGAGAAAGCCATGCGCGCGCCGCGCAGGTACCAGCGGCGGCGCGAAGCTGATGTCGATGCGGGCAAGATCTCTTCGGCGGGCATAGGTCCGCGCATATCACGCCGGACCGTTCAAGTCAGCGGCGCGGCCGCTTTGGCGCAACGATCGCAGCGCCGTGCCCAAGCCGCGCAAATTGCTCATCAAATTTGGGGAAGAATTGGATTCCTTTGAGAGCCCGTTAACCACTTGCCTAGTCTCATTCGCTAGACAGGTCCCATAGGGGAGCGAAGACATCATGACCGGCACGTTTCTGCTCGCAGTGCAGGCACTGATCTACTTCGTCACCATGGCTGCCGTCTTCCATTCGCGCCATAAATTCGGCATCGGCATCTTCGTCTGCGTGCTGGGCGTGATGCACTTCCTCGAGACATATCTCGCCGCGGTCTTCTTCCTGCCCCTGCCCTTCGGCCTCATCTCGCCCGGCTCGACCGTGATGTTCTCCGGCAAGCTGATGATGTTCCTCCTGCTCTATATCAAGGAGGACGCGGAGACCGTGCGCCAGCCGATCTACGGCCTGCTGGTCGGCAACTGCCTGATGGTGGTGCTGGCGCTGATCCTGCGCCTTTATGGCAGCGTCGCCGAGTTGCCGGGCTATCGGCCCGATCTCACCTTCCTCGACGATATGGGAATCCTGATGATCTGGGGAACGGCGCTGCTGTTCCTCGACAGCATCGCCCTGATCCTGATCTACGAAAAGCTCGGGCAGCGCATCGCCAACACGTTGTTCAAGCGCATTTTCCTCAGCGCAGCGATCGTGCTCAGCTTCGACCAGGTGATGTTCTTCATCGGTCTGCACCTGGTTTCCGGCGTGCCGATCAGCGCGCTCTATGGCGGCTGGATCGCCAAGATGGGCGCCGCCGCCCTCTACAGCGCCTTACTGGTCGCCTACCTGCGCTATGTCGAGACCAAGCCGCTTCCGGCCGGCACCGAGCCCTTGCTCAAGGTCTTCGACCGCCTTACTTTCCGCCACCGTTATGAGGAGCTGCTGCAGCGTACCGGCGTCGACAAGCTGACCGGCATCAGCGATCGCGGCCAGTTCGAGGCGGTGGCACAGTCGCTCATCGACCGGGCGCTGACGGACCGCAAACCGGTCAGCCTGCTGATGATCGACATCGACCACTTCAAGAGCATCAACGACCAATACGGCCACGTCACCGGCGACAAGGTGCTGAAGGATGTGGCACGTGCGCTGGCCGGGGCGTTGAGGAGCGGCGACCGGCTGTTCCGCTATGGCGGCGAGGAATTCGTGGCCATCTGCCAGGACCTGAATGCCGGCGACGCAGCCGTGCTGGCGGAGCGCCTGCGCACCGCCGTCGAAACCACCGACCTCACCTCGCCCTGCACACGCGCAACGGTCAGCATCGGCATCACCACGGAAAGAGGCGGATCGATCAGCGCCGAAGAGATGATCGGCGATGCCGACGGCTGGCTGTACCAGGCCAAGCGGCTGGGCCGGAACAGAGTAGAAAGCGCCGTGGTGGCATAGACACTCCGACTTTCCATCGCCTACCCATTCAGCCACCATCGTGAACAAAAAAAGCCCCGGCGAACCGGGGCCTTTGTTTGTCTGGACCGACGTCAGTCAGCTCTTGCGCGGCAGTTGCGGCACCAGGCTGCGCTTGCCACCGTCCTTGCCTTTCGGCTCCGACTTCGGCTTTGCCGCCACCACCTTCTTGGCGACCGGCTTCTTGGCTGGCGCCTTCTTGAGCTTCGGACGATCGGCCGGATCTTCCTTCTTCGGCTTCACCGGCACTTCGTCGGCAAGCGTCTCGAGCTTCAGGCCGGACTCGCCGGTTTCCTTCTTCTCGACGGTGACGCGCACCGTGCCACCCTTCCTGAGCTTCCCGAACAGCACTTCGTCAGCCAGCGGCTTCTTGATGTGCTCCTGGATGACGCGGCCGAGCGGACGCGCGCCCATGCGCTCGTCGTAGCCCTTCTCGGCCAGCCAGGCGATGGCATCGGGCGACAGGTCGAAGGTAACGCCACGCTCGGAAAGCTGCGCTTCCAGTTGCATGACGAACTTCTGCACGACCTGATGCACCACCGGCACCGGCAGCGAGCCGAACGGGATGATGGCATCGAGGCGGTTGCGGAACTCCGGCGTGAACAGCCGGTTGATCGCCTCGACATCGTCGCCTTCGCGCTTCGTCGACCCGAACCCGATCGCCGCGCGCTGCGCATCCGACGCACCCGCATTGGTGGTCATGATCAGGATGACATTGCGGAAGTCGATCTGCTTGCCGTTGTGGTCGGTCAGCTTGCCGTGATCCATGACCTGCAACAGGATGTTGAACAGGTCGGGATGGGCCTTTTCGACTTCGTCGAGCAGCAGCACGCAGTGCGGATGCTGGTCGACACCGTCGGTCAGGAGACCGCCCTGGTCGAAGCCGACATAGCCGGGAGGCGCGCCGATCAGGCGGCTGACCGTATGGCGCTCCATGTATTCCGACATGTCGAAGCGGATCAGCTCCACGCCAAGCGACAGAGCAAGCTGCTTTGCCACCTCGGTCTTGCCGACGCCGGTCGGGCCCGAGAACAGGTAGGAGCCGATCGGCTTCTCAGGTTCGCGCAGGCCGGCACGGGCCAGCTTGATCGCCGAAGTAAGGGCGGTGATCGCCGTATCCTGGCCGTAGACGACGCGCTGCAATTCGACCTCGAGGCCTGCAAGCACCTTCTCGTCGTCGGCCGAGACCGTCTTTGGCGGGATGCGCGCCATGGTCGCGATCGTCGCCTCGATCTCCTTGATGCCGATGGTCTTCTTGCGCTTGCCTTCCGGCAGGAGCATCTGCGACGCACCGGTCTCGTCGATCACATCGATCGCCTTGTCGGGCAGCTTGCGGTCGTTGATGTAACGCGCCGAGAGCTCCACCGCGGCCTTAATCGCCTCGTTGGTGAACTTCACCTTGTGGAAGTCCTCATAATAGGGCTTGAGGCCCTTCATGATCTCGATGGCGTCGTCGACCGTCGGCTCGTTGACGTCGATCTTCTGGAAGCGCCGGACGAGCGCCCGGTCCTTCTCGAAGAACTGGCGGAACTCCTTGTAGGTGGTCGAACCGATGCAGCGGATGGCACCCGACGACAGCGCCGGCTTGAGCAGGTTGGAAGCATCCATCGCGCCGCCCGACGTCGCACCCGCACCGATGACGGTGTGGATCTCGTCGATGAACAGCACCGCGCCCGGATACTCTTCGAGTTCCTTGACGACCTGCTTCAGGCGCTCTTCGAAATCACCACGGTAACGCGTGCCAGCCAGCAGCGTGCCCATGTCGAGCGCGAAGATGGTGGCATCCTCGAGCACCTCGGGAACGTCGCCTTCGACGATGCGCTTGGCGAGACCCTCGGCGATCGCCGTCTTGCCCACCCCCGGATCGCCGACATAGAGCGGATTGTTCTTGGACCTGCGGCACAGCACCTGGATGGTGCGGTTGATTTCCGACTCGCGGCCGATCAGCGGATCGATCTTGCCGGCGCGCGCCTTGGCGTTGAGGTTGACGCAATAGGCCGTCAGCGCGTCCTGCTGCTTCTTGCCCTTGCCGGTCTCTTCGCCCGTTTCGTTGTTCGTGCCGTGCTGTTCCTCGTCGGTGCCGCGCGGCGTGCGCCCCTCTGTGGCGCCAGGACGCTTGGCGATGCCGTGCGAGATGTAGTTGACCGCGTCGTAACGGGTCATCTGCTGTTCCTGCAGGAAGTAGGCCGCATGGCTTTCGCGCTCGGCGAAGATGGCGACGAGCACGTTGGCGCCCGACACTTCCTCGCGCCCAGACGACTGCACGTGGATGACGGCGCGCTGGATGACGCGCTGGAATCCGGCAGTTGGCTTGGAATCCTCGTCGTAACCGGTGACGAGATTGTCGAGCTCGGTGTCGATATAGGTGAGTACGGTCTGCTTGAGTTCGTCGAGATCGACATTGCAGGCGCGCATGACGGCGGCCGCTTCGTTGTCGTCGATCAGCGCGAGCAGCAGGTGTTCGAGCGTTGCATATTCGTGGTGGCGCTCATTGGCGAGCGTCAGCGCCTGGTGCAGCGCCTTTTCGAGGCCTTGGGAGAAAGCCGGCATTCAATACCTCACTTCTTCTCCATCACGCATTGCAGCGGATGCTGGTTCTGTCTTGCGAAATCCATGACCTGGGACACTTTGGTCTCGGCCACTTCGAATGTGTAGACCCCGCACTCGCCGACGCCGTGATTGTGGACGTGCAGCATGATGCGGGTGGCGGCCTCCCTGTCCTTCTGGAAGAAGCGTTCGAGCACATGCACGACGAATTCCATCGGGGTGTAGTCGTCGTTGAGGATGAGCACGCGATAGAGACTTGGCCGTTTGGTCTTGGTCTTCGTGCGGGTGATGACCGCTGTGCCCCGGCCAGTGCCGTTGCCTCCCTCGTCACCGTTCTGCATGCGCGCGCTGTCCAAGCCGATCGTCAATCTGGTCCTGCCCTTCGTCAATTCCGACACACCTCGTCATGTAGGTGTCATCGCCGAGATTTTAAGCCCTTCTAACGTGCTGACAATATGGCCGTCGGCCAAGCCGCATCGATTTGCCTGAAACGTGAAGCTCTCAGCCGATTTCGAAACAAAAAAACCCGGCTGCGCGGGCGCAACCGGGTTTCATTTTGACGGATCCAGCGGATCCGCCTATTCCGAATCTGCTGTCAGGCGATCACTTCGCCTTGGCGACGAGCGACTCAAACGGCTTGTAAGCTTCCTTGGCGAGTTCGGCATAGAGATCGCCGAGCTTGGTCGCCTCGGCGACGAAGCCTTCATATGCCTGCTTGGCATAGTCGGCCTGGATCTCGACGGCCTTCTCGAACGACTTGACGCCGAGGAGCTTTTCGAAGGTGGCCGCACCGGCCTCGAAGCTCTTCTTGGTGTAGTCGGTCGCTTCAGTGGCGATGGCCTGGGCGCCCTTCGAGAGCGAGGCAAAGCTCTTCAGGCCGTTGTCGACGAATTCCTTGCCGTGCTTGCTGAAATCTTCATAGGTCTGGGTCATCGCTGCATCCTTTTCGGGTTGGGCGGGTACGCTATGCGATTGTGCGATGCAGCCTAGATATTGTGCAGCGCACAAATTGTCAACTGACCCAGCGGAACACATTTCCACAGTCGCTGGCTCGCCCTTTTGGCGCCCAACCGAGGGTGCCCTGCGGCATTAACTAAAACTCGAATAAAGCCCGACCGAAAGTGTGAACAAGCCGGTTACCATAAACGGATTGGTAACGCTGTCGCCCTAGTGTGGCTGGATACGGGGCCGGAACCTTTGCCGCCCCAAGCCAACGATAAATCAAGGGTGTAACAGTGCGTCAAATACTGCCGGGCAAAGTCCTCAGGGCGGCTATCTCATTCAAATCCATGGTTGCCTTCACTCTCGCCGCGGCGATTGGCTTGGCAACGGTTGCGCCGACGGCTGCTGCGACGGACGCCCGTTACGCAGCGATTGTCATCGACGCCAACACCGGCAAGGTGCTGCACCAGCAGAACGCCGACTCGCGTCGCTATCCGGCGTCGCTGACCAAGATGATGACGCTGTACATGACCTTCGAGGCCATGGCCAAAGGCAGGATCAACAAGGACACACGGGTCGTCTTCTCCCAGAACGCCGCCAACGAGCCGCCGACCAAGATCGGCGTCAAGGCAGGCGGTTCAATCACCGTCGAGGCGGCGATCCTTTCGCTCGTCACGCGTTCGGCCAACGATGCAGCCACTGCACTCGGCGAGCTGATCGGCGGCTCCGAGGAAAACTTCACCCGCATGATGACGGCCAAGGCCCGCAGCCTCGGCATGAAAGGCACGGTGTTCCGCAACGCCAACGGCCTGCCCAACACCGGACAGTTCACAACCGCGCGCGACATGGCCATGCTCGGCATCGCGCTGCGTGAGCATTATCCGCAGTATTACAGCTATTTCTCGACCCGTTCCTTCGCCTTCGGCCGCCAGCGCATTGCCAACCACAACCGCCTGCTGGGCCGGGTCAAGGGCGTCGACGGCATCAAGACCGGCTACACCCGTGCATCGGGCTTCAACCTGGTTTCGTCAGTGCAGGACGGCAACCGCAGCCTCGTTGCCGTCGTCATGGGCGGCGCTTCGGGTGGCAGCCGCGACAACAAGATGGCGAGCCTCATCAACACCTACCTGCCCCAGGCTTCGCGCCGCGGCGGTGGCGGCGACCTGATCGCCAAGACCGACACGCCCACGCCGGCAGTTGCCGTTGCCAAGATGCAGCTGCCCAAGCATGACGCCCCCACCCCGGATACGCGCCCGCAGGCCGAAGTAATAGAAGTCGCCGACGCCTCAAACGACGAAGAGGCCGTGACCGAGAAAGTGGCAGAAGCCGTGCCCGCCCCGGCCAAGAAGCCGACCATCAGCGCGGCATCCCAGCCCAAGATCGCCATGGCCTCGGCCGAGCGTTTCGGCGGCGCAATCCCCTTCCAGATCCGCAAGGCGAAGGATTCCGTTCCTGCCTCGAATGACAACGTCGAGCAGGCCTATGCGGCCCCCACGGAAGCTCCGGCAGTCGACGCGATCAAGACCGCGACCGTGCGTGCCGGCTGGGCCGTGCAGGTGGCGTCCTCGCCCAGCGACGGCGAGGCCCGCGCGATCCTCGAAAAGACCGCGAAGCAGGCCGGCGCTGCCCTGGCAGATGCCTCGCCCTTCACCGTGCCCTTCGAGAAGGGCGGCGTGACCTACTACCGTGCCCGCTTTGCCGGCTTCGATTCCAAGGATGCTGCCTGGAACGCCTGCAACGCGCTCAAGAAGAAAAAGATCTCCTGCTACGCGATTGCGCAGTAGGCGAAGAGCCAACCTCCTGGGTTTTGTAGTGTGTCGAAGGAGTTAGTGATGATCGGAGAGAAGGACGTCCTTGGCTTCGTTGATCCGCGCCGCGAGGAAAGACGAGCCGCCGAGGTCGGGATGCAAGCGCTGAATCAGTCGACGATGCGCCTTGCGGACATCCGCCGCGGCGGCCCCCGCTTCAAGACCAAGGACCTTGTAGGCCTCCTCCTTAGTCATGGCGCCAGAACCTGGCGCAACACGCTGCCGGTGGTCACCGTCCGGCTTCGTGTCTTCGCGCCAGACGGGAAACCGGCCGTCAAGATAGGTCTCTAGCAACTGCAGGCTTTCCGGGTCGCCGGAAAGCTCGCGAAAGAGGGCCTTGAGTTCGGCCAGCCCGAGCGAGGCAAGTGCCTTGCCCTCCTGACGGCCCGCCAAAACGATTCCCGTCAATACACCGCTGTCATGGTCGAGTTCCATTTCGAGGGCAGCGGTTCGAACCGTCGAGCGCTTGCCCGGCGTGCTGACTGTCGAGCGCACCCTTCTTGTCGCCGCATACCAGGCGAATGCCGCCGATATCAGGCCGCCACCGACGGCCGCGCGCCCAAGCAGAAGCAGCACTAGGCCAACCACGCCGAGCACGACGGGGCCGGCAAGCTTCAGCCCGCTGGCAAGTTGGGCAGCATCCGCCCGCATGAAGGCAACCAGCCCCAGCACCGAAAACAGCAGCACCGCCGCTATGCCTGCGAATAGACTCATGGCGACTTGCGGCTCCTCAGATGCTCGATCATCAGTCTGTCCTCAGGTCTGCCCCTGGCCTCCAGCGCCTTTATGCCCCCGGCGGCAAAGACCGCGACAGCCGATAGCAGGCGAGACAGCGTGGCGGCGGCCGAACGATCGAAGCGGAACCAGGCGCCCTTGGACAGCCTTGCGATCTCCTTGAATGCGCGTTCGGCAGCGGCGTCATGCCCTTCCTGGAAGACAAAGGCCGGTACGCCGCGCAAGCCCAGATGCCCGGCCTTCTCGGCCAGCTCGTCGATGTTCTCTTCCATCGCATCGCCGATATAGACCAGGGCATCGACCTTTGCGGCTCCGGTTTCCTTCAGCGCATGGCTCAGTACCTTGCCGACCTGCGTCTGGCCGCTGCGGCACTGGATGGACGTCATCAGCTTCTTGAGGGAACCTGTTTCGGCAACGAATTTCGACGCCCGGCATTCACCGAGGCCACGGAAATAGACGAGCTGGACATTGAGCCTGCCTGTGTTGCCGACGGCATCGAACATCTGACCCTGCAGTTCGCAGGCGAGGTCCCATGTCGGCTGGCGGCTCATGGTCGCGTCGAGCGCGAGGATCAGTCGGCCTCCGGCCTGGCCGGCTTTGGCCATAGCACGCGCCTGACGGACAAACGCGTCGACTTCCGATGCGTCCGAACGGCGCTCGGCCGGCGGACGGGTGGCTGACGTAACCGGGGGCTTGTTTGCGTCGCTCATCACACAAGAAGATGTGGCGAGCCGCGTCGGCTTGCAAGCCCGTCCTTGCACGCCACGAGCTGGCCTAAAGCAGGCCGAGCTCCGCCAGCTCCAGACGCAGCTTCGGCGGCATTTCGGCAAGTGCCGCGTTGCCCTGGCCCAGATCCAGCGGCGCATCGGCAGGCTTGAGGTAGCGCCAGCCCTGGAACGCGCGGCGCGGCTGCCACTCGGTACGCACCACAGTCGGCTCGAGGACCAGATGGCAACGGCCGATGCCTTCGGAATCGGTGAACGGCCTGATTTCAAGAAGCCGTTGGCGACATTGCACGGAGCCCTTGATCACCCAATAGAGCGAACCGCCCGCAGTCAGCTCTTCGCCGCGCGTCGGCACCATGCGGGTCGTGTGGAATTGCTCCACGGGCTCGCTGGCGCGACGCCGCTCATCAAGGCGGAAGGCGATCCATTCCTCGAGGTCCTCGACGCTATCGCAGCCGACGCAAAGCTTGATGAGATTGAGCGACATGGTCCGAAACTAGTGCCTCGGGCCGGCGCATTCAACGCCGGCCGGAGTTTTGCACAGGCTCAGCATTCGACGACGTTGACCGCGAGGCCGCCGAGGCTGGTTTCCTTGTACTTCTCGCTCATGTCCATACCGGTCTGGCGCATGGTCTCGATGGCGGCGTCAAGCGGCACGAAGTGCTTGCCATCGCCCTTGATGGCGAGCGATGCAGCTGTCACCGCCTTCACCGCGCCCAGCGCATTGCGCTCGATGCAGGGCACCTGGACGAGACCGGCAACCGGATCGCAGGTCATGCCGAGATGATGTTCAAGGGCGATCTCGGCCGCGTTCTCGACCTGCTCGGCAGTGCCACCCATCACCGCGCACAGGCCTGCCGCGGCCATGGCCGAGGCAGAGCCCACCTCACCCTGGCAGCCGACCTCCGCGCCAGAGATGGAGGCGTTGGTCTTGATGATGCCGCCAACAGCCGCTGCCGTCAGCAGGAAGTCGCGGATGCTGTCCTTGTCGGCCTCGACATGGAAATGCAGCCAGTAGCGCAGGACCGCGGGCAGCGTGCCTGCCGCACCGTTGGTTGGTGCCGTGACAACGCGGCCGCCGGCGGCGTTTTCCTCGTTGACCGCCATGGCGTAGATCGACAGCCAGTCATTGGCGAGCAGCGGGTTGGGACGGTTCTGGCTCCACTGTTCCTGCAGCTTGTCATGCAGCTGGCGGGCACGGCGACGAACCTTGAGCCCGCCAGGCATGATGCCGTCCTGCGACAGGCCCCGGTCGATGCAGCGGCTCATCGCGTCCCAGATGGCGTCGAGCCCCTCGTCGAGGTCGGCGCGCGCCATGTGCACTTCCTCGTTGGCCCGCTTCATCTCGGCGATGGAGAGCCCGCTGCGTGCGGCCATGGCCAGCATTTCGACAGCGGTGGAGAAGGGATAGGGCACGCGTTTGCCGGCAGCCGGCGCTGCGGTCTTCGCCTTCATGCGCTGCAGCTCTTCTTCGGAGACGACGAAGCCGCCGCCGATCGAATAATAGATGCGCTTGAGCAGCAGCCGGTCGGAGGAATCATAGGCGTAGAAGGCCATGCCATTGGCGTGGCCGAGCAGCGGCGTCTTCTTGTCGAGCACCATGTCGACGGTCGGATCGAAACGATAGGACGGATGGCCGGGCGGCGAGACGCGCTTGTCACGGCCAACCTGCTCGACGATGGCGTCCGACGTGTCGGGATCGACGGTGACGGGCGTCAGGCCGGTCAGGCCGAGGATGACGGCGCGGTCGCTGCCGTGGCCGACGCCGGTATAGGCGAGCGAGCCATGCAGGCTGGCGCCGACGCGATCGACCTTGGCGCCGGCCGGTCGCGGCCAGTCACCGCCGAGCACTTCGTCGAGGAAACGGGCAGCCGCCGTCATCGGCCCCATCGTGTGCGAACTCGACGGACCAATGCCGATCTTGAACAGGTCGAATACCGAAAGAAACAAAGCTCACTCCCTGCGACGGCGGCTCTTGTCGCATTACTATGCGATCTTTCCGCCCTTTTCACGCTCGCCGCTAGACGCGATCCGACGCGGTTTGCTCAGCGCGCGACATTCGAAAAAACCTCTGACTTGCGCAAGACCGCAAAACAAAAAAGCGCGGACTAGGCCGCGCTTTTTGTATCCAATTCTGTATCCAATTTGAAGGGTGCTTGTTCAGCCTCCGGCGACCACCGCCGCCTTTTCGGCACCGCCGCTGACGAGCCACGCAAGAAGCAGAAAAACAGCAAATCCGATCACTGCCTTGGCCGTCAGACCCCAGCAGGATTTCTGAACGTTGTCGTCCATGATGTGTTGCAAGACCTTTCGTTCGGCGAGCAGGCGGTGCGTCCGCCATTCCGGCTCGTCCCGAGTACGACAGCTGGATACGACTTTGCGCGACGCTTCGCAACTGCGAAAAATGGCGAAACCATGGCAAGGCCATCGGGACAGTCACGTCTCGGTCATCACAAATTTAGACAAATCATAGACTTATTCGAAATCGCGCATTCACGCATCGTCAACATTTGCGGCCGGAAAACGGCGGCTGCAGCACCTCGAAAACGCGCTTCCGGCCGTGCTATTGCTAGCGGATGTTCGACGATTCCTTCCCATTGCTCGCATCGATGAGCCATCTCGACGTGGCAGCACTTGCCTTCTTCGTCGCCGGCTGGCTGTTCCATACCGCCGCAGCCAATGGCCATATCGTCAAGCGGCTGTCGCTGACCCGCGCCATGAACGCGCAGCGTGCTGCCTGGATGGCAACCATGGCGCGGCGCGAGGTTCGGATCGTCGACACCTCGATCATGAACGGATTGCAGCAAGGCACGGCTTTCTTCGCCTCCAGTTCGCTCATCGCCATCGGCGGCTGCTTTGCGCTTCTGGGCGCGTCCGACCGCGTGCTCGCCGTATTGAGCGACGTGCCGCTGGCCGGCGACACCGCCCGCCCGCTCTTCGAGGTCAAGGTGTTCGGCCTGATCTTCATCCTCGCCTATTCGTTCTTCAAGTTCGGCTGGGCCTACCGTCTCTTCAACTATTGCTCGATCCTGATCGGCGCGGTGCCGCATCTGACCGCCAGCAAGGAACCCGACGAGGCGATCCTCACAGCCGTGATGCGGGCAACCCGCATGAACGTGCTCGCCGGCAAGCATTTCAACGCCGGCCTGCGTGGCATCTTCTTCTCGATCGGCTATCTCGGCTGGTTCGTCGACGCCCGTGTCTTCTTCCTCACCACAGCCCTACTTCTCGCAGTTCTGATCAGGCGGCAGTTCTTCTCGGAAGCGCGTCAGGCCGTGCTGGTTCAGAGCCCCGGGCCGGGAAACGGTTCATCGATCCGTCCCGACAGCCAATAGGCAAACAGTCCGATCCATTCGCGCAGCGCCATCGTCGTGTTCTGCAGAGAATCGGCCGGATTATCGGTGAACAGGCCGACGCCCTCCTGCCCCGACGTGCGGTAGTCGACCGGCCAGGCGACGACCTGGAAGCCGGCCTTGGCAAACAGGGCCATCGAGCGCGGCATATGGAAGGCCGAGGTGACCAGCAGCCAGGTTTCGCCCGGCTTAGGTGTCACCATCTCCTTGGAGAAGACAGCGTTTTCGTAGGTGTTGCGCGAACGGCCTTCGAGGATCATCCGATCGCGCGACACGCCGAGCGCCTCGAGCAGGCGGGGCGCGGTATCGGCATCGCCCTCGCCTTCGAGGACCAGCGTCCCGGTGCCGCCGGAGATGACCACTTTCGCATCCGGATAGCGACGCGCTAGGACAGCGGTCTCGACCATGCGGTCGCCGCCGCTGTTGAGCTCATAACCACCGCGGGCGAGATTGATCGCGCCTTCGAAGCCGCCGCCGAGCACGACGATGCCGTCGACCCTGGCAGGCTGCGGCGGCCGCGGGAACCGTTCTTCAAGCGGATTGAGCATGAGCGAGCCGAGCGACGTCCATGTGGCCAGCGCAAGCACCAGGAAGGACAGCAAGGCCGTAGCGCGGAACAGGCGGCGCCAGCCGAAGAGGCTGGCAACCAGTCCGGCCGCAAGCAGGAATATCGCAAAATTGAGCGGCTGGGCGAAGAACCAGAAGATCTTTGAGAGGTAGAAGAACATTTCGCCCTCTGAAAAGCGTTAGAGCGCCTTGTGTCCCTCAGGATTCACAAGGCGCTCCAACTCATTGAACAATCGGCGTATCACTCGTTCCAAGGATCAATTCCGATCCCAAGACAGGATGCAGTCGGCGCCTACCACCACTTCTGTGGCTGGAAGCGGCCGGCGGCCTGCTCGATGACATGGGCGGTCTGGAACAGCGTCTCTTCGTCGAAGGGGCGCCCGATGAGCTGGAGGCCGAGCGGCAGGCCGTGGCCGTCGAGGCCGGCAGGTACGGCGATGCCAGGCAGGCCAGCCATGTTGACCGTCACGGTGAAGATGTCGTTGAGGTACATCTTGACGGGATCGGAAGCCATGTCCTGGTCGGCGACGCCGAAGGCGGCCGACGGCGTCGCCGGTGTCAGGATGACGTCGACGCCGGCAGCGAAAGCCAGCTCGAAGTCGCGCTTGATCAACGTCCGCACCTTCTGCGCCTGCAGGTAGTAGGCGTCGTAATAGCCGGCCGACAGCACATAGGTGCCGATCATGATGCGGCGCTTGACCTCGCGGCCGAAGCCGGCGGCGCGGGTGTTCTCGTACATCTCGACGATGTCCTTGCCCGGCACGCGCAGGCCGTAGCGGACGCCGTCATAGCGGGCGAGGTTCGACGAGGCTTCTGCCGGGGCCACGATGTAGTAGGCCGGCAGCGCATATTTGGTATGCGGCAAAGAGATGTCGACGATTTCGGCCCCGGCATCCTTGAGCCAGGCAATGCCCTTCTGCCACAGCGCCTCGATGTCGTCGGGCATGCCGTCGACGCGATATTCGCGGGGAATGCCGATCTTCATGCCCTTCAGCGACTTGCCGATGGCAGCTTCGTAGTCCGGTACCGGCATGTCGACCGAGGTCGTGTCCTTGGCGTCGACCGAGGCCATAGACTTGAGCAGGATGGCGGCATCACGCACGTCGCGCGCGATCGGGCCGGCCTGGTCGAGCGACGAAGCGAAGGCAACCGTACCCCAGCGGGACACGCGGCCATAGGTCGGCTTGATGCCGACAGTGCCGGTGAAGGCGGCTGGCTGGCGGATCGAGCCGCCGGTATCGGTGGCGGTTGCGCCGGCGCAGAGCCAGGCGGCAACCGCCGCGGCCGAGCCGCCCGACGAACCGCCGGGCACCAACTGCGTATTGTCGAGCGAACGGCCAGCCCCCTCGCCGCGCGAACGCCGCCAGGGGTTGATCACCGGACCGTAATAGGACGTCTCGTTGGACGAGCCCATGGCGAACTCGTCCATGTTGAGCTTGCCCAGCATGACCGCGCCGTCAGCCCAGAGATTGGCCGTGACGGTCGATTCGTAGCGCGGCTTGAAGCCGTCGAGCACGTGGCTGCAGGCCTGGGTGTGCACGCCTTCGGTGGCAAACAGGTCCTTGATGCCGAGCGGAATGCCCTCGAGCGCGCCGCCCTCGCCCTTGGCAAGCTTGGCATCGGAAACCTTGGCCATCTCGCGCGCCTTGTCCGGCGTCGTTGCGATATAGGCGTTGAAGGTCGGATTGGCCTGTTCGATGGCCTGCACATAGGCCTCGGTCAGCTCCGAAGCGGTGATTTCCTTGCCGCGCAGCTTCTCGCGCGCTTCGGCAATCGTCAGTCGGGTCAGATCGGTCATTGCGAATTCACTTCGTGTCACGCAGCCGAAAGCTGCTTTTGATGGGACAAGGAACGGGCTGGCTCGGGCCTATTCCACCACTTTCGGCACAAGGAAGAAATTCTCGTCGGTGGCCGGCGCGTTGGCGACGATGTCGGCCGCCTTGTTGCCGTCGGTGACGACGTCAGTGCGCTTCTTCATGTCCATCGGCGTCACCGAGGTCATCGGCTCGACGCCTGTCACGTCAACTTCGTTGAGCTGCTCGACGAAGCCGAGGATGGTGTTCAGTTCGCCCGTCATGCGCTGGGCATCGTCTTCGCTCACCGCAATGCGGGCAAGGTGCGCGACGCGCTTGACGGTCTTGAGATCAACGGACATCGAAAAACTCCGGCAAACCGGGAAAAGGGAATAGCTCGGGCTATAACGGCGCTGGACGCGACGCGCAACATGGATGATGCATCACGGCAGGGCGACACCGTCGCACAGATAATAGGTGCCGGCATTGTCGGTCTGCGGCCCCTCGTCGTCGACACTGCGCACGGAGGCGACATCCAGCTGCGTCGGGCTGAGTTCAAGGATCGACAGCGTGTCGGGGAACATGTGGCCCGGCTCGTGGCACAGAGCCGTCACCGCCCAGGCAGGGAAACGCTTGGCCCTGATGATGTTGACGAACTCGCAACTGTATTCGGCGCTGTCGATGCCACGCGCCGACAAAACCAGCGTACCGGAATCGATCAGGCTCTTGACCGATTCTTTCTTGGCCTGCGCGCAGAGTTCCTCGGATTGCAGGTAGACACCCTTGATGAAGTCCTCGGCGCTCGCCGCTGATGCGCCGCATAGCAGCGCCGACAGGACCGCGAACAAACCAACTTTCCTCATTGCCGCTCACCTCGCCGGGCGTGACTTGATGTTGGAGCGGATGCACTCGCTATCGTTCGTGCGCCCGTTCCAACTATTCCGTTTTGCCGCATTTGTGCGACGCCGGTTGATTCCAACCGGGCTGCAAAATGCTCTAGATCTCGACAGTGACACCGACCTTGGGCAGCACCACATCGACGCCCGAACCGTCCATGCCGTCGACGAATTTTTCCGCCGTCTGGTCGATAACAGGGAAGCTGGCGTAGTGGCAGGGCACCACGGTCTCGAATTTGAAGAAGCGCTGACACGCAAGTGCTGCCACCGCCCCGCCCATGGTGAAACGGTCGCCGATCGGCACGATGCCGATCTTTGGCTCGTGCAGTTCGTTGATGAGGCCCATGTCGGAGAAGATGTCGGTATCGCCCATGTGATAGAGCGTCCGCTCCTCCTCGAAATGAAGGATCAGCCCGGCCGGATTTCCGAGATATGTATTCGCCCCACCCGCGCCGCTCGCCGACGACGAGTGCTGTGCCGCGACGAAGGTGGTGGTGAAGCCGCCGCAATCGACGGTGCCGCCGATGTTGCCGGGATTGATCTGCTTGTCGGAAACGCCCTTGCCGACGAGATACATGCATATCTCGAAATTGGCGACGAGCATGGCGCTGGTCTTCTTCAGGATCTCGGCGGCATCGCCGATATGGTCGTCATGGCCATGGGTCAACAGCACATGGGTAGCGCCGTCGGCCGCCTGCTCCCACGACTTGCCCCAGGACGGATTACCGCTCAGGAACGGATCGATCAGGATTTTCGCTCCAGCCGCCTCGACACGGAACGCCGAATGTCCAAACCAGGTGAGTTTCATATGTCCGGCGCTCCCGTATTTCGTTGTCGGCTCGAATGGCTGCCTATCCGGAAATCGTTTCCGGCTTTGACGGCCATCCAGTAGAGGATAGAACGCGGCGAGCGCCAGTCAAATGGTGCCTCGCGATTGCAGCGCCCCACATCTTCGTTGCGCTGTCGAAAGGAACGTTGCTTGACCGTTGCCACCATCGAACAATTGCCCGCGCTGCTTGCCGGCGGCAGGACGCTTGCGGGGCTCGACCTCGGCGACAAGACAATCGGCGTGGCGGTCTCCGACCGCGGCCTGTCCTTTGCCCATCCGCGGCCGGTCATCATGCGCAAGAAGTTCACGATCGACGCGGCAGCACTCATCGGCCTGCTGACAAAGGAAAATGTCGCCGCGGTGGTGATCGGCCTGCCGATCAACATGGATGGCTCGGAAGGCCCGCGCGCGCAGAAGTCGCGCGCCTTCGTCCGCAACATCGCGCCGCTGACGGAACTGCCCTTCGCCTATTGGGACGAAAGGCTGTCGACGGTCGCCGCCGAACGAGCATTGCTGGAGATGGACGTCTCACGCCGCAAGCGCGACGAGCGCATAGATTCGGCAGCAGCAGCCTTCATCCTCCAGGGTGTTCTGGACAGGCTTCAGACGCTCGGTGCCGACGCGGCCGACGAGTAGCGGGCCCACAGTACCCTTGCCTTTTCAGCGATCAGCTTGCGACGGCGGAACGCCCAGATCGCCAGCAGGATCAGCGTGTCGAAGAAGAAAGCCTTGCCCATCATCCAGGGGATGGTGGCTGGGTCCATGCCGAGGATTTCGCCGTAGAGATCGAAGATGGCGAGATTGAAGGCCCGGCTCATGTACAACGAGCCGAAGTTGATGTCGTTGATCGACAGGAAATACCACCCCCAGAAGAGCACCAGCGGTGTCGCCCATATGCCAAGAATGTAGCGCATCACATACGCTCCCAGACCGAAAACGGCCGCCACGCACGCGATGCGCTCACCACAGTCTCGGTCCGCTCTATGGGGGCGATAGCGCGCATAAGTTGCCGTTCTCCTTGTGCGAACGACACTGACGCGTGTAGCGACGGCGCGCAACGTAAACCAATTGTTAAGGTTAATTTACGTGCGCTCGTCCAATAATGGGACGGCTGATGCCCCAGATTGTGTCAGCCGACCTGTGGATAGAGCGTGTCGACGATAAGCCGCGCATCGTGGCGGGCATCGAGCATGCCGTAGGTTCCGCGCCACTGCCCGGCGAGTCTCGTCTCGATGAAGGCGTCGGCGATGCGCCCTGCCCCCATGCGCCGCAACTCCGCTGCAGCCGCGGATATGGCAAGCTGCTCGGTCAGGATGCGCGCCGATCCCTCGTCGGAGCTCGCCACCTGCATCGCCGCGCGCAACACGCCGAGAATGCTGCGGCCACCCGGACCGAGATCGCGCTCTATGGAAGCCAGCACGTCCTCGAACAGCCCCGGCGCTCGTGTCAGCACGCGCAGCACGTCGAGCGCCATGACGTTGCCAGAGCCCTCCCAGATCGCGTTGACGGGAGCCTCGCGATAATAGCGCGCCAGCGGCGCTTCCTCGACATAGCCGTTGCCGCCCAGGCACTCCATCGCTTCATAGAGCAGCGCCGGCGCGATCTTGCAGACCCAGTATTTGACGACAGGCGTCATGGCCCGGGCAAAGGCTGCCTCGCCACGGTCGGACGCGGCCTCGTCGAATGACCGCGCCAACCGGAACGCCAATGCGGTCGCCCCTGCGACATCGAGCGCCATGTCGGCGAGTACGCGCTGCATCAAAGGCTGGTCGACCAGATTGGCGCCGAACACCTGGCGATGGCGTGTGTGGTGGACGGCTTCGGCAAGGCCGGCGCGCATGAGTGCCGACGAGGCGACGGCGCAATCGAGCCGCGTCAGCGTCACCATGTCCATGATGGTCTTGACGCCCGCGCCCGGCTCGCCGACCAGATCGCCGATCGCACCCTGGACCTCGACCTCTGATGAGGCGTTGGAGCGGTTGCCGAGCTTGTCCTTGAGACGCTGGAACTGCAGGCCGTTGGAATTGCCGTCGCTCAGCACCCTCGGCACCAGGAAGCATGACAGCCCCTCAGGCGCCTGCGCCAGCATTAGAAAGGCATCCGACATCGGCGCCGACATGAACCATTTGTGGCCGGTGAGCCGGTAGAAGCTGCCGCCGGCACGTTCCGCCCGGGTGGTGTTGGCGCGCACATCTGTGCCGCCCTGCCTCTCCGTCATGCCCATGCCGAGCGTCAGCCCGGCCTTCTCGACCGGTGGCTTGTGCGCCTGATCGTATTTGCGGGTGGTGACGCGCGGCGCCCACTCACGGAAAAGCTTTGGGCTTGCCATCAGCGCCGCAAGCGAAGCGCTGGTCATGGTGATCGGGCACAGATGTCCGCATTCGAGCTGGGCGGTGAGATAAAACCGCGCCGCACGGACCTGGTGCCTGCGCCCGGTCTCGGCCTCGCCATTCTCCCACACGGACGAATGCAGTCCGCCGGCAATCGAGCGGCGCATCAGCGCGTGATAGGCCGGATGAAACTCGACCTGGTCGATGCGCCGGCCTTGGCGGTCATGTGTCCTGAGCTTCGGCACTTCGCTGTTGGCGAGGCGCGCCAGATCCTGCGCCTCATGCGTCAGCACGAAACGGCCGAGGCCATCGAGGTCGCGGCGCACCGGCTCGGAGAAATTCTCGGCAATCTGGATCAGCAACGGATCCCCGCGCCAGGCATTGCTACCCGTCAGCGGTGGTGGCTGGTTCGGCACGTCCTGCGTCACGCCATGTCCTTCATCGGTGTGGGCGACGGGCACGAATCCGCAGCCATGAGCGGCTTTATAGCCGAAAAGCTTAGGGATAGCTTATTGCGCGAACCATGTGGGGCGAAAATTGCGTGGGAGATCTCCAGGCACCGAAATCACGACTTGCGAGTGACTGAAGCTCAGCCTATAGCAGCGCCTTGAGATGACAGACGCCACGTCCCTGCCGCCCTACCCGCACCGCCATCTTCTTGGCATCCGCGACCTTTCTCCATTGGATATCGAATTGTTGCTCGACCGCGCAGACGCGGCCGTGTCCATTTCGCGCCAGTCGGAGAAAAAGACGACGACCCTGAGGGGCCGTACCCAGATCAACCTGTTCTACGAAGCCTCGACGCGCACGCAGTCGTCCTTCGAACTCGCCGGAAAGCGCCTCGGCGCCGATGTCATGAACATGTCGGTGGCAAGCTCTTCGGTAAAGAAGGGCGAAACGCTGATCGACACGGCGATGACGCTGAACGCGATGCGGCCCGACATCCTGATCATCCGCCACCAGTCGGCGGGCGCGGCCGCCCTGCTCGCCCAGAAGGTCGGCTGCTCGGTGGTCAATGCCGGCGATGGCGCGCATGAGCATCCAACCCAGGCGCTGCTCGATGCGCTGACCATCCGGCGCGCCAAGGGCCGCATCGGCGGCCTCACGGTCGCCATCTGCGGCGACATCCTGCATTCGCGCGTCGCCCGCTCCAACATCCTGCTGCTCAATGCACTCGGCGCCCGTGTCCGCGTGGTGGCGCCGTCGACGCTTCTGCCGTCTGGCATAGCCCAGATGAGCGTCGAGGTGACGCAATCCATGGCCGAAGGGCTCAAGGGCGCCGACGTCGTGATGATGCTGCGCCTGCAGCGCGAACGCATGGCCGGCGCCTTCGTGCCGTCTGTGCGCGAATATTTCCACTATTGGGGCCTCGATGCCGAAAAGCTGAAGGCCGCGAAAGACGACGCGCTGGTGATGCATCCCGGCCCGATGAACCGCGGCGTCGAGATCGCCTCTGAAATCGCCGACGGCCCGCAGAGCGTCATCCAGGAACAGGTGGAGATGGGCGTCGCCGTGCGCATGGCGGTGATGGAAGCGCTGCTCGACCCGCGCCGCAACCGCGACGGAAAGAACGCATGAGCATCACCGTTTTCCAGCGCGCGCGTATCGTCGACCCCTCGCGCGGCATCGACGAGACTGGCACCGTCATCGTTGACGGCAAGAAGATCGTGGCAGCAGGTGCAGCCGCCCTCAACCAGGGCATCCCCGAGGGGGCTGAAATCGTCGATTGCACCGGCAAGGCAATCATTCCCGGTCTCATCGACGGCCGCGTCTTCATCGGCGAGCCCGGCGGTGAGCACCGCGAGACCATCGCATCGGCAAGCGTGGCCGCAGCCGCCGGCGGCGTGACCTCCATCGTGATGATGCCCGACACCGACCCGGTGATCGACAACGTCGCACTCGTCGAGTTCGTGCTGCGCACTGCCAAGGACACGGCGTCGATCAATGTCTTTCCGGCCGCTGCCATCACCAAGGGCCTCGACGGCCACGAGATGACCGAATTCGGCCTGTTGCGCGAAGCAGGCGCCGTCGCCTTCACCGACGGCCGCCACACCATCGCCAATTCGCTGATGATGCGCCGGGCGCTGACTTATGCTCGCGATTTCGGCGCGGTCATCGCGCATGAGACGCTGGACGCCGACCTCGCCTCCTCTGGCGTGATGAACGAAGGCCTCTATGCCAGCTGGCTCGGCCTGTCCGGCATCCCGCGCGAAGCCGAGACCATTCCGCTTGAGCGCGACCTTGCGCTCGCCCGCCTCACCCGCGGCAACTATCACGCAGCGAAAATCTCGACCGCGATGGCCGCAGGCGCCGTCACCCGCGCCAAGGCCGATGGCGCCAAGGTCACGGCAGGCGTTTCGATCAACAGCCTGTCACTCAACGAAAACGACGTCGGCGAGTACCGCACCTTCTTCCGCCTCACCCCGCCGCTGCGCGCCGAGGACGACCGCCTCGCCATGATCGAGGCGCTGAAGGACGGCACCATCGACATCGTCGTGTCGTCGCACGATCCGCAGGACGTCGACACCAAGCGCCTGCCCTTCGCCGATGCCGCTGCGGGCGCGATCGGCCTGGAAACGCTGCTCGCAGTGGCGCTGCGCCTGCATCACAATGACGACGTGCCACTGGTCCGTATAATCGAAGCGCTTTCGACCGCACCGGCAAAGCTGTTCGGCCTGCCCGGCGGTACGTTGAAGCCTGGGGCTGCGGCCGATCTCGCACTTGTCGATCTCGACGAGCCGTGGGTCGTGCGCGAAACCGATATCCGCTCCCGCTCCAAGAATACCTGCTTCGAGGGCGCGCGCCTGCAGGGCAAGGTCTTGAAAACCTTGGTCGCCGGACGCACAGTGTTCTCGGCCTGATACGTTCGGGCCACGGGGGAGTAGACTTATCTTGATGCCGGATGACATTTTTCCGACGGCTGTGCACGTCCTGATTGCCGCTGCCGTCTTCGGCTACCTGCTGGGCTCGATCCCGTTCGGCTTGCTGCTGACCCGCGCCGCCGGCCTCGGCGATGTGCGCAAGATTGGCTCTGGCAACATCGGCGCAACCAACGTGCTGCGCACCGGCAAGAAGAAGCTGGCGGCGGCAACGCTGCTGCTCGACGCGCTGAAGGGCACTGTCGCCGTGGTGATCGCCGCGCGCTGGAGCACCGATGCTTCCATTGCCGCAGGTTTCGGCGCCTTCATCGGCCACCTCTATCCGATCTGGCTCGGCTTCAAGGGCGGCAAGGGCGTGGCGACCTATATCGGCGTCCTGCTCGGCCTGTCCGGGCTCGGCGCCCTGGCATTCGCCGTCACCTGGCTGCTGATTGCCTTCGTCAGCCGCTATTCGTCGCTCGCCGCGCTTACCGCAGCCATCGTTGTGCCCTTCACTCTTTATATGATGGACATGCCCAAAGCCGCAGGCCTTCTGGCTGCAATGAGCGTCCTGGTCTTCATCCGCCACCGCGCCAACATCTCCCGGCTGCTTTCAGGGACCGAGTCCCGCATAGGCGCCAAGGGATGAACAAGCCCGCCGCCGGCCCGCAACTCAGCGACCGGCAGCGGCTCAATTGGCTGCGCCTCATCCGGACCTCCAATGTCGGGCCGGCCAGCTTTCGCGACCTCGTCAATCGCTTCGGCTCTGCCGAAACGGCCATCGAGATGCTGCCCGAGGTGATGCTTGCCGGCGGCGCCAACCGGCTTGTCCGCATCCCTTCGATTGCCGAAGCTGAAACGGAACTCGAAGCGGCCCGCAGGCACGGCGCGCGTTTCATAGCCATCGGCGAGCCCGACTACCCCGCCATCCTCAAACGCATGGACCACCCGCCGCCGCTGCTTGCCGTGAAGGGCAACGCAGCCGTCTTCAAGCTACCGCCGGTGGCAATCGTCGGCGCCCGCAATGCCTCGCTGGCCGGCATCAAGATGGCACGCACGCTTGCCGCCGAACTCGGCCGCAACGGCTATGCGGTGATCTCCGGCCTCGCCCGCGGCATCGACACGGCAGCCCATCATGGCAGCCTCGACACCGGAACCGTTGGCGTGCTCGCCGGCGGCCTGGACAAGCCCTATCCTTCCGAAAACATCCCGCTCTGCGAGGAGATCGCCGAACGCGGCGCCATCGTCTCGGAAATGCCCTTCGGCTGGGAGCCCCGCGCCCAGGATTTTCCGCGCCGCAACCGCATCGTTGCCGGCATGGCGCTTGGGCTCGTGGTGGTCGAGGCGGCAAATCGCTCGGGATCGCTGATCAGCGCCCGGCTGGCGGGGGAAATGGGTCGGCTGGTCTTTGCCGTGCCGGGCTCGCCTCTCGACCCGCGTGCCGCCGGCACCAACGGCCTGCTCAAGGACGGTGCGACACTGGTCACCGAAGCAGCCGACATGCTGGAGGCGCTATCGCCGCTTGCCGGCAGCCAGCCCCTGCCTCCAGACAAATTCGAGGAGCCGCCGGACTTTTCGGCCACGCCCCCACCTGTCGACAACGACCGTGCCCGCGTCGTCGAAGCACTAGCCCCTGTACCGGTGGAGATAGACGAACTGATCCGCCACACCGGGCTGCATCCTGCGCAGATATTCATGATTCTGCTGGAACTCGATCTCGCAGGGCGCCTCGAACGCCACTCAGGCGGACGTGTTTCGCTTGTTTCGCCCGACGAGCGGTAAGCTCTCGCCATCTCGATCAGATAGGCGAGCATGCCGCGGCGCTCGGCCTCGGCCATAAGTCGCAACTGAGCTAGCATCGTCTGGACATAGTCCAGCGTATCGGACCGCCTGCGGGCGGGCGCAGTCTGATGCGTGGCTGTGACTTTCCCTCGAAAGGGCCGCGTGCGATGGTCTGCTCCGCAGCGGCATGTCGCAAGAGGCTCGGCTCCACCTGCGATAGTGGAAATACAACAAGACCACCAAAGATTGCATCGTAATCATACACACAACAACCGGTTGCAATACTGCCCGGCGCACCCGTTTTTGCCCCCTTCCCCTTGACCGAACGAAAAAGGGCGGCCATTTGACGTGCGAATTGAATGAAGTTCGCCACGCCACTGTCTTGCCTGGCGCCTACTGGATAATCAGCCACATATGGACGTCGTTGTCGTCGAGTCGCCTAACAAGGTGAAGAGCATCAACAAGTACCTGGGCAAGAACTACAAGGTTCTGGCCTCGTTTGGCCATGTTCGCGACCTGCCCGCCAAGGACGGATCGGTGAAGCCGGACGAAGACTTCGCCATGTCCTGGTCCGTCGATGGAGCATCCTCCAAGCGGCTGACCGACATCGCCAAGGCGGTCAAGGAAGCCGATGGCCTGATCCTCGCAACCGATCCGGATCGCGAAGGCGAAGCCATTGCCTGGCATGTGCTGGAAGTGCTCAAGCAGAAGCGCGTGCTCAAGGACAAGTCGATCAAGCGCGTCGCCTTCAACTCGATCACCAAGCAGGCGGTCCTGGAAGCGATCTCCAACCCGCGCGAGGTCGACCCGCAGCTGGTCGATGCCTATCTGGCACGCCGCGCGCTCGACTATCTGGTCGGCTTCACCCTGTCGCCGGTGCTGTGGCGCAAGCTGCCGGGCGCGCGCTCGGCCGGCCGCGTCCAGTCGGTGGCGTTGCGCTTCGTCTGCGACCGCGAGGCCGAGATCGAACGCTTCGTCCGCGAGGAATACTGGCAGATCGCAGCCACTCTCGGCACGCCGCGCGCCGAAAGCTTCGAGGCGAGACTGACCGTCTATGACGGCAAGAAGCTGCAGAAGCTCGACATCTCCAGCCAGGCGATGGCGGACGACATCAAGGCGATGCTCGATGGCGCAAGCTTCAAGACGCTGTCGGTCGAAGCCAAGCCGACCCGGCGCAATCCCGGCCCGCCCTTCACCACCTCGACCTTGCAGCAGGCTGCGTCGTCGCGCCTCGGTTTCTCCGCAAGCCGCACCATGCAGGTCGCCCAACGCCTCTATGAAGGCATGGAGATCGGCGGCGAAACGGCCGGCCTGATCACCTATATGCGTACCGACGGCGTGCAGATGGCGCCCGAGGCCATCGAGGCCGCGCGTGATGCCATCGGCAAGGAGTTCGGCGCAAGATACCTGCCCGAGAAGCCGCGCCACTACACGACCAAGGCCAAGAACGCCCAGGAAGCGCACGAGGCGATCCGTCCGACCGACTTCACCCGCACGCCGGCCGAGATGCGCAAGTATCTCGATGCTGACCAGGCTCGCCTCTACGAGATGATCTGGAAGCGGGCGATCGCCAGCCAGATGCAACCGGCCGAGATCGAGCGCACCACGGTCGAGATCGAAGCAACCAACGGCGCAAGGACCGCCGGATTGCGCGCCGTCGGCTCGGTCACCCGTTTCGATGGCTTCATCGCCGCCTACACCGACCAGAAGGACGAGGATTCGGAGGACGAGGAAAGCCGTCGCCTGCCTGAGATCCGCGCCGACGAGACGCTGAAGCGCGAACAGGTCAACGCCACCCACCACACGACCGAACCGCCGCCCCGCTATTCGGAAGCCTCGTTCATCAAGAAGATGGAAGAGCTCGGCATCGGCCGTCCGTCCACCTATGTGGCGACGCTGAAGACCCTTGAAGACCGCGACTATGTGAAGATCGAGAACCGCAAGCTCGTGCCCCAGCCCAAGGGCCGGCTGGTCACGGCCTTCATGGAAAGCTTCTTCGAGCACTATGTCGAGTACGACTTCACCGCCTCGCTTGAAGAGAAGCTCGACGAGATTTCGGACGGCAAGCTCGCCTGGCGCGACGTGCTGCGCGACTTCTGGAAAGACTTCTCGGGCGCGGTCGACGAGATCAAGGAACTGCGCGTTACCGACGTGCTCGATGCGCTCAACGAGGAACTGGCGCCGCTGGTCTTCCCCGAGCGCGAGGACGGTTCCAATCCGCGCATATGCCCGAAATGCGGATCCGGCAACCTGTCGCTCAAGCTCGGCAAGTTCGGCGCCTTCGTCGGCTGTTCCAACTATCCGGAATGCGGCTTCACCCGCCAGCTCGACGGCCCCGGCGCCAATGGCGAGAATGGCGGGCTCGAAGACGGCACCAAGGTGCTGGGCACCGATCCCTACACCAATGAAGAGATCACCCTGCGCAGCGGCCGCTTTGGCCCCTACATCCAGCGCGGCGACGGCAAGGAGGCCAAGCGATCCAGCCTGCCCAAGGGTTGGACGCCGGCGACGATAGACCACGAAAAGGCGCTTGCCTTGCTGGCGCTGCCGCGTGACGTCGGCCAGCATCCCGAGTCGGGCAAGATGATCTCGGCCGGCCTAGGGCGCTACGGTCCGTTCGTGCTGCACGATGGCACCTACGCCAATCTCGAGAGCATCGAGGACGTCTTCTCCATCGGCCTCAACCGCGCCGTGACGGTGCTTGCCGAGAAGCAGTCGAAGGCCAAGGGCGGCCGCGGCGGCGGCACTCCGGCCGCGCTCAAGGACCTGGGCGAACATCCAGGCGGCGGCGGCAACATCACCGTGCGCGACGGCAAATACGGCCCCTATGTCAATTTCGGCAAGGTCAATGCTACCTTGCCGAAGGGCAAGGATCCCGCCACCGTGACCGTGGAAGATGCGCTTGCTCTGATCGCCGAAAAAGAGGCCAAGGGCGGCGGCGCCAAGAAGCCGGCCCGCAGTGCAGCCAAGAAACCGGCCGCCAAGAAGCCGGCCGCAAGCAAAGCCAAGAAGAAGGACTGACCGACCTTGGCGCGAAAGATATCCGGACGAAACGCCGGCACCAGACGCGCCGCAAGCGACGAGGTCAGGGGCAAGGACGTCTATCGCCCCTCGCGTGACGAGATCCTCCGCTACATCGCGGAGAATCCCGATCGCAGCGGCAAGCGCGACATCGCCAAGGCCTTCGCGTTGAAGAACGACGATCGCATCTGGCTGAAGCACCTGCTGCGCGAGCTGCAGGACGAAGGCCTGCTGGAAAAGAGCCGCAAGCGGCTGACCAGGGTCGGCGCCCTGCCCCATGTCGCCGTGCTGGACATTTTCGGACGCGACGAGGAAGGCACCCTCCTGGCGCGCGCCTCCGAGCAACCCGATGGCCCGATCGTCGCCGTCAAGATGTCGCGCAACGCAAGCGGCCCGACACCAGGCGTCGGCGACCGCGTCCTGGCAAAGACCTTCCCTATCGAGGACCATCTCGGCGACGAGAACGAGCCCGCCTACACGGCGCGGATCATGAAGGTGTTCGAAAAACGCAGCGACACCACGCTTGGCATTTTCCGCATCCTCAAGGACGGCACCTTCCGCATCGAGCCGGTCGAGCGCCGCCAGCCGGAACTGGTGGTCGACAAGGATTTCCAGAACGGCGCCAAGGAAGGCGACCTGGTCGAGGTGGTGCCCGAACGCGCCAGCCGCTACGGCCTGCCGCGTGCCAAGGTCGTCACGGTGCTGGGCTCGCTGACCAACGAGAAGGCGGTCTCGATGATCGCCATTCACGCCCACGACATTCCCCACATCTTCCCGTCGGAGGTCCTTGCCGAGGCGGAGGCGGTCAAGCCGGCGACGCTCGACGGCAAGCGCGAGGATTGGCGCGAGCTGCCGCTGGTCACCATCGACCCGGCCGACGCCAAGGACCACGACGACGCCGTTTATGCCGAGCCCGATACGGACGAGAAGAATGTCGGCGGCGTCATCGTCACCGTCGCCATTGCCGATGTCGCAGCCTATGTGCGCCCCGGCAGCGCACTGGACCACGAAGCGCTGAAGCGCGGCAACTCGGTCTATTTCCCCGACCGCGTCGTGCCGATGCTGCCCGAGCGCATCTCCAACGATTTGTGCTCGCTGCGCGAGGGCGTCGACCGTCCGGCGCTCGCCGTGCGCATGACGTTTTCGGCGGAAGGCCGCAAGGTCAGGCACTCGTTCCATCGCGTCATGATGCGTTCGGCCGCGCGGCTCTCCTACCCGCAGGCCCAGGCAGCCATAGACGGCATGCCGGACGACAAAACGACGCCGATCCTGGAGACGATCCTCAAGCCGCTGTGGACCGCCTATGACGTGCTCAAGCGCGGCCGCGACAGCCGCCAGCCGCTGGAGCTCGACTTGCCCGAGCGCAAGATCCTGCTCAAGCCCGATGGCACGGTCGACACCGTCATCGTTCCCGATCGGCTCGACGCCCACAAGCTGATCGAAGAGTTCATGATCCAGGCCAACGTCGCGGCCGCCGAGACGCTGGAAAACAAGAAGCAGAAGCTGGTTTACCGTATCCACGACGGCCCCTCGCTCGCCAAGCAGGAATCGCTGCGCGAATTCCTGCAGACGATCGGCCTGTCACTGGCGCGTGGCGCCCAGATGCGGCCCAGCCAGTTCAACGGCATCCTCGAGCGCGTTCGCGGCGAAGACAACGAACAGTTGGTCAACGAGGTGGTGCTGCGCTCGCAGAGCCAGGCCGAGTACAACCCCGACAACATTGGCCATTTCGGCCTTAATCTGCGCCGCTATGCCCACTTCACCTCGCCGATCCGTCGTTATGCCGACCTGATCGTCCACCGCGCCCTGATCGGCTCGCTGGGCCTGGGAGCGGGCGGACTGACGCCGGCGGAGGAAGCACGGCTGGAAGAGATCGCCGGGCTGATCTCGCAGACCGAACGCCGCGCCATGGCGGCCGAGCGCGACACCGTCGACCGGCTGATCGCCGGCTTCCTGGCCGAGCGCGTCGACGAGACCTTCGACGCCCGCATCTCCGGCGTGGTCAAGGCGGGACTATTTGTCCAATTGCCGCAATATGGCGCCGATGGTTTCATCCCCGTGTCATCCTTGGGTGACGATTATTACCACTTCGACGAAGCTGCCCGTTCGCTGTTCGGGGAGCGTACCGGCAAGGGCTACCAGCTGGCCGACCGCGTTCAGGTCAGGCTGGTCGAGATCGCCCCGCTTGCCGGCGCCATGCGCTTCGAGATGCTGACCGAACCGAAGCCACTGCCCGGCTCGAAGCGGTCGTTCCACAAGGCGAAGGGGCAACGCTCGCGTGCCCGCGCCTCCCAGCCGAGACGTGGACCGCACGGCAGGAGATGACGATGGAAGAACAGGTTTTCGGCGGCGGCCGCAATCAGGCTGCCCGGCAGGCCCGTCCGCTTTGGCCGGCGATCAAGCGCGGCCTGATGGGCAAGTGCCCGCATTGCGGCGAAGGCCGGCTGTTTGCTTCCTTCGTCAAGACGGCGGACCGCTGCGAGGTTTGCCACGAGGAAATCTTTCACCACCGTGCCGATGACCTGCCCGCCTATCTGGTCGTGGTCATCGTCGGCCACATCGTCGTCGGCGCCTTCATGGCGGTCGAGGCTAGCAGCACGCTGTCGATGTGGCAGCATCTCGCCATCTGGGTGCCGCTGACGATCATCTCGGCGCTCGCCCTGCTGCGTCCGATCAAGGGCGCCGTGGTTGGCATGCAATGGGCGCTCTACATGCACGGCTTCGGCGGCGAAGAGGACGTCATCGACGCCCATCCCGAGGCCTGATCAGGCGCTGGCGCAACACGACACCCCAGGCAAGCGCTTCCTTCCACGCCGACATTCCGTTAGGACAGCCGCGATGGATGGCATAAGCAAAGCAGAACTCGACAAGCTCGAAGCGCGCGAATTGGCGCGCAGCGCGACCCCATTGCGGCCGCGCGACGCCGCAACCCTGATCCTGCTCGACCGCAGTGGCAACGATGTGCTGGTGCTCATGGGCAGGCGCCACATGAAGCATGCCTTCATGCCCGGCAAATTTGTCTTCCCCGGCGGACGCACCGACCCCGCCGACAGCCGCATCAGGGTCGCCGACGAACTGCATCCCGACGAGGCGGCCAAGCTCCGGGCCGGCATCGGTCGCGTCAGCGCCGCGCGGGCACGAGCCATCGCGCTGTCGGCGATTCGCGAGACCTATGAGGAGGCAGGCCTGCTGATCGGTCGTCGCGGTTCGTTCTCGACCTCGAAGGCGGACTGGCAGGGTTTTGCCGAGAATGGCGTCGAGCCCGCCCTCGCCCGGCTGCGCTTCATCGCGCGCGCCGTAACGCCGCCCGGACGTGTCAGGCGATTCGACACGCGCTTCCTCTCGGCCTGGCGCAGCGACGTCGCCGTCGAACTGCCCCAGGGCGGCCCGACCAACGAGCTCGAGGAACTGGTCTGGCTGCCGCTGGACGAGGCCATGGCAGCGGACATTCCGGCGATCACGCAATCGGTGCTTGGCGATCTCAAGCAGCGGCTGGCCGTCGACCCCGACCTCACGCCCGGCGCCGAGGTGCCGTTCTACCGCATGATCAACCAGCGCTTCCGCCGCGACATCCTCTAGGGTTTACATGAACGAGACCATCCAGGGGACAGCGGTCACCGAGCGGGTGCATTGGCGGTCGATCTCGGCAGCCATCGCCTCCATCAGCGTCGTCGGCATCGCGATCGGCCTCGGCATCCCGCTGCTCAGCGTCATCCTCGAGCAGCGCGGCTACTCGCCCTCGATGATCGGGCTGAACACGGCCATCGCCGGCATCGCCTCGATTGCCGCCGCGCCCCTGGCGACGCCCATCGCCATGCGATTCGGCGTCGTCTGGACAATGCTCGTAATGATTCTCGCCGGCGCGGTCGCTTTCGTTGGATTTCACTTCGCGCCATCTTTCTGGATGTGGTTCCCGCTCCGTGCCATCCTCCATTTCGCGCTGACCGTGCTGTTCATCCTCTCCGAATTCTGGATCAGCACCTGCGCCCCGCCGCATCGCCGCGGCCTCGTGCTCGGCGTCTATGCCACCGTGCTGTCGCTCGGCTTCGCCGCCGGCCCCTGGCTGTTCTCGCAGATCGGCAGCAGCGGCTTCCTGCCCTTCGGCCTGACATTCTGCCTGGTGATGGTCGCAGCGATTCCCGTGCTTCTGGCGCGCTCGGAAAGCCCCAGGATCGTCTCCGAGGGCGGCAAGAGCGGCTTTTTCCGCTACATCTGGATCGTTCCCACGGCGACCGCCGCCGTTCTGGTGTTCGGGGCGGTGGAGACAGGCGGATTCGCGCTGTTTCCGGTCTATGGCCAGCGTATCGGCTATTCCGAGGGCGAAGCAGCACTGCTTCTGACCATGATCGGTCTCGGCAACGTCATCCTGCAGATACCAATCGGCATGATCAGCGACCGCGTGCGCGACCGCCGCACCTTGCTCCTGATCTGCGCGGCAACCGGCCTTGCCGGAACCCTCGCAATGCCATGGCTTGCCGGCAACTGGCACGTCATGGCGGGCATGCTGTTTGTCTGGGGCGGCGTGGTTGCAGCACTCTATACGGTGGGTTTGGCCCACCTGGGCGCCCAGCTGTCCGGCCGCGACCTCGCCTCAGCCAATGCCGCCTTCATCTTCTGCTACGGCCTCGGCATGATCCTCGGCCCGCAGGCCATCGGCATCTTCATGGATATCTTCGGCCCCAATGGATTCGGCTGGGCACTGGCCATCTTCTTCTTCGGCTACATAGTGATCGGACTGGGCCGGATTGCCGCGAAATCGGGCGTCTCGCGCTCTGAGGCTTGACTTTCCGGGCGCGATCTTTATGTGTCGCGCAGGTTTTCCGCGTCCGGGTCGCATACCCGTCAATGAGGCGGGTGCAACTCTAGACATTTAACGGACGAGAATCATGGCCAAGGCTGCAAATATCAAGATCAAGCTTCTGTCGACCGCCGACACCGGTTTCTTCTACGTGACGAGCAAGAACAGCCGCACGAAGACGGAAAAGATGTCGTTCCGCAAGTACGACCCGGTTGCCAAGAAGCACGTCGAATTCAAGGAAACCAAGATCAAGTAATCTGGTTGCCTTCAGGAATGCCAAACGCCGCCCACCGGGCGGCGTTTTTGCGTTTGGGGCCTGCTACTTCGTCTTCCCCTGCTCGCGCAGTCGCGCCATCACCTTGGCGAGCTGTTCGGGATAATCCGGCGCGAAGGTCCAATAATGCGCGCCTGTCGCCGCTTCGCCGCCGGCCAGGCCACGCTCGCCAGCCGGCAGGTGGTAGAGCAGCGTGATCAGCACGTCGCTGCTGACCCACGGGTCATCATACCAGAAGGTGTGCGAGCCGCTGGAAAGGCCAGGGATGTTCTCCGGCCTCACCCGCAGAAGTTCCGTGCCGTATGATTTGCTGGCATCGAGCAGCCAGTTCGTCGCTTCCGGCTCGAGCTCGCGCATGTCCGGCCGCCCTGCCCTGGAAGCGCGATTGACGACCTGCGACAGCCGAAGCGCGCTGTCGCTCATGTTGACGGCAACCGTCACCCGCTCGGACTTGTCGGCATAGTCGCGCATGTCGTCGACGAAGCCACGGAAATCCGCGTCAGGTGCCGCGTGATAGACCTCGCCCAACCGCGGCCCCATCGCTCCGGGCTGGGCGGCATCGCGCCCGACCATCGCCAGCGCATCGCTGCCGACGGTGGCGCCGGCGCTGTAGGTGAAGACATTGACGTTCCTTGCGTCGGTGTTTGCCGAAAGCAGTTCGACCAGCTTGGCCAGATGGGGCGCAGCCCCAAAGGCGGTCACCATGTCCCTGGAATAGCGCAGGAAATTTTCCGCCGTCGGCCAGACGAACAGCACGACGACCGAATTTCGCCCGGTGAAATGGTGCAGTTGGGCCGCCTGCCCCGCTGCCCGCTCGACGGTGGTGTTGGCGCCATGGACATAGACAATGATGTCCTTGTCTCGGCTTTGGGCGAGTGCGGCGTTGATGGACGCGAACCAGGCCTTGGCTTCCGGCGGCAGCCCGCCTTCGGCGTCCAGGGTCGCCTGCTCGTTCATGCGCTCGAGATGAAGGAACGGCCTCCGATCTTCGCTGGCGCCTGTGGACCATGCATAAATCTTGTCCCAGGTCGTGCCTTGCTCGCCGATGCGGACGGTGGACACCCCTGCCCGCATGTCTAACCCAGGAACCACCGCGTAGAGCCTGCTGTCGCGCGGGCCCACCGGCAGCCGGTTGGTTGCGTAGAAAAGCGAAATCTCCGGATCGGCCAGGGCTTCAGGATTTGCCGAAAACGCGTTGGCCTGCCCCTCGGCAAACACCATCGGCGCCGGCATCAACCGCATCGGCGGCTGGTAGAACGACATGGCCACGGTCGCGGCGGCTGCGACAAGGGCAAAGATACCAACGTAGCGAAGCATTTCTCTCCCCCTTGCCCGCGACGAGGCCTTTTCAGTTGCCGAGCCCGCGGCGCAGCAGTTCGCCGAGGGTCAATTTGTGGTCGAACTCGCCCTTGCGCAGGAAATTCAGCGTCTGGGCGATAACAAGCGGATTGTTCATCATGAAGGTGTGGGTGGTCGGCAGGACGATGTGGTCCTTCATACCCTCGAGCTTGGTGCTCTCGACCGACACCTTGCCGTCGTTCGGACCCTTGAACATGCTCGACAGGAACGGATTGAGCGAGCGGTCGCCGGCAATGATGCCGACCTCGAAATCGGCCGCGCCCAGCTGGTTGGGAACGCTGTTCGGCCCGGTGCCGAGCTGGACACCGGCGGGCCCGTTGACGAATTCGAAAAGCCTCATCGAGCCGAAGACGTCGACCACTTCCGATCCGTGATTGGGCGGCCCGAGCATGACGACGCGGCCCAGGTTCTTCGGCCGGTTGCTCATCAGCCAGGCGCGCACGAGGATGCCGCCCATCGAATGCGTTACGAAATGGATCTTGCCGGCGTCGCCGCATTGCGCCACCGACGCATCGACATAGGCCATGAGCTGGTCGACCGGCGCATCCGTGGACGGGTAGCTGTCGTTGACGACCTTGTAGTCGAACGCCTTCAGCGTCTCTTCCATCAGCATGAGCGACGCATCGGTGCGCGACAGGCCATGCAGCATCACCACGCATTCCTGCGCAAAGGCTGCCGGCGAAAACAGGAAGAACAGGAGGACCGCAAGGAAACGCATGGTCTCGACTATCGTCGATTCACCGCAGGTTGCAAGCCTGCGGGATTACACGGCAAGATCATCTTGATTTCGGCGAGAAAGGGGGCCGGTCGGCGTCTGGCAGCGGTACGAGGAGGCCACTATGTGCCAGTGCCGGCCGGCCGACCCCACGGACCCAGGAGATGCGGCGGACCTGAGCATCATGGGGTATCAATCTGGGCAATTCGGCCTGTGCTCCTCGTGCCGACGCCCGTCCTTCTTCTCCTCTACACAGTCGCGCAAGATTACTTGAAAATCAACACTTTCTTAACCACGGCTCGCGAATCGATTGGGTTAAGGTAAACAATTGAGCTTAACGCGACTGCCATTGAATGCGCCCTTTCGGCTTAGGCCGCACGCGCGACCACGCGGTTCCTTCCATGGGTCTTTGCGTCGTAGAGAGCGAGGTCTGCGCGCTTCATCAAACCGGCGACCGTATCGCCGGCTGGAGCCAGCGCCGATACACCGACGCTCACCGTCACCGACACGCTCTGTGTGCCGCCGGCAACCGTAAATGGCGTCTGCTCGACCTCGGCCCGGATGCGCTCGGCGACCTTTTCGGCCAGAACGCCGTCGGTATCCGGCATCACGATGACGAATTCCTCGCCGCCAAATCGGCAAGCCAGATCAATGCCGCGCACGCTCTTCTTGAGGCGGCGGGCGAACTCGCGCAGCACCTCGTCGCCGCCATCATGCCCAAACGTGTCGTTGATGCGCTTGAAACGGTCGAGATCGGTGATCATCAACGACAGCGGCCGCCGCCGTGCAGCCGCACGTTCGACGAGCCTGGGAAGGTGCCTGTCGAGGTAGCGGCGATTGTGCAGCCCGGTCAGCCCATCGGTCACTGCCATCTCGATGGTCTGGCTGACACTCTGCCTCAGTTCGTCATTGTAGCGCTTGCGCCGCACCTGCGTGCGCAGCCGTGCAATCAGTTCCTGGCGATCGAGCGGCCGCACCAGATAGTCGTTGATGCCGAGTTCGAGGCCGCGGATGATGCGGTCGTCCTCTTCCTTTCCGACAAGCAGGACGATCGGCAGCGAACGCGTCCGGTCGAGCGAGCGCAGCTGTGAGCACAACCTCAGCGGATCGAAATCGACAAAGCCGGTCGAGACGATCACGCATTCGAAACCGCCCTCGGCGGCATGGAACAACCCACTTTGCGGATCGGGCGCGATCTGCACCTCCGCGGCTTCGTCGAGCAACGCGCAGATATGGGCAGCCGAAGAGCCCTGCTCGTCGACCAGAAGCACCTTGGGTAAGGGCCCTTGCAACAGATCGGTCCGGGCGACAAGGTCGTCCATGCCGATGTCGTGGGTGGTCACGGCACGCAGGCGCAGTTCGTCGGTCAGCACCTTGAGCCGGACGAGGCTTTTGACGCGGGTGACCAGTTGCAGGTCGTTGACCGGCTTGGTGAGGAAATCGTCGGCGCCGACCTCGAGGCCGCGCACGCGGTCGCTGACATGGTCGAGCGCCGTCACCATAACGATGGGGATGTGGGCCGTCGCCGGATCAGCCTTCAGCCGCCGGCAGACCTCGAAGCCGTCCATGCCCGGCATCATCACGTCGAGCAGCACCACGTCGATCTTGCCGCCTTCGCAGGCGGCGATCGCGTCCGGTCCGTTGAAGGCCGTCAGGACCTCGAAATATTCGGCCAGCAGCCGGACTTCGAGCAGTTTCACATTCGCCGGTATGTCGTCCACGACGAGGATGCGAGCGGTCATGCTGGTACCCTGTGGCAGCCGGCGAGCATGTCAGGCATCGCCAAGATAGGATTTTATGGTCTCGATGAAGCGCGGCACCGAGATCGGCTTGGAGATGTAGGCTTCGCAGCCGCCCTGCCTGATCCGCTCCTCGTCGCCCTTCATCGCAAATGCGGTGACGGCGATGACGGGAATGGAATGCAGGTCGTCATCCTCCTTCAGCCACTTGGTGACCTCCAGGCCCGAAACCTCCGGCAGCTGGATATCCATCAAGATGAGATCGGGCCGATGCGTGCGCGCAAGGTCGAGCGCCTCCAGGCCGTTGCGCGTGCGCACGGTCTCGTAGCCGCTCGCTTCGATGAGGTCGCGAAAGAGCTTCATGTTGAGCTCATTGTCCTCGACGATCATCACCTTCTTAGCCATCGAAATTTCCGTCCGGATTGCACGCCACGATTCGGCGGCAATCATCGTGCGCACCGACTGCGCACACCAAGCCCGAATCCGACGTTAACTCAAGAACATTACGAAACGTAAAACGCCGGCCCAAATCACGGATCGGCGAGCGGCCTGCTTTGCGGGTTGCCGGATTATCCGCATGACGCTACTCCGGGATCAGGACCGATGGACGAGATATGATGCTGAAGAGCCAACAAAACAGTGAGAGCGCTGAGGCGCTTGCGATCCAGGCGCTCGGCTTCGTCGCGTCCGATCCCGAACTCCTGCCGCGCTTTCTGGCAGTTACCGGCATCGAGGCGCATCAGATCCGCCGCGCTGCCATGGAGCCGGGTTTCCTTGCCGGCGTGCTGCAATTCATCCTTGCCCACGAGCCGACGCTGCTGCGCTTTTCCGAGGCCGTAGGCATTGCGCCGTCGGAAGTTGGCATCGCCGCACGCGCCTTGCCGCTCGGCGGCGAAGACCATGAGCGTTCCATATGAGTGAAGATCCCGAAACCGCGCGCCAGATCGCGGAACTCGCTCGCGACACCCGCCCGCTGCTGGTGCTCGACGTCGACGAGGTGCTGCTCGAATTCATGGCGCCGTTCATTCGCTTTCTCGACGCCCAGGACCTCGAGTTCCTGCTGCTGTCGTTCCGGCTGACAGGCAATATTCTGGACAAGCGCACCAAGGCCCCGCTCGACGCGGAAGCGGTGCGCGGCCTGCTCGACGGCTTCTTCGCGGCCCAGCGCGACTGGCAGGCCGCCGCCACGGGTGCAGCCGAGGCCGTAGCGGGTCTCGCCTCCCAGGCAGAGGTGGTGATGCTGACCGCCATGCCGCATCGCCACCGCGACGTCAGGCGCATCCATCTCGACGCGCTGGGCTTCCCCTATCCGCTGCTCACCACCGAAGCGGCAAAAGGGCCTGCGCTGAAGCAGCTCAGGGGCGACAGCCGCCGTCCGGTCGCCTTTGTCGACGACATCCCGCACAACCTGATTTCGGTGCGCGAAGCGGTCGCCGACGCCCATCTGTTCAATCTGATGGCCTATCGCGACATGCGCCCGCTGCTGCCGCCGTTGCCGGACGACATCATCGTTGCCGACGACTGGTCGCAAGCAGCGCCGAAGATCGCCGCCGCACTGGGCATCTGAAGCTGTTCAGTCGGGCTGGCGGCGCCACCAGTCGCGCCCGGAATCGAGCCTTTCGATGCCGGTGCGGTCCAGTTCGGTCGCCCAATCCGCCGCCGACTTGCCGGCCAGCTTCAGGTCGGGCGCAATCTCCGCCAAAGGCACCATCACGAAGGCGCGGGCGAGCATGCGCGGATGCGGGATTTCCAGCCCGACATCGCTGACATTGCTTTCGCCATGCAGCAGGACGTCGATGTCGATGAGGCGTGGGCCCCAGCGCTCGACGCGCACGCGCTTGAGCTTGCGCTCGACCTCCAGGCAGAGTTCCAGCAGCTCGAGCGGCGAAAGTGACGTCGCGACTTCGGCAGTGACGTTCAGGAAATCGGGCTGGTCGACCTTGCCCCATGGCGGCGTGCGGTGGAGCGACGACACGGCGACGACGCGCGTGCCGCCTTCGGCATCGAGCATGTGCAACGCCGTGGCCATAGTCTTTGCAGGATCGCCGAGATTGCCGCCGAGGCTCAGGAAAGCCCGCTCTTCACTGCGGCCAGACAACGGTCACCTCGACATGATCAAGCACGCCGCGCACTGGCGCATTGGGCTTGCGGACAGTGATTTCCGCCTTCTTGATCTGCGGAAAGCGAGCGCTGAGCGCCTTGCCGACTTCGAGCGCCAGCGCTTCGATCAGGAAGCGCCGCTGCCCGGTGACGATCCTTTCGATCACTTCGAAGGCGACGCCATAGTCGACCGTGCTCTGCATCGAATCCTCGTGCAGCGGACGGTCGGGATCGACGGTCAGTTCGGCATCCACGTAAAAGCGCTGGCCGAGCGTCTCTTCCTCGTCGAGCACGCCATGCCGCGCAAAGAAGGCGCAGTTCTTCATACGGATCAAATACATGTGCGGTCAGTGCCCCGACGGGTTGGCGTTGCGCGCAAGCATAGCATCGGCAAATGCCAGCGCATCCACGTTGATTGCGACATTGTGGACGCGAAATATAGCCGCGCCCTGCATGCGAAGTATGACGCTCGTAGCCGCCGTGCCGGCATCGCGGTCAGTGGCGTCGCGACCGGTGACATGGCCGACGAAACGCTTGCGCGACGTGCCGGCAAGCAGCGGATAGCCGAGTGCGGCAAGCTCGGAGAAACGGGCCATAAGCTCCAGATTCTCCTCGGCTTCCTTGGCAAAACCAAAGCCCGGATCGAGCATGATCTGATCTTCGCCGACGCCCGCGGCATGCGCGATCTCCAGCGAACGGCGCAGGAACAGGAACTGGTCGTCGATGACATCGGGCAGCTTCTGGCGCTCGCGACCGGTGTGCATGATGACGAGCCCGGCGCCCGTCTCGGCTGCGACCTTGGCGATGCCAGGCTCGCGTTGCAGGCCCCAGACGTCGTTGACGATATGGGCACCGGCTTCCACGGCGAGCCGCGCCGTCTCCTCGCGATAGGTGTCGACCGAAATCAGCGCATCGCCCGCCTTGGCGAGCTCGGCGATGACGGGGAGAACGCGGCCCTGCTCTTCGGCGGCTGAAACCGGTGCGGCGCCAGGGCGGGTGGATTCACCGCCGACATCGACGATTACCGCACCTTCGCCGATCATGAGCCGCGCCTGCTCGAGCGCGCGCCCGGGCGCATCGAAGGCGCCGCCGTCGGAAAAGCTGTCCGGCGTGACATTGAGGATGCCCATGACGAGCGCCTTGTCACCAAAGTCCAGATGACGCCCATGCGCCAACTTCCATCGCCTGCCGGTCATGCCGTCGCCACAAAAGAACTCCAGAGGACTGACGCGACACGAAATATCAACGCTTGCAGCATCAACTCGCCCGTGCGGTCACTTTCTGCGGCACGATCCTATTTCCATTGCGCCGCCATCGCCCCTAACGCAAGGTAGGCCAAGAGGCAACTAAATGAAGCAACTCTTTCTCGCCACCTTCCTTGCGGCAGGATTCTGCCTACCCGTTCAGGCGGCGAACGTTGCCAAGACCTACAGCTATTTCACCGTAACCGGCAAAACCCTCGACGAACTCGAGCAGCAGTTGATGACGCGCGGGCCCGAGGTCAAGAGCTCCGGCGGCCGCCATCCGGGCGCCACCCAGATGGAGTTCACCAGCCGTATCGGTTACGCCCCGGTCAAGGGCGGCTGCTCCATCGTCTCGGCGCAGGTGACCGTCAAGGCGAAGATCATCCTTCCGCGCTGGCGCAAGAACAGCAAGGCGCCGCAGGACGTCAGGCTGATCTGGAACACGCTGTCTTCCGACATCAAGCGCCACGAAGAGAGCCATGTGGTCATCGCCAAGAACCACGCCCACGAACTGGAGCAGGCGCTGAAGGCGATCGGCAAGCAGAAAAGCTGCGAGATCGCTGCCGCCAAGGCCAAGGCCACCAGCGACAAGATACTGACGGCGCACGACCGCGCGCAGGAAGAATTCGACCGCATCGAGGGCATCAATTTCGAAAGCCGGATGATGCGGCTGCTGCAGTATCGCCTGGAGCGCATGGACGCCGCCAAGCTCAAGGGCTGAGCAGCAGTTCACAAGAAGCTAGTCGGGAACGCCGAGCTTCTTGTGCAGGCTCGTCGACGAGGTCGTGTACTGGAACACGATCCGCTCCTTGGGACTGACGACATGCTTGGCGGCTTGCGTCATCAGCGCCGCCTCATGGAAGCCCGACAGGATCAGCTTCAGCTTGCCCGGATACCAGTTGATGTCGCCGATGGCGAAGATGCCGGGCTCCGACGTCTGGAATTTCTCGGTGTCGACGGGGATCTGGTTCTCGTGCAGGTCGAGCCCCCATTCGGCCACCGGGCCGAGCTTCATCGTCAGACCGAAGAACGGCAGCAGGCGCGAGCAGGAGATCTTTGTCGCGCCATCCGGCCCATTGACGACGATTGTGCTCAGGCCGCCACCCTCGCCTTCCAGCATCGAAACCTGGCCGATGACCAGATCGAGCGCACCGGCGTCGCGCAAAGCGAGCATCTTGTTGACGTTGTCCGGTGCAGCTCGGAAATCCGGCCGGCGATGGACCAGCGTCACGCGGCGCGCCACTGGCTGCAGGTTGAGCGCCCAGTCGAGCGCCGAGTCACCGCCACCGACGATGACCACGTCATGGCCGCGCAGCTCTTCAATGCGCCTGACGGCATAGCGGACGCTTTGAGCCTCATAGGCCTCGATGCCGGGGATGGGCGGGCGCTTGGGCTGGAACGAGCCGGCCCCAGCGGCGATCACCACCACCTTTGCTTCAAACACTTCTTTCTCGTCGGTGGTCAGCCGGAAGCTGCCATCGCCCAGCCTCTCCAGTGAGGTGACCATGCGATTGAAGGTGAAGCCCGGCTTGAACGGCGCGATCTGCTCGAGCAACTTGTCGATCAGCTCCTGCGCGCCGATGACCGGATAACCGGGAATGTCATAGATCGGCTTGTCGGGATAAAGCTCGGCGCATTGCCCGCCGGGGCGGTCGAGAATGTCGATCAGGTGGCAGCGCATGTCGAACAGGCCGAGCTCGAACACCGCAAACAGGGCCACCGGCCCTGCCCCGACAATGACGACGTCGGTCCTGGTGATGTTGCTCAAGGCTTGCCTCGCCGCTCACTACATTGTCGACTGTGCATGACCCCGGAGGTCATGCCAAGCGGACGAAGCGATCAGCCCTGCCGCTCGGGAACAGTTACAACCAGCCCGTCAAGCTCGTCACGCACCTTGATCTGGCACGACAGGCGCGAATTGGGGCGCACCTCGTAGGCGAAGTCGAGCATGTCCTCTTCCATGGCCTCTGGCTCGCCGACAGCAGGCATCCACGCCTCGTCGACATAGACATGGCAGGTGGCGCAGGCGCAGGCGCCGCCGCATTCCGCTTCGATGCCGGGCACCGCGTTGCGGATCGCGTTTTCCATCACGGTCGAACCGTTCTCGGCCTCGACGTCGAAGCGCGTGCCGTCATGGGCGATATAAGTAAGCTTGGTCATGCTCGTTCCTGAATGGGTCACCCGGCAGATAATCACTCCACCCAGCAAGTCAACTGTCGCGCAAATGCGCCGCTTCCTGTCGGGATCGCGATCGAGGCTATCGGTTGATGGCGGCGATGAAGTCGCGCACCTCTTCGATCAGCCGGCTGAGGCGGCCGATCAGCCTGGCGTCGTCGGGTTCGGCCTCGATCTGAGCGAGGCAGGACGCGATCGGGAACGCGCCGACCCCGCGCGCCGCGCCTTTGAGCGCGTGGCACAAACGCAGCCGCTCGGCGATGTCGGCCGGTCCGATCGCGTCGCGAACCGAAAGCGCCTGATGAACGAACATGTCGAGCACCTCGCGCTCGACATCGCGGTCGTCCATGGTCTGCCGAGCCAGGTGCTCGAGGTCGACCGGACGGCTGTGGGCGGTGCCCGAAGATTCGCCGCCGGGCATGTTGAAGGCTACGGACTCTGTCTCACGCGCACCCATTGAACCCCGCCTCCGCTACTCGCCCAAGGGTTGGTAGCCTAGGCCCACCATGTGGATAACCCGTTAACCCGCCAACCCCAGCAATCCCGCGGAACCGGGCCGATTAATCACTCCAATGTTAACCTTATATTTAAACTTTTACGTATCGGGGAGAATGCATGTTTTCTTTACCCGATTGTGTCACTACGATACGGGCGGTCCATATTGAGCCTCGGACGCGGTCAAAAATAGGACAAAAAGTCCAGTAATTCCGCGTCTTTAGTACAGGGTAGCGAAGGCATGGCGAAAAAATCCACTCCCACAAAAATCGACATGGATGTGGCAAAGGAGCTCGAGGCAGCCCTCGATCTCGATCTGACGGGCGCCGATGACGGTGGCCTGGACATGACGGCATCGATCGACGACTTCGAGGCGCAGATTTCCCAGGCTGCCGCCGAACTGGCTCAAGAGAGCAACAAGCAGAAGCCTGTCGTTGCAGCTGCTCCCAAGCCCGCGCCAGCGCCCGTCAAGCAGGCTCCGGTCAAGCAGGCCATTGCCGAGCCGCCGACCTCGCTTCGCCCGATCGATCCGCCGCGCCCGCTTCAGCCCGAAGGCCTGAAGCCCGCAAATGACGAGCGCCAGAAGGACTACAAGTCGCTCCTGCACAGCCTCAACCGCCGCGCCTCGAGCACCATCTACTGGATGGTCGGCCTCGTATCGCTCGCGTGGGTCGCAGGCGCAGCAGCCCTGGCCGATCGCCTCGTCACGCCCAGCATCTGGGCCATCCGTTCGCTTGACGACGCCCTCGCCCGCCCGGGCCTGCTGATGCTCGTTCTCGCAACAGTCATTCCGATCGCCTTGTTCTGGGCTTTTGCCGCGATGATACGCCGCGCCCAGGAAATGCGCATAGCCGCCCAGTCGATGACTGAAGTCGCCTTCCGTCTCGCCGAGCCGGAAAACATGGCCCAGGACCGCGTCATGATGGTCGGTCAGGCGGTGCGCCGCGAAGTCGCCGCCATGGGCGAAGGCATCGAGCGCACGCTGGCGCGTGCCGTCGAGCTGGAAACGCTCGTCCACACCGAAGTCAACCAGATCGAGCGCTCCTATTCGGAAAACGCCGCCCGCATCCGTTCGCTGGTCGACGGCCTCGGCAGCGAGCGCGAGGCGGTGGTCAGCCACGCCGAGCGCGTTCGCTCCTCGATTGCCGGCGCCCACGAGACGCTGCGCGACGAGCTGGGCTCCGCCAGCGACATCATCCGCGACAGCATCCTGAACGCATCGACCAAGCTGTCGATGACAATCACCAGCTCCGGCGACACGCTGATCGACCGCATCAATGAAGGCGGCATGGGCCTGTTCGAGGCTATCGACAACCGCATGGATTCGATCAGCGACCGTCTGTCGACTTCAGGCGAAGCCTTCGCCAGCCTGCTCGACACCCGCATCGCCAAGCTGACCCAGAGCACCGACGACGTCACCCGCTCGCTGACCGACCTGCTCGACGACCGCACGTCCGGCATGGTGTCGCTGCTCGGCGGCGCAGCCAGGACGATCAATTCCGAGTTCGAGGCCAGCCTTCACGGCATCGAGCGCACCCTGGCCGAGCGCGGCCAGGCGCTTATCGGCGAGTTCCAGACCCGCGCCGAGGCACTTGATACCGGCACCGCCAAGCTCAATGCGGCACTTGAGGCCCGTGCCCGCCAGATCAACGAGACGCTGGTCGAGCGCGCTCGCGAAATCGCCACCACCTTCGTCGAGGGCCGCGACTCGCTGTCGGCCATGATCGACCAGGGCAAGACCCAGATCGGCACCGACCTCGCCGACATCATCACCTCGACCTCGACGATGCTCGAGGCCCGCGCCAGCGATTTCGCCGGCCGCATGGAGGCGGCACGTCATCAGGTGTCGCGCGCCTTCGACGGCGACATCCAGCGCCTGTCGGACGCTCGTGTCGGCATCGAACAGGCAGTCGACGACCACACCCGCAAGCTGTCTGAAGCCCGCGACCGCATGGCTGCAGCGCTCAAGGACGACCTCAGCAAGTTCGCCGAAGGCCGCGCCAGCATCGAGGCCGCCGTCGGCTTCCAGGTGCAGAAGCTCGCCGAAGGCCGCAGCCTTATCAGCCGTGCCCTCGACGAGGACATGCGCAAGCTCGAGCAGTCGCGCCAGGCAATCGACGAAACGCTCGGCGGCCAGTTCCGCCAGCTGGCCCAGGGCCGCGAACAGCTCGCCCAGGCCCTCGTCGAAGACTCCGAGAAACTTGTCCAGGCCCGTACGAACATTGACGAAATGGTCGCCGGGCATGTCGGCAAGCTGGCCGAGGGCCGCTCGATCCTGACGCGCGCTCTGGAAGCCGACCTCAACAAGCTGGCCGACAGCCGCAGCAGCATCGACGGTCTGGTCGCAGGCCAGGTCGAGAAGATCGCCGAAGGCCGCGCCATCCTGGCGTCCGCGCTGGAAAAGGATCTCGACGGCATCAAGGCGCTGGTCGAAGGCCACTCCTCGAAGATCGCAACCGACCGTGCCGGCCTCGCCAAGGCGCTTGAATCAGACCTCGAAGGCATTCAGGCCCTCGTCGACGGTCACGCCACCAAGATGGCCTCGGATCGTGCCGGCCTCGCCAAGGTGCTCGAGTCCGACCTGGCAGGTATCCAGGCCCTCGTCGACGGCCACTCCACCAAGATGGCCTCGGATCGCGCCAACCTGTCGCGCAATCTCGAGACCGACATCTCCGCCGTCCATGGCCTGATCGAGGATCACGCCGCCAAGCTCACCGACCAGCGGGTGCTGCTGTCGAAGACGCTGGAATCCGACCTTGCCAAGCTTGCGGAAAGCCGCGCCGGCATCGACGGCCTCGTCGCCGGCCAGGTCGAGAAGCTGGCCGAAGGCCGCGACATCCTCAGGCGCGCCCTCGAAGCCGACCTCAACGCCATCCAGAACACGATTTCCAGCCAGTCGGAGAAGCTCGCCGGCGACCGTGCGATGCTGTCGCGTGCCCTGGAGGCCGACGTCGACAACGTCAAGGGCCTCGTTTCGGCCCATGCCGAGCGCCTCGTCGTCGAACGCGGCGCGCTTTCCAAGGCGCTGGAAGACGACCTCGCCAAGCTGGCCGAGAGCCGTTCGGGCATTGACGGCCTGGTGGCCGGTCAGGTCGAGAAGCTGGCCGAAGGCCGCGACATCCTCAAGCGTGCGCTGGAAACCGACCTCAACACGATCCGCAACACCATCTCGTCGCAGTCGGACAAGCTGGCCGAAGACCGCGCCATGCTGGCACGTTCGCTCGAAGCCGACCTCGACAGCGTCAAGGGCCTGGTTTCCAGCCACGCCGAGCGACTGGTTTCCGAGCGCATGACGCTGTCGCGCGCCCTGGAAGACGACCTCGCCAAGCTGTCCGAAAGCCGCTCGGGCATCGACGGGCTCGTTGCCGGCCAGGTCGAGAAGCTGGCCGAGGGCCGCGACATCCTCAGGCGCGCGCTTGAAGCCGATCTCGCCCGGATCGACGGCATGATGCTCGGCCAGGTCGACAAGCTGGCCGCCGGCCGCGATGCGCTGACCAAGGCGCTGGAAGCCGATCTCGCCATGCTCAACGAGAGCCGTTCCGGCATCGACGACATCGTCGCCGGCCATGTCGGCAAGCTCGCCGAAGGCCGCGCCACGCTGGCCCGTGCGCTTGACGAAGACCTCGGCAAGCTCGGCGACACGCGCCGCGAGATCGATCTTGCGATTTCCGGCCACATCGACCAGATCGCCGCCCGCCGCGTCGACATCTCCGACGCCATCGCCGGTGACATCGAAAAGATCGAAGAAGCCTTCCGGCGCCAGACCGGCGTCATCGAAGAGCGTACCGGCACCATGGAACGCGCGCTCTCGCTCGGCGTCGACAATGTCCGTGGCGTGCTCGAGAAGAGCGCTGTCTTCGTCGCCGGCGCCCTGCGCGAAAAGGTCATGGAAGTGACGGCTGCCCTGCACGAGCAGGCCGGCCAGGCCTTCACCGACGCCGACCGCCGCATCGCCGAACGCGCCGATCAGACCTCGCAGGCCCTGCTCGCCCGCGCCGAGGACATCGCCCGCGCCTTCGACGACGCCGACGTCAGGCTCGCCGCCCGCGCCCAGGAGACGTCAAGCTCGCTGCTGGCACGCGCCGAGGAAACCGCGGATATGCTGTCGGCCAAGGCCGGCGAGATCGCCCGCACCTTCGACGCGGCCGACCGCTCGCTCATCGCCCGCGCCATCGAGACGGCGGAATCGCTGTCGGCACGTGCCGGCGACATCCTGCGCAACTTCGACAACGCTGATGAACGTCTTGGCATGCGCATTGGCGAGTCGGCCGATGCGCTGGCCGCCCGTGCGGCCGAACTCGGCCGCATCTTCGACACCGCCGACGAGAAGCTCGCCACCCGCATCGCTGAGGGCGCGGATTCGCTCGGCAACCGTGCCGGCGAACTGAGCCGTATCTTCGACGCCGCCGACGAGCGCATTGCCGCCCGCGTCGCCGACAGTTCGGCAACACTCGGCAGCCGCGCCGGCGAGATCGTCCGCAACTTCGAGGAGGCGGACGAGCGCCTTGCGGCTCGTGTCACCCAGACTGCCGACCTGCTTGCCGGCCGGGCCGCCGAAATCGGCCGTACCTTCGAGGAAGCAGACGGCCGCATGGCTGCACGCATCGACGAGACGTCGCAGTCGCTGATCGGCCGCACGTCGGAAATCGGCGCTGCCTTCGACGAAGCAGGCCGCCAGCTCGCCGCACGCGTCGACCAGACCTCCCAGTCCCTGCTCGGCCGCGCCAGCGAGATCGGCCAGGCATTCGACGAGGCTGGCCAGCAGCTCGCTGCCCGCATTTCGGAGAGCACCTCCGGCATCGGCGACCATGCAGCCCAGATCGCCAACGCGTTCGCCGAAACCGAACAGCGCGTGGTTGCCCGCGCCCACCGCACATCGGCCGATCTCGACGCCCGCGCCAAAGCGATCGAGGAAACGCTCGCCAATGTCGACGAGCGCTTGGCTGCCGGCGCACAGGGCGTTGCGGCCCGCATCGGCGAACACCTGTCGAGCGCCGAGAATCGCCTCGCCTACGGCGCCGAAACGATGGGCCAGAAGCTCAACGAGCAGGTCACCCAGGCCGAAGCGCAACTCGTTGCCCGTGCCAATGTGATTGCCGAGACCTTCACGGCCGTCGGCCAGCACATCGGCCAGAGCACCAACGAAGCCGCACGCACCATCGGCGCCAACACGCGTGAACTGAACGCCATGCTGTCCGAGCGCTCGGGCGAGATCGCCAAGATCCTCGACGAGACCGCCCGCCCGCTGGTCGACAGGTTCGCCGAAGGCGGCACCGAGCTGCAGCGGAGCATGGAGTTGGCGACCGCTCGTGCGACCGAAAAGCTGCGCGCCGAAAACGCAGCCCTTGTCGACGCACTCGCCAGCCGCACCAGCGAAACGCTGTCTGCTGTTGAAGGCGCACGCTCGACGCTGGCAGAAAGCGTGGCCGATCTCATCGGCCGCATGTCGGCTTCGAGCTCGCAGCTCGGCGACCTGATCGAACGCGCGGCGCAGAACCTGGCCAGCGTCGACGATCGCCTGACCGGCAGCACCTCGACCTTCGCAGCAACGACGGAAAAGGCCGCACAGACCTTCTCCAGCGCCGCTCGCCTGGTCGATTCGAACACCAACCGCCTGACGGACCTGTCGTCCAGCACGCTGCGCGAAGTGGCCTCCATCGCCACCAAGTTCGACGAGCATAGCCGTCTGCTGTCGAGCGCCTCCAACCTTCTCGCCTCGGCGCAGAGCAACCTCGAGCACACCCTTGAGCGCCAGTCGTCGCTGGAAGACCTCGCTGTCGGCCTGGTGAAGAAGTCGGAGGACCTCGAGCGCGTCATGCAGTCGTTCGAGCGCCTCGTCGGCCAGACGCTGGAAAGTGCTGAAGGCAAGACGATGGAATCGGCCGAGAAGATCCGCGCCGCTATCTCCGACGTCGTCGAAACCGCGACCAAGCGCTTCGCCGACGCCACCGAGGACATGCGCCGCACCGCCGGCTCCATCAAGACCGAGCTCGAAAGCACCCGCGCCGAACTCAAGAAGGGCGTGCTCGACATGCCGGAGGAGGCCAAGGAATCGACAACCGCGATCCGCCGCGCCGTTTCCGAGCAGATCAACGCGCTCAAGGAGCTGTCGGCCATCGTCGCCAAGTCGGGCCGCACGGTCGACGTTTCGGATGCCTCGCTGCGCAACACGCAGCAGCCGGCACCGCGTCGTCCTGCCCCGCAGCCCGAGCATCGCAACGAACCACCTGCTGCGCCTCAGGTGCCGCTCGGTGGTGCAGGCCTGCGCGGCACGCTCGACATCGAGCGCCCGACGGCCGAGCCGCAGCCGGCAGCCCGTGGCGGCCAGCAGGGCGGCTGGGTCCGCGACCTGTTGACCGGCGCATCGCGCGAACAGCAGCCGGCACGTCCGGCAGCCCAGCCCGAGCCGCGTGCGGTCCCTGCACAGCGTTCGCCGCTGCATGTGGTCGAATCGCTCAACTCGCTGTCGGTCGACATCGCCCGCGCCATCGACCATGACGCCTCGATCGAGCTCTGGGATCGTTATCGCCGCGGCGAGCGCGACGTCTTCACCCGCCGACTCTACACGCTGAAGGGCCAGCAGACCTTCGACGAGATCCGCCGCAAGTATCAGTCTGACGGAGAGTTCCGCTCGGCCGTTGACCGCTACTGCGACGACTTCGAGAAGCTGCTGAAGGACGTCTCGCGCAACGACCGCGACTCGATCATGACCAAGACCTACCTGACGTCAGACACGGGCAAGGTATACACGATGCTCGCCCACGCGGCAGGGCGCCTGAAGTAGGGCGTCGCCCACAGGGCACTGAGCCAACCAAAAAGAGGGCAGCAGGTTCGTACCTGCTGCCCTTTTTGCTATCTGGCGTATCGGCTCGAAACCGGTGCCGATCTGCGGACAGCATGGGCGTAGGGGTCAGACACTGTCAAAACACTCGGCAAGCGCCCATTCGGACGCGCAGCGCTCTAACCTCGAACTGTGCCTGGATCGTACTGGATTTTGGATCGCCGATGTGCCCCGCATCTCGCGATAGGCGCCGCCGGCATGTCTTCCAGGCAAGCAAGGATCGCAAGGCAAGGTGCCAGGCGCCGATTACGTCGGGACGAGTGCAGATCGCAGGAGCGGACACTTGCCGCCCTGCTCCCCACAGCCCGGTCGTTCAGGTCAGATGAGTGATTCCGTCCACTTGACGATGTCGGTGGCGGACGTGCCGAAGGCGGCATCGAGGGCCGCGGCATAGGCACCGTTGCCTGCGCCCGAAACAGGCGCGCTTGCCGTGAAGACGCGCGATGCGCGAACCTGGCCATTGCGGTCGTTGAGCAGCCTGACGAAAAGCTCGACCTCGGCACGGTCGGTGCCATCGAGCTTGATGCCGAAATTGCGGATCTCGACGATCACCTGATAATCGATCGCCAGCCCCTCGCCGGGCTTGCCGACGCCGATGTAGCCGCCGGCGCGCTGGAATGTCTCGGCGAGCCGCGCCTGGACGATGCGCGGCAGCCGGTCGGACCACTGCGCGCCCTTGAGGAACTGGATCGAGCCCGGCGTCGGGTTGATGACCATGCTCTGGCCGTCAAGCGACTTGAGCGCGGAAGGCTCAGCAATCAGTATCTGGCGATGGCTGGACCCGCTGCGGCCCGCAACTGAAGGCGCGGTCAGTTCATAGGTATCGAGCGGCGGCGGCGTGCTGACGAACAGCGAGGTGCAACCGGACAGCGCCAACGCTGCTGCAAGCAGCCATATAGATCTAGCAGCCTTCACGTGCTGTCCCCGGCCAAGACTCACCCGCGCCTCGCGCGCACCACCCTCACCCGCTGTCATGCTGCGGCATGCCGGCGATGTCAACGACGCACCCTTCCGTCGAACTCGCGCACCGAGCCTTCGCCACCGGTGATGATGCGTTGCGGATTGCGCTCAAGATCCGAGATCGCCTGTTCGATGCGGGTAATCGAGCGCCTGGAATCCTGGACCAGCGAATCGACATCGCGCAGCCCCTGGCCGGAGAAGCGCGACAGCCCGTCCATGATCGTGCCGAGCTTCGAGTTCAGCGTATCGGCCACCTGCTTGAAGGATTTCAGGGTGGCGCTCGCATCGGCCATAACGCCCTGGGCGTCGCCGGAGCCGAGCAGCTTGTCGACCTTGGCCAGGACGCCGTCGACGCGAACCGAGGCCTGGTTCAGCCGGCCCATCATCTCCTTGGCGTCGGTGACCATCTGGTCGATATCGCCGGAGCGGTTGCCGAACTTGTCGGTCACCTTGGCGATGTCGGCCGCTACCTTGCTGGCATTCTCGCTGGCCTTGCTGATGTCAGCCAGCGTCTTGCGCACGGTCTCGGCATCGACGCCCTCCAGCGCACCGTCGACCTTGGACAATGTCTGTTGCGTCTGCTTGGCAAAACCATTGATCGAGGCAACTGCGCTCTCCACGCCCTTGACGATGCCGTCGAGCTGGTCGCTCTGCTTGGCGAGGCTGGCGGTGAAGGTGTCGATGTTGGCGACGATGTTCTTCACCTGCTCCTTGTCGACCGACTTGAGCAGGCCTTCAGCTGCCGTGATAGTGCCATCCAGCTTGCCCGAAACGCCCTGCAGTTCCTCCGAAAGCGCGCTCACGCTCGCCAGGAACTTGTCGACGCCGTCAGCATTGCGGGCGAGCGATTCGGAAAATTTCTGCGCATTGGTCACGGTCTCGGTCAGCGGACCGCGCACGTCATTGGTGAAACCTTCGAGATTGGAAAGCACCGTGTCGGCGCGCTTGAAGATGTCCTGGGCCGTCTGCAGGAGGTTGGTCACCGCAGACGGATTGGCGACGATCTCGGCGATGGTTCCCTGTTTGTTGGCTTCCGCCAGCAGATTGGGCTCGCTGACGCTCGCGCCTTTCAGCTCGATATTCGCCTGCCCCGTCAGACCGGCAAGGCCGATGTCGGCCTGGGTCGACTTGGTGATGGGGGTGAGCTCGTCGATCTCGGTGTCGGCGATGGCGACGGTTGGATTGCTGACATCGAGATAGACGCGACGCACGTCGCCGACCTTGACGCCGTTGAACAGGACGAAGCTGCCGCGGCTGAGGCCAGAAGCAGAGCCTGGGATGCGCACGCGCAGCGTCGTTGTGGCGCCACGCTCACCGATCGCCGCCGTCCAGTAGACGAAGGCGAAGGCAGCCAGGATCGAGACCAGCGTGAAGATGCCGACGATGACGTAATTGGCCCTTGTCTCCATCAACTCATCCCATCCTAGATCCGCGCCGCGAGATCGAGCTGCCGGGCACGCTTGCCCCGGAAGTAGGACTTAACCCACGGCTCCTCGCTCTGCAGCATGTCGTCTATCGTGCCCTCGATCAGCACCTTCTTGTTGCCGAGAACCGCGACCCTGTCGCAGACGGAAAACAGGCTGTCGAGGTCGTGAGTGACCATGTAGACGGTCAGCCCCATCGTGTCGCGCATCTTGGCGACAAGTTCGTCGAACTCGGCGGCGCCGATCGGGTCGAGACCCGATGTCGGCTCGTCGAGGAACACGATGTCGGGGTCCAGCGCCAACGCACGCGCCAGCGCCGCGCGCTTGATCATGCCGCCCGACAGCTCCGAGGGATATTTGTAGGCAGCGTCCGACGGCAGGCCGACCAGCTCGATCTTGAGCATCGCAAGCTCGTCCATAAGCTTGCGCGGCAGATCCAGATATTCGCGCATCGGCACCTGGACGTTTTCGAGCACCGTCAGTGCCGAAAATAGCGCCCCGTGCTGGAACAGCACGCCGAGCCGCATGTCGATGCGAAGCCGTTCTTCGTCGCTGGCCTTTTCCAGGTCGACATCGAACAGCTTGATCGTGCCCGACTGCTTGCGTGTAAGGCCGAGAATGGTGCGCAGCAGCACCGACTTGCCGGCACCCGAAGCACCGACGAAGCCGAGGATCTCGCCGCGTCTGATGTCGAGCGACAGCTTGTCGAGAATCACCCTCGTGCCGAATGCGACGGTGAGGTCGCGCACCGACAGCACGACATCGCCATTGGCGGGCTGGATGTTGTGATCGACAGCGATGGCCTTGGCGCGGCTGCCCATGTCAGAACCCGATCGCTGCGTAGAACATGGCAAACAAACCATCGAGGATGATGACGATGAAGATCGCCTTCACCACCGATGCGGTGACGTGCTGGCCAAGCGATTCGGCGCTGCCGCCAACTTTCATGCCTTCGACCGAAGCGATCGTGCCGATGATCAGGGCCATGAACGGCGCTTTGATGAGACCGGCGAAGATAGTTCCGAGATCGATCGCCACGCGCAGGCGGTCGATGAAAGCCGCAGGCGGGATGCCGGAGTAGAACCAGGCCGTTGCCATGCCGCCGCCAAGGGCTGCGAAATTGGCGATGATGGTGAGGCACGGCAGCGCCACCACCAGCGCCACAAGTCGCGGAAACACCAAGACGCCGATGGGATTGAGACCGATGACGGTGAGCGCATCGACCTCCTCGCGCATCTTCATCGAGCCGATTTCGGCGGTGATGGCGCTGCCGGAACGGCCGGCGATCATGATCGCCGTCATCAGCACGCCGAGTTCGCGCAGGACCAGCACGCCGATCAGGTCGACGACGAAGATGTCGGCGCCGAAATAGCTGAGCTGGAAAGCGCCCTGCTGGGCGACGATGGCGCCGACGATGGTCGACATCAAGAGCACGACCGGGATGGCGCCCACGCCCATGCGGTCGATCTGGTTGAAGATAGCGGCCGGATTGACGGCATGGCCACGGCCGAGCTTCATCTGGGCGCCCCGGATGGTGGCTCCGAGGATGTTCATGGCCGAGAGGAAGTCGTCGCGCATCTCGTAGACGCGGCGGCCGACGGCCTCCAGCGCGCGGATAACGATGTTCGGCTGGCCCTGTTCGCCCGAGCCCGTATCGCGCCGGACCGCTTCGCCGACGGCGCCCAGCAGGATGTCGGCCGCCTCACTGCGCCCCTCCATCCTGATCGCGACACCCTTCTTTTCGTTGGCGCTCACCAACCGGTCGATGACCCAGGCCCCGGCCGTGTCCATCTTTTCGATGGCCGACAGGTCGAGAACGATGGTGCTGTAGCCCTTGCGCGCTTCGATCCCGCGCATTTCGGCATCGACGAAGGCGACGGTGCGGGTCGTCCATATCCCCGAAAACACGCAAGCCAGCGCGTCGCCGCGCTCCGCCACCGCAACCTGCGGTCGGTGGTCGCTTTCGCCGGCCGCCCCGCCGCTTGCTTCCCGTTTGCCGATGGTCAACATGGCAGACTGTTTACCGCGTCGGCCGCGACCTGTCGATTTTCGTAGCCGTGCCAAGCAGTTGATCGGAGCAGTTTTCCATGTCGCGTGTCCTTTCGGCCATTTCCGAGCGCTTTCCCATCGCCGGAACCTTCACCATTTCGCGCGGTTCCAAGACCGAAGCGGAGGTGATCTCGGTCACGATCGCCGAATCAGGTGCAATCGGGCGCGGCGAGTGCGTGCCCTACAAGCGCTATGGCGAGACTATGGAGAGCGTTGCCGAGGCGATCGAGCAGGTCCGCCGAGCGGTCGAAGACGGCGCCTCGCGCGACGAATTGCTTGGATTGATGCAGCCGGGTGCTGCGCGCAACGCCGTCGACTGCGCGCTGTGGGACCTTGAGGCCAAGCTGAGCGGCGTTCCGGTCAGCCGCACCCTCGGCCTCGGCGCTCCCCACGCGCTGGAAACCGCCTACACCCTGTCCTTGGGCGAGCCCGAGGCGATGGCGGCCCAGGCGCGCGCCAATGCCGCGCGTCCGCTGCTCAAGGTCAAGATCGGCGGCGACAACGACATCGCGCGCATCCGCGCGGTGGTCGAGGCCGCCCCCAGCAGCCGCCTGATCCTCGATGCCAACGAAGGCTGGACCGACGCCAACATCGCCGAGAATCTGGCAACGGCAGCCGAACTTGGCATCGCCCTGATCGAGCAGCCGCTGCCGGCTGGCGCCGACGCGATCCTCGCCAGAATTCCGCACCCGGTGCCGATCTGCGCCGACGAAAGCGTGCATGTCGCGGCCAACCTGGCGGAGCTCAAAGGCCGCTATGATGCGGTCAACATCAAGCTCGACAAGTCAGGCGGGATGACCGCGGCAATCGAGCTGCGCGACCAGGCCCGCGCGCTCGGCTTCCAGATCATGGTCGGCTGCATGGTGGGCACGTCGCTGGCCATGGCGCCAGCCGTGCTTTTGGCGCAGGGCGCCGATTTCGTCGACCTGGACGGACCGCTGCTTTTGGCCCGCGACCGCACGCCCGGCCTTATCTATGAGGGCTCAATGGTGTCGCCGCCCCTGCCCGAGCTTTGGGGCTGAACGGGCGCCGACAAGCACCAGCATGATGGCGACGGCGGCAACGCCGGCCATGAAGTAGAAGCCGTTGGCGCCAAAGTTCTGGTAAAGCGGCCCGGACGCCAGCGTCACCACAGCCATCGACATGCCGTTGGTGAAATAGGCGACGCCCTGGGCAGCGCCGGTACGTTCCTCGGGCACCGATTCGGCGATCAGCTTCTGCACACCGATGAGCACCAGCGCGGTCGAAAATGCATGCAGGCTCTGGACCGCGAAGAAGCCAGGCACGCCGAGCCCGAGCGGCCAGATCAGCGGATAGGCAATCCAGCGCACGATGGCGCCGGCACCTGCAAGCAACAGCACGAAGGCAGTGGAGCGCCGGCCGAAGACGCGCGTGAACACCATGAACATGGCTATCTCGGCGGCGACGCCCCAGCTCCACAGCAAGCCGACGACGGTTTCACTGATGCCCAAGGATTTCCAGTAGATCGACACGAAGCCATAGAGGAACCCGTGGCTGGCGATGATGACGCCTGTGCCGCCGGCCATGATCAGGAAATAGCGGTTGAACAGCTTGGGCGCCTGCTGCTGCATGTCGGTGGCCGACAGTGGCGATGCCCGGCGTGGCCGGCCGAGCCTCGGCGTGATGAACGACATCAGGAAGCAGCCGAGCAGTCCGAGCGAAATGATCGCAGGCACGGCCTCGGCGCCCGTCCACGACAGGATGAAGCCTGCGGCAAGGCTGCCGCCAAGAAACGCGATCGACCCCCAGATGCGCATCGCCGCATAATCCGAGCCGAAGCGGCGCACGCCCGACAGCGCCAGCGAATCTGCGATCGGCGAATGCGGGGTCCAGACTACGGAAAGCGCCAGCGACACGACCAGCACCGTCAGATAGGCCGGTTCGAGGAAGTAGCCGAGGGAGATCGCCAGCGACGAGGCGGCGAGGAAGATGAAGACGCTGGCGCGGTCCTTGGCTTTGTCGGCCATGGCCGCAATCAGCGGCGTGGTGACGACGCGCAGGAACATCGGCGCCGACAGGATGATGGCGATCTGCTCGGGGTCGAAACCCTTGGCTTCCAGCCACAGCGGGAAGTACGGCAGATGCACGCCCATCGGCACGAAGAGTGCTGCAAAAAGCAGCGAGATTCGCAGTTCGAAGCGGCGCGGCTTGATCTGCTGTTCTGGTGTCAGAGGCGGAAGCGTCATGGCGGGCATTTGTCCGGGTGCAGACCCGAACCAACCAAGCCTCACCGATTTGCCTGCTCCATTATCACGAGCCTGCCGGGCACGAAAGCCGCTGCGCCCACCGTTGAGCGAAGCGGTTGGGCCAGCCTCGGAGATCGCCGGGCCGTCTCGTTCGGCAACGCCTCAAGCGACGCAACGATACTGGCATCGCGCGCGGCGCGGCGCAGCGAGGGGCCCTCGCCACGGCTGGCGATCGAGGCGTGGCCGGGACCTTCCCGCCAGCGGCATGGAATGGAAGCAGGAGCGCACATGGGAAGCTTTCCGTTCAGGCGGCTTTTTCGACGCGCCGTTGGTCGAGAACCATCGGCACGAGAGGCTCGGAAGCCAACTGGCCGGCCATCACATGCGGCCAGTGCAGGAGAACGAAGCTGCCGTCGAAATCCTCCGCGACAGCGGTGCAGCTTTCGACCCAGTCGCCGGTATTGATGTACTGGATGCCGTCGAAATCCTCGATGACTGCATGGTGGATATGGCCGCAGATGACGCCATCCACCTCGGAGCGGCGCGCCTCCTCGGTCAGCACCTGCTGGAAGGCGCCGATGAAATTGACTGCCTTCTTGACCTTGACCTTGGCCCAGGACGAGAACGACCAGTAGGGCATGCCGAAGGTGCGGCGAAAGCGCGCCACCACGCGGTTGGTGGCCATCGCCGCGTCATAGGCGAAATCGCCGAGGTAAGCGAGCCAGCGCACGTTCTGCACGACTGCGTCGAACTGGTCGCCATGGATGACGAGGAAGCGCTTGCCGTCGGCGGCCTCGTGGATCGCGCGGTCGGCAACGACGATGCCACCGAAATGCACGCCCTGGAAATTGCGGGCGAATTCGTCGTGGTTGCCGGCGATGTAGGTAATCTCGGTGCCCTTGCGCGCCTGGCGAAGCAGCTTCTGCACCACGTCATTGTGCAACTGCGGCCAATGCCACTGCCGGCGCAGACGCCAGCCATCGACGATATCGCCGACCAGAAAGATCTTCTCGGCCTCGTGGTGTCGCAGGAAGTCGATGAGGAAGTCGGCCTTGGCGGCCTTCGACCCCAGATGCACGTCGGAGATGAACAGCGTGCGGAAATTGCGTGTGTTCGTGCCGGACATGGCATTCGACCCGTTGCTTTTGCCGTGGCTATGCCCAGATTCATGCAACAGGCGTATGACGGTTGCGGCTTGGGCCGGGCGGTTCTAGGCTGGGTCATCACCGACAGGAGAACGCATCATGGATCTCGGCATCAGCGGGAAGAAGGCAATCGTCTGCGCCTCGAGCAAGGGCCTCGGCAAGGGCTGCGCGATAGCGCTGGCCGAAGCCGGCTGCGAGCTGTTCCTCAACGGTCGCGACGCCGGCATCCTCAGCCGCACGGCAACGGAAATCCGCCAGCGCTACGGCGTGCCGGTCACCGAGATCGTCGGCGACATCTCCGATCCGGCCGTGCAGAAGGCGCTGCTTTCGGCCTGCCCCGATCCCGACATCCTGGTCAACAACAATGGCGGGCCGCCCTACCGGGACTTCCGCGAACTCGACCGGGAGAAGATTCTCGCCGGCGTCACCAACAACATGGTCACCCCGATCGAGCTCATCAAAGCGGTCATCGACGGCATGGCGGCGCGCGGCTTCGGCCGCATCGTCAACATCACCTCACTGTCGGTCTACACGCCGATCCCCGGCCTCGACCTGTCCTCCGGTGCCCGCGCCGGCCTGACAGCATTCCTGGCAGGCGTTGCGCGCACGGTTGCCGACCGCAACGTCACCATCAACAACATGCTGCCCGGCAAGCTCGACACCGACCGCCTGCGCGGCCCGCATGAGCCCGGAAGCATCGAGGATCCGGCGGAAGGTGCAGCCCGCCGCGCGCGGCTCAGCGCCGGCATTCCAGCCGGTCGCCTCGGCACGCCTGAAGAATTCGGCCAGATCTGCGCCTTCCTGTGCTCGACACATGCTGGTTACATGACCGGGCAGAACATCCCTGTTGACGGCGGGCTCTATGTGAGCTCGTTCTAGGCTCGCTGCGACCCGAAACTGCCCCAAAGGCATCCGGCAGCGCGTCTTAAGGACGCGCTGTTTCGCCGAGCCTCACAAAAGACCGAATCGAGCTCTCAACCGCCACCTGCAAGCCGCTGGAATGATTGCAGTTCTGCCGCTTGAAAGTGATTCAACGTCCATTTGGCCGTTGACGCCTCGAAAATCGTGCAGGCCGTGCTAATAACGACCTTTGCTATTGGAATCTGAAGGAGCGGGACATGGCTGGGGAAGACAAGAAGAAGGACGCGCTGTCCGATCTGGATCACGCCGCCCTTTTCTTCCACAAGCACCCTGTCCCCGGTAAGCTCGAGATCCAGGCGACCAAGCCGCTCGGCAACCAGCGCGACCTGGCGCTCGCCTATTCGCCTGGCGTCGCCGCGCCCTGCCTCGCCATCAAGGACGACCCCGAGACCGCCGCCGACTACACCGGCCGGGCCAATCTCGTCGCGGTGATCTCCAACGGCACCGCCGTTCTCGGCCTCGGCAATATCGGCCCGCTGGCGTCCAAGCCGGTGATGGAAGGCAAGGCGGTGCTGTTCAAGAAGTTCGCCGGCATCGACGTCTTCGACATCGAGATCGACGCACCCGAGATCGACCAGATGGTCAACACCATCGCTGCGCTCGAGCCCACCTTCGGCGGCATCAATCTCGAAGACATCAAGGCGCCCGAGTGCTTCGAGGTCGAGGCGCAACTGAAGGCCAAGATGGCCATTCCGGTCTTCCACGACGACCAGCATGGCACCGCGATCATCGTCGCCGCCGCCGTGCTCAACGGCCTGGAACTCGCCGGGAAGAAGATCGAGGACGTCAAGATCGTGACGTCGGGCGCGGGTGCCGCAGCCCTTGCCTGCCTCAACCTCTTGGTCTCGCTCGGCGCCAAGGTCGAGAACATCTGGGTCACCGACCGCTTCGGCGTCGCCTATAAGGGCCGCGTCGACGAAATGGACCGCTGGAAGGATCCTTACGTCAAGGACACCAACGCCCGCGTGCTGGCCGACGTCATCGGCGGCGCCGACGTGTTCCTGGGCCTTTCGGCAGCCGGCGTACTGAAGCCCGAACTGTTGAAGGAGATGGCCGAGAAGCCGCTGATCCTGGCGCTCGCCAACCCCAAGCCAGAGATCATGCCCGAGGAGGCGCGCGCCGCCCGCCCCGACGCCATGATCTGCACCGGCCGGTCGGACTTCCCCAACCAGGTCAACAACGTCCTTTGCTTCCCCTATATCTTCCGTGGCGCGCTCGACTGCGGCGCACGCGCCATCAACGAGGAGATGAAGATGGCTGCTGTGCGCGCCATCGCGGCGCTCGCGCGCGAGGAGCCGTCGGATGTCGCCGCCCGCGCCTATTCCGGCGAGACGCCGACCTTCGGCCCCGACTTCCTGATCCCCTCGCCCTTCGATCCGCGCCTGATCCTGCGCATTGCGCCAGCGGTCGCCAAGGCTGCCTGCGAGACCGGCGTGGCGAGCCGTCCGATCGCCGATTTCGCCGCCTATGTCGACAAGCTCAGCCGCTTCGTCTTCCGCTCCGGCCTGGTGATGAAGCCGATCTTCTCCAATGCCAAGCAGGCGACGGCCAAGCGCGTCATCTATGCCGACGGCGAGGATGAGCGTGTGTTGCGCGCCGCTCAGGTCGTGCTCGAGGAAGACCTGGCAAGGCCGATCCTCATCGGCCGTCCGCATGTCATCGAGGTGCGTCTCAAGCGCTATGGCCTGCGCATCCGGCCGGGCGTCGACTTCGACATCATCAACCCCGAGGACGATCCGCGATACCGCCACTATGTGGAGGTGCTGATCGAGCTAGGCGGCCGCCGCGGCATCACACCCGAAGCAGCCCGCACCATGGTGCGCACCAACAATACGGTGATCGCCGCCATCGCCGTCCGGCGCGGCGATGCCGACGCGATGATCTGCGGCCTCGAAGGCCGTTTCGAGCGCCATTTGCGCAACGTCCAGCAGATCGTAGGCGTCCGCGATGGCATCCAGGATCGCGATCTGTCGACGCTCTCGATGCTGATTTCGCAGCGCGGCGTGCTGTTCTTCACCGACACCTATGTGACCGTCGACCCCTCGGCCGAAGAGATCGCCGAGATGACGATCCTCGCCGCCGAGGAAATCCGCCGCTTCGGCATCGAGCCCAAGGCCGCGCTTGTGTCGCATTCGAATTTCGGCTCGCGCGACACGCCGAGCGCCCGCAAGATGCGCGAAGCCGCCGAGATCCTGAAGCGCATCGCGCCGAAGCTGCAGGCCGACGGCGAAATGCATGGCGACTCGGCATTGTCGGAGGCGTTGCGCCAGCGCGTTTATCCGCATTCGACGCTGAAGGGCGAAGCCAATCTCCTGGTCTTCCCCAATCTCGATGCGGCCAACATCGCCCTGACCACGGTCAAGACGATGATGGATGCGCTGCATGTCGGGCCGATCCTGCTCGGCACAGCACAGCCTGCACACATCCTGACACCTTCGGTCACCTCGCGCGGCGTCGTCAACATGACTGCACTCGCGGTCGTGGAAGCTTCGCAGCGTGCCCAGGCGACGGTGCAGTCGCCGGCGGGCTGATCGTTGCGACGAAAATGACTAAGCTGCCGAACGCAGGGATTGAGTCGATCCTTGCGGGGAGCTGCATGTTCGGACGCAAGACAGGCAAGACGACAAGCAAACGGGCGGCGGCCTGGCCGATGGCATTGGCCCTGTCGCTGCTTGCCACGGCCCAAGCGCTCGCAGCACCGCCCGAATGCGCGTTGCTGAAACGACAACTGGCGCAATTGTCCGGCAGCGTCGTGCAGCTCGATGAATATGGCAACGCCGCCGACACGCAGCGCGACCAGATCGACCTTGCCCGGATCAGGGCAGCCGACCTCGGTTGCGACCGCGCTGTATCGGGCGAAACCGTCGCGGCCTGCGCCGAGCTCAACGCCAGGATTTCGGCGATGCAGGACAATCTCGGCAGGCTCGAGCAGAACGGCGCGACCGCGCCGAGCAAAACCGACAGGCGCGAGCGCATCCGCATCCTCGATGCGCTGGAGCTTGCCGGCTGCAATGCACAGACACCGGAAGAGGCCGCGGCGGCCAGCGGCGAAGAGGATCCGCTCGACGAGCCATCGGATGTGACGATCATCCGTGGCGGCGCGGCGGAAAGCCTGAGCTCCAACGAAAGCTATCCGCAGCACATCGTGATCGGTCGCAGCAATGAGCCGGCCACGGGCGAATACCGGACGCTGTGCGTGCGGACCTGCGACGGCTATTCGTTCCCGATGTCGAATGGGGCCGACCTGCAGGATTTCCAGCGCGACCAGCAGAACTGTGAAGCCAGTTGCCCGGGAACCGAGATCGAGCTGTTCTACCATCTAAGGGACGGCCAGCCGCAGGAAAGCATGGTGTCGGCACGCTCCGGCCAGCCCTATCGCAACCTGCCGACAGCCTATCGCTACAAGCGCGTCGACCTGCCACGCGTGCCCTCATGCGGCTGCAACATCAGCCAGAACAAGGATTTTTCCATCCTGGCAGGCGAAGGCCGTGCGGTGACGGCCAAGCCGAAGCCGGCGGCAGTGGCCGAACCGGCACCTCCAGCGGCCAGCCCGAGCCAGCCGCCGGATCCCAACCGCAAGGTCAGGGCCGTCGGGCCAGAGTTCCTTCCCGACCCACAAGGGGCAATAGATCTGCGAGCTCCGGGCCAGACTCCAGCCCGGTAAGGGCCAGCCTGAGCGGCATGAACAGCGCCTTGCCCTTGCGGCCGGTGGCCTTCTTCACGGCTCCCGTCCAGTCCTTCCAGACATTGCCGTCCCACGGCTCATCGGGCAGCAGGTCGAGCGCCTGGCCGACAAACTCGCGATCCTCGTCACCGAATTCGGCAGCGGGCTGCGGTCCTTCGCGCAGGATGCGCCACCAGGTGGTGGCATCCGAGAGCTTGTCGAGATTGCCACGCACCGCCAACCAGAACGGCTCCGCGTGATCGCCGCTGATGCCAAGCAGCATGAGACGGTCACGCACCTCGGCAAACGACATGTGATGCAAAAGCGCGCGGTTGAGCACCACGAGTTCGTCGGGATCGAACTTGGAAGCCGATTTGGAGGTCGCCTCCGGATCGAATTTTTCGGCAAGCTCAGCGAGGCTCGGCGTCGCCACCACGTTCTCGGAGGTACCGACCAGCACCGCCAGTGACGCCACCGCCATCGGCTCGATGCCGCTTTCGCGCAGGCTTTCGATGGACAGAGCCCCGGTGCGCTTCGACAGCCCCTCGCCCGAACTGGTGGTCAGGAGATTGTGGTGGCCGAAGGCAGGAGCCTCTGCGCCGAGCGCATGGAACAGGGCGATCTGCACGCCTGTGTTGGTGACATGGTCATCGCCGCGGATGATGTGGGTGACGCCCATCTCTATGTCATCGACGACAGATGGCAGCGTGTAGAGATAGGTACCGTCCTCGCGCACCAGAACGGGATCGGAAAGCGACGCCAGGTCGACCGTCTCCTCGCCGCGAACCACGTCGTTCCAGTGGATTTCGGTGCGCTCCGTCTCGAACGGATCGGACTTGAAGTTGGGCAGCAGGAAGCGCCAGTGCGGCCGGCGGCCGTCATGCTCGTATTCGGCTCGGTCAGCGGCGGAGAGCTTCAGCGCCTCCCGGCCGTAGACCGGCGGCAAGCCACGGGTACGGCGCACCTTGCGGCGCAGGTCGAGTTCCTCAGGCGTCTCGTAGCAGGCGTAGAGCACGCCGGCGGCCTTCAGCTTTTCGACGGCGGCATCGTAGCTTTCGAAACGGCGCGACTGATATTCGGTCTGGTCGGGGAAGATGCCGAGCCAGTGCAGGTCGTAGAGGATCGAGTCCGCAAACTCCTGACGCGAACGTTCGACATCGGTGTCGTCGAAGCGCTGGATGAAGCGGCCCCTGTTCTTCACGGCGAAGAGCCAGTTGAACAAGGCCGTGCGCGCATTGCCGATATGGATGCGGCCGGTGGGCGAAGGGGCGAAACGAACGGTAACTGTCATGTTTGGGGCGTAGCGGATGGCTCTGGCGTTGACAAGGCAGCCCCCGCTCCTCGCCCAAGACATAGAACATGCCTTCGGCGATTGGAAGCCGGCCATAGGATGGCCAGGAACGCGAACGGGCCGCATTTCGTGGCCCGCTGCATTGTCAGGACTTCAGCGGAGCGGCATGCACCCGGGCTCAGACCAGCCCCTTGGTGAGTTCCAGTGCCTGCCGCTCGAACAGGCGGCGGTAGATGCCGCCGTCGCGCCGAACCAGTGTCTCGTGCCGGCCCTCCTCGACGATCTCACCACGATCGAAGACGAGTAGCCGGTCGAGCGCCCGGACGGTGGACAGCCGGTGCGCGATGATCAGCGTCGTGCGCCCGACCATCAGGCGTTCCATCGCCTGCTGGATCAGCACCTCCGATTCCGAATCGAGGCTCGAAGTCGCCTCGTCGAGAATCAGGATCGGTGCATCGGCCAGGAAGGCGCGGGCAATCGCCACGCGCTGGCGTTCGCCGCCCGACAGCTTGACGCCACGCTCGCCGACCAGCGTGCCATAGCCCTTGGGCAGCCGCTGGATGAAGTCGTGCGCGCTGGCGAGTTTCGCAGCGTGCTCGATCTCGGCCTGTGTCGCACCCGGCCTGGCATAGGCGATGTTCTCGGCCAGCGAGCGGTGGAACAGGATCGGCTCCTGCTGCACGATCGCGATTTGCGAACGCAGCGAGGACTGCGTCGCCTTGGCGATGTCCTGCCCGTCGATCACGATCCGGCCGTCGCCGACGTCGTAGAGCCGCTGGATCAGCTTGACGAAGGTCGTCTTGCCCGAGCCGGAGTGGCCGACAAGGCCGACACGTTCGCCCGGCTTGATCGACACCGAGAAGTCCCGGTAGAGCGGGTTCGCATGCGTTCCGTAGTGGAACGTCACATGCTTGAACTCGATGCCGCCATCCCGGATCTGGATCGGCTTGGCGCCGGGGCGATCGGCAACACCGAGCGGTTGGCCCTGGATGTCGACCAGTTCCTCCATGTCGTTGACCGAACGCTGCAGGTTGCGGATGTGCATGCCGACATCGCGCAGGTAGCCCTGCAGCAGGAAGAACGAGGTCAGCACGAAGGCGATGTCGCCCGCGCTCGCCTGCCCGCCAGCCCACAGCATCAGCGCAAAGCCGATGATCGCGGCACGCAGCAGGACAAGCGTGATGTTCTGCGACGTGCCGTTGATGGTGCCGCGCATCCAGGTGCGCCCCGTGCGGTGACGCCACTTGCCGATCACCTTGGCGAGCCGGTTTTCCTCGCGCTCCTCCGCGCCGAACGCCTTGACCACGGAGTTGCAGCTGACGGCATCGGCAAGCGAACCGCCGAGCCGCGTGTCCCAGCTGTTGGCCAGGCTTGCCGCCGGCGCAACAAAGCCAAGCGACATCAGCACCGTCTGCGCGATGAAGACGAGCGAGCCCGCAGCAATGATCAGGCCCATCATCGGCCAGTGCCAGCCGAGCAGGATGGTCGAGCCGAGCAGCATCACGAAGGACGGCAGCAGCGCCACCAGCAGCGTGTCGTTGAGCAGGTCGAGCGCCCACATGCCGCGCGTCACCTTGCGCACGGTCGAGCCGGCGAAGCTGTTGGCGTGCCAGTCGGTCGAGAAGCGCTGGACGCGATGAAACGCATCCTGGGCGATGTCGGACATCATTTTGAGCGTCAGCTCGATGATGCCGGCAAAGGCAAAGTGACGGAACACGAGCGAGCCTGTCGCCAGCGCGAGCAGCGTGAAGAATGCCGTCAACGCCGCATTCCATGCCACCTCGTCGGTGGCAGCACCGCTGGCCACGGCGTCGATCAGCCGGCCCGAATAGAGCGGCGTCAGGACGTCGGCCATGGTCGAGATGAGCACGGCCGCCGAAATCAGCACGAGACGCACCGGCTGGCGCTGCCAGTGCCTGAAAGTGAATCCGAGAACGCTGCGGAACGCTCCGCCGCGCAGGTCGATACGAATACGAGCCATGATGCATGAGACGTCGAAAGCCGACGCCATCCCTGGGAAAATATGTTCAAAGGCGCGACGAATAATTCTTGCGAAATCAGGAAGTCGCGGTGCGGCGGCGTCAGGAAAAACAAGCGCCGGAGGCGGTTCGCGAGGTCAACGACCTCGGCGTGAACCTCGGGAGGACATGTCATACTCTGGCATTCAGACCTCCCTGCTAGTGGCCGCGAAGAGTTTGCTTATAACCGAGCATTTTTGCTTAGCCAAGCCCCGCTCTGGACCGAAGCCTGTTGTGCCAGTTCAGCGGCCGGTCGGGGTGGCACTTGCGCAACAGATAAGTCTATGCTTATCTCAAATCCATGAACGAATCCGACGTCTTTCGTGCCCTCTCCGATCCGACGCGCCGTGCCGTGCTCGATCGCCTGCTCGCCGGCGAAAAGAACGCGACCGAACTGCGCGAAGGCCTCGAAATCTCGCAGCCTGCCGTGTCGCAGCACATTGCGGTGCTGCGCGGCGCCGGATTGATCAATGAAGAACGGGCCGGCCGCCACACCAACTACAGCGTCAACCCGGACGGGCTGAAGCCGCTGTTCGACTGGCTGACCCGCTACCGCGCGTTCTGGCCGGATCGCGTCGAACGGCTGAAGACCCTGCTCAAGGAGATGGACCAATGACGGACTTTCTCGAGGCTGAAGACCGGAGCGATGCGATCGTCGTCGAATGCGAGCTGGAGGCCGAGCCGGAAAAGGTCTGGCGCGCGCTGACGGTGCCGGAGCTGGTGTCGGCCTGGCTCGACGTGCCCGTTGCGGACAAAGTGACTGCAGATACGACTGGCCCTGCCTACCGGATCATCGAGGCGCTGCCCTTCTCGCGGGTTCGCTACGCCTGGAACGACGCCAGTGCGAGCGAGCCCGAAACCTTCGTGACCTTCGACCTGGAGGCCCAGCCGGGCGGCGGCACATGGTTCCGGCTGACCCACAGCGCCGAGCCGATAAGAACCATTGCCGCGCCGGCGAATTCGAACAGCCCGCCGCTGATGCGCGCCGCTTAAGCTCAAGCAACTCAATCACTGAAAGGAACTCGCGCATGCGCGACACGATGCAGCTCGTCCCTATGGTCGTGGAACAATCGCCGCGTGGCGAACGCTCCTTCGATATCTTTTCCCGGCTCCTGCGCGAGCGGATCGTCTTCCTCAACGGCGAGGTCGACGACAACTCGGCCTCGCTCATCTGCGCGCAACTGCTATTCCTAGAGTCGGAAAATCCGACCCGCGAAATCTCGTTCTACATCAATTCGCCCGGCGGCGTGGTGAGCAGCGGCTTTGCGATCTACGACACGATGCAGTTCATCCGCTGCCCTGTGTCGACGCTGTGCATGGGCACAGCGGGGTCGATGGGCTCGTTCCTGCTGATGGCCGGCGCTCGCGGCCGGCGCATCGCCTTGCCCAATGCGAGCGTGATCCTGCACCAGCCCTCCGGCGGCTTCCGCGGCCAGGCCTCCGACATCGAGCGCCATGCCGAAGACATCCTCAAGCTCAAGCGGCGCATGACGAGGCTCTACGCCGAGCATTGCGGGCGCACCGAGGAGGAAGTGGCGCGGGTGCTTGACCGCGATTTCTTCTTCACGGCGGAAGAAGCCAGGGACTGGGGCATCGTCGACCACGTCTATGATCGCCGCGAAACCGTCGAAGGCTTTTCCGCGAAATAGCGGCTACACGCCAACCGCAACAGGGATTGCCAGCTCCTGGCTTCGCGCGCGGATCCGCCGCGAAGCCAGGAGCAGGACGAACGAGATGGCGAAGCAGTAGATCGCCATCGCCACGATCTGGGCCGGGTAGCTGACGCCGCCATCGATCAGGAAGCCGGTCAAGCCGGGCCCGATTGCCGACGCGAACACGCCGGCGGAAACGATAAGGGCCCTGATCGAGCCCAGGTGCTTCAGGCCATAGACTTCGGGCCAGACGGCGCCGAACAGCGTCGTCGACAGACCGTTGGAAATGCCGAGCAGCGCCATGAAGCCGAACGCGCCCCATTGCGCGTCGACGAGGCCCAGCAACAGACAGGCGAGCCCCAGAGGCAGCAACACGAAAGGCAGCAGCGCCACCCCGGAAAAGCGGTCGATGAGCTGGCCGACAACCAGCGTGAAGACGGCATTGACCACCGCCGCCACCAGAAAGGACGAGGCGAACACCTCCAGCGACCAGCCGCGCAATTCCACCAGATAGACCTGGTGGAAGAACAGGGTCGTCACGATCAGCCCCGGCGCCATGACGCCGAGAAGCAGCAGATAGAACACAGGATCGCGGACCACCTCAACCCGCGTCCAGTCGCGCGCATCTATCCGTGGCACCTCTGGATCGGACGAGCGCGGTTTTCTGTCCTCAGCAACCAGCAACGCGATTGCCGGCACGGCGATCAACGCCAGCGCTGCGGTCGCCAGCAGCCAGCCGTTGCGCCAGCCAACCGAGGCGGCGATCAGCACGAAGCCCATCGGAATGACGGCGTCACCTGCATTGTGGCCGAGAATAACAGCTGAAAGCGCCCGCCCCCTTTGAGCGGAAAACCAGCGCGCCGTCGCCGTGTAGGCGGCATGCACCATCATGCCCTGGCCAAACAGGCGCAGCAGATAGATTGTCACAAACAGCAGGACGAGGTGCCGTGACAGCGCCATCGAGGCGCTCGCAAGCGCCAGCATCGGCACGACGAACAGCACCACTTTCCGCACACTGTAGCGGTCGACGATCTGGCCAAGCCGCGGCAGGCTCAAGGCGCTGGCCAATGTGGCAAACATGTAGAGCGTGCCAAATTCGCCATGCGACAGGCCATAGTCGCGGCGGATATCGCCGGCCGACAGCGCGATGAACGACGTCATGCCGAAGGTCGAGAAGAAGGTGAGCAGAAAACCGCCTGTAAGCCAGCGGCTGTTGTCGCGAAGGAAGGAAAGATAGCCCACGCCGCGGCTATGCTTGCGCGACCGGCTGCCGCGCGAAGCGCATGTACATGCCGTCAGCCGACGTCACGAAGCCGAACCTTTCGTAGAGGCTGTGCGCGTCGCTGGTGCGCAAGCTCCAGCCGGTCACGCTTTGCAGCTCCGGATGGTCGAGCAACGCCTGTATCAGCGTCTTGCCGATGCCCAGCCCGCGATGTTCGGCCCAGACGATGACGTCGCAGACATAGGCAAAGCAGGCATAGTCGGTGACAACGCGCGCGAAACCCACCTGCTTTCCGTCGAGATAGGCGCCGACACAGAGCGAGTTATCAAGCGCGCGGCGATTGAGATCGTCATTGCGCGCGCCCCCCCAGTAGCTCTGCCTGATCTCGTCCGAGGTCCTGTCGAAGTCGATCCGTGAAAGGTCGAAGCTGATCTCGATCACAGCCATGGCCGTCCTCTAGTGAATGCCTGATCTCGTATCGTTTCAGCTGGTTAGCCGCGATCCCTGAATCTGTTCGTGATCGGATAGCGCCGATCGCGGCCAAAATTTTTCTTGGTGATCTTCACCCCAGGCGCCGCCTGCCGACGCTTGTATTCGGCAATGTAGAGCAGGTGCTCGATGCGGTGCACGGTGTCGCGGTCGTGGCCGCGTGCAACGATTTCGTCGACGCCCATCTCGTTCTCGACCAGGCACTCAAGGATGTCGTCCAGCACCGGATAAGGCGGCAGCGAATCCTGGTCGGTCTGGTTTTCCCGCAGTTCCGCCGACGGCGCCTTGTCGATGATGTTTTTCGGAATGACCTCGCCCGAAGGCCCGAGCGCGCCCGGCGGCACATGCGTGTTGCGCCAGCGCGACAGCGCGTAGACCTGCATCTTGTAGAGGTCCTTGATCGGATTGAAGCCGCCATTCATGTCGCCGTAAAGCGTGGCGTAGCCGACTGACATCTCGCTCTTGTTGCCTGTCGTGACCACCATCGAACCGAATTTGTTGGACACCGCCATCAGGATCGTGCCGCGGGCGCGGCTCTGCAGGTTTTCCTCGGTGATACCTTCCTTGGTACCCTCGAACAGCTGGGTGAGCGCATGCGAAAAACCGTCGACGGGCTCGTGGATCGGCACGATGTCATAGCGGCAGCCGAGAGCACGGGCACAATCCTCGGCGTCCTTGAGCGAATCCTTCGACGTATAGCGATAGGGCATCATGATCGCCCTCAGACGCTCCTCGCCAAGCGCGTCGACGGCAAGCGCTGCGCAGATCGCCGAATCGATGCCGCCGGACAGGCCGAGCACGACGTTCTTGAAACCGTTCTTGTTGACGTAGTCGCGCAGGCCTAGCATGCAGGCGCGATAATCGGCCTCCTCGCGCTCGGGAATCTTCGACATCGGGCCTTCGACACAGGCCCAGCCCTCGCCATTTCGCTTCCACGTCGTGATCGCCACCGTTTCCTCGAACTGGCTCATCTGGAAGGCCAGCGAATGATCGGTGTTGATGGCAAAGGATGCGCCGTCGAAAACGAGCTCGTCCTGGCCGCCAAGCTGGTTGGCATAGAGCAGCGGCAGGCCGCTCTCGATCACCTGGCGGATCGCCACCTGATGGCGCACGTCCATCTTGGCGCGGTAGTAGGGCGAGCCGTTGGGCACCAGCAGGATTTCGGCGCCGCTCTCGGCCAGTGTCTCGCAGACGCCGAGCTCGCCCCAGATGTCCTCGCAGATCGGGATGCCCAGGCGCACGCCACGGAAATTGACCGGACCGGGCATATCGGGACCGGCCTGGAAGACCCGCTTCTCGTCAAACTCGCCGTAGTTGGGCAGGTCGACCTTGAAGCGCTCGGCAATGATCTTGCCCCCGTCGGCGATGATGACCGAGTTGTGCAGCCCGCTCTTGCGCCTGAGCGGCACGCCAATGATGACACCAGGCCCGCCGTCGCCGGTTTCCTTGGCGAACTCCTCGGCCGCGCGCTCGCAGGCGGTAACGAAGGCCGGCTTCAGCACCAGATCCTCCGGCGGATAGCCGGCGATGAACAGTTCGGTGAACAGCACGAGGTCGGCACCCTGCCGCGCCGCATCCGCTCGTGCTTCGCGCGCCTTGGCGATGTTGCCGGCGACATCGCCGACCGTCGGGTTGAGCTGGGCAACTGCAATGCGCAGGATATCGGGAGTTTTTTTCGTCATGTCAGCGGTTTAGCCTGCGTTGTGAAGTCGGGCAATGCAGTTCGATTGGGCCATCATTCGTCCATATAAGCGCGCAATTCGTCGGCCGGACGATTGGTCCCGATCGACATCGACAGGATGCGCGAAATATGGGCCCGCGGCAGCTTGGTATCTTGCGCCCACGCGTTGATCTGCGCCTGCACCTTGGCGAGATCCTTCTTCGACGATGCGGCATCGCCGATATCGAGCCCGGCATCGCGCAATGCCAGGATCATGTCCTGTGACAGAATGAAAGTATCCCAGCCAAGCCAGCGGAGAAGATACTGGCCGGTATTGCCACCGAGCCGGCTGCCATGCTTGCCGAGATAGGCCGTCAGCCCGATCTGGTCGTCGGCCGGCCAATCAGCCAGGAACCTGCCGAAGCCGTCATGTTCCTTCGACACGCGCTCGACGAAGGCAGCGTTTTCGTGAACCGACCTGATCTTCTGGGGATTGCGCACGATGCGCTTGTCGGAGGCAAGCTCGTGCCAGAAGTCGTCGGGCTGGAACAGCAGCCGTTTCGGCTCGAACCCAAGGAAAGCTTCCTCGAAACCCGGCCATTTCTGCTCGATGACACGCCAGACGAAGCCGGCGGCGAAAACGCGCTCCGCCATAGTGGAAAGGATCCGGTCGTCCGAAATCCTGGCGAGCGCCACATTGTCGGGCACCGGCCCGAGCAGCGACTTGAGCACCGCCTCGCCGCCTTTACGCTCGGCGGCCCGAGCCCTGATCTTGGCAAAGTCCGGCATGACGTTTCCTTCATCCACATTGGGCAACAGCGCTTGCCAACCGCATTGTGGCGCCGCGTGCCATTATCTTCGTATAAGGATACGCGGCTGCCAAGCTGGCGCCATCACTCGGAGACGACGATGAACAAGACCGTGGCGGATCTGGCGGGGCGTTGGCTGACGCGGACGCCGGAGCATTTAAGCGAGCTTGAGCACAAGGTTCTGCAGAGCGCAATCGAGCGCAAGCCGGTTTCCCGCAACGTCAACGAAAGCATTGCTCATTGTGAACGCAGGGGTGACCGGCTGGCCGACGGCCTCGCGCGCGTTGGCGGCTCTTGGAGTTTCATCCTCGCCTTCCTTGCCTTCCTGGTGCTCTGGACGCTACTCAATGCCTGGCTCTTGGGCCGCGACGCCTTCGACCCCTACCCGTTCATCTTCCTCAACCTGGTGCTGTCGATGCTGGCTGCCATCCAGGCCCCGATCATCATGATGTCGCAAAACCGCCAGGCCCAACGCGATCGCGTCGACGCTGCCCACGATTATGCGGTCAATCTCAAGGCCGAGATCGAGATCATGGCGCTGCACGAGAAGCTCGACGAGATTCGCTTCCAGGAAATCATCCTGCTGCGCGAGCAGGTGAGCGACCTCACCGCCCAGATCAAGCGCATCGCCGACGCCTCCGCAGTCCAGTCGCCTATTCAATGATCGGAACGCTCCACCATCTCGTCGCCCATTACGGCCTGCTGGCTGTCTTCATAGGCTGCATGGCCGAGGGCGAAAGCTTCGCCATCCTGGGTGGCTTCTTCGCCCACCAGGGGTTCTTCGAGCCATGGAATGCATTCGCGGTGGCAGCCGTCGGTGCCTTCCTCGGCGACACGCTCTTTTTCGTGCTTGGCCGCCGCTTCTCCAACCACAAATGGGTCAGGCTCTTACGCCGCAGGCCCGGCTTCAGCCATGCCTTCCGGATGGTACAGGCGCATCCCTACCTGTTCGTGCTCGGCAACCGCTATGTCTACGGCATGCGGCTCGCCGGTGGCATCGCCGCCGGCTTGTCACGTATCCCGGTGCCGCTGTTCCTACTATTGAATGGCCTGTCGGCGTTGGCCTGGGCCGGCATCTTCGTCAGCCTGGGTTATGTCTTCGGCCTCGGCGCCGAGCACATCCTCGGCGATACGCTGAAGGCACATCACCGGCTGTTCCTGGGGCTTGGCATCGGTGTCGCGGTTGCACTGGCAACATGGTTCCTGGCCCACCACATCGCCCGCAAGCAGCCCAAGGACTAGTCCGACCCAAGGAGCTCGCGGTCGCCGCGATCGAGGATCAGCGGAATGATCAGGTCTTCCTCGTCATCGAGGTGCCGGGTCAGCATCGCCACCAGCCGTGCATTCTCGTCGGCGTAGGCGTCCGCAGCGAAACGCTGTTTGTCCTGGCTTTCCTGGAGCGCGCTGATGAACGCATTGGCCGAGTGTGCGTTGCGCTCCAGTGCCTCATGGATGAGATGATGGTCGGCGTCGAGAATATCGAACCCGCGCTTCAGCCTGCTCTCCACCTTGGCAAAAACAGGAAAATAGTGATGGTCCTCGACATTGTGGTGGCCGTCGAGGTTGCCTAGGAAATGGTTGAGACGTGGTGCGAACCAGCGGGCGAACTGCGCGGCGTCCATGCGGCCCTCGCGATAGTCGCCAATGCCAGAGGTCAGCATGCCGCCCAATTCGCGGAACATGTCGTGCCGCTGCAGCCACATCGACGCCATGCCATGGACGTTGTCATGGTCTAGCCAGTTCTCGCGCGGATACTTGGCGACGAGCCAGCGCAGGTCCTCGGGCAACCCCGCCCTGGATTCGAGATGATGGATATCGGCTTGGTCAGCCATGTCGGTCTCCTTTGGTAACCGACATGTAGGTACGCGTCCTTCAGATCGGAAGGCCGAACAGACGCTCGGCGATGGCGAAGCCCCAGATGCCCAGAACGATGAAGATCGAGATCAGCACGGCGAGCGAACCGCAATCCTTGGCAAGCTGGATGTCGATGTTGAACTCGCGGCTGACGGCATCGCACGCGGCCTCGATGCCGGTGTTGAGCACTTCCACCGTGATCAGGAACAGGATGGCGCCGATCAGCAACGCGTAGCCGCTCCAGGTGCCGGCAACGAACCAGCCGATGGGAAGTGCCACGATCAGCAGCATCACTTCCTGCTGGAACGCCGCCTCGGTGCGGATGAGCCGCGAGAACGCACGCACCGAGTTCTGGAAAGCCTTTACCAGCCGCTCCATGAAATGCCCTTTCAAGTCTGTCGAAAGGGCATCATGTAGCGGCTTGGCGGTCACTCGAACAGATAGGAATCGTTGGCAAAGAAGCCGTGATCGACCGAATCGTGGACACGGCGACCTTTTGCCCCGCTGCCGGCAGCGCCATAGGCAAAGAAGATCGGCATCAAATGCTCGTCCGTCGGGTGGTTTTCCGACGGATACGGGGCACGCTCCTTCCACTGCAGCAGCGCATCGGTGTCACCGGAGCCAAGCTTGTCGGCGAACCATTCGGTGAACGCGGTGACCTTGCCGGCCAGCGCCGGATCTGGCTCGGCGCCATGCCTGAGCGTGGTGAAATAGGCGCGCAGATTATGGGTGATATGCCCGGACCCGATCAAAAGGATGCCCTCCTCGCGCAACGGTGCCAGCGCCTTGCCGATGGCATAGTGCCAAGCCGCATCGCGGCGCGGATCGATCGACACCTGCACGACCGGAATGTCCGCATCGGGGAAGGCCAGCATGAGCGGCGTCCACGTGCCATGGTCGTAGCCGCGCTTCTCGAAAGTGTGCGGCTTGAGTCCGGCAGCCTCGAGCATGCCATACACCTTCTCGGCCAGGGCCGGCTCCCCGGCGGCCGGATAGACCATCCTGTAGAGTTCAGGCGCGAAACCGCCAAAGTCGTAGATCATGCCCGGTTTGGGATCGGTCACGACAGCAACGCCGTCGGTCTCAAAATGCGCGGAAACGATGACGATGGCCTTCGGCTTCGAAATCAGGCCGGAAACACCTTCGAGATAATGGCGCGCCGACGTGTCGGCCAGCACGATGTCGGGGCCGCCATGCGAGATGAAAAGGGTAGGCAACGAGGTCATATTCTTTCTCCTTGCCAGAGATATACGTCCTTGCCACTGTTTCCGGCAGAGCGTCGAAACACGACGAAGCGTTCAACAAATGAGAACGGTCATCGTCTCGCCGATCAATCCTCCAGAACCTTGAGCGATGGCGAAGAGCGATCGTATTTCGGCAGGTCGTCGTCGAGTTCGTAATAGGAGCCCTTGTCGGCTACGAAGATGTGATAGCCGCCCGACAGCGACGACGGCTCATCAAACGAGCCAGCCATGATCGAGACGTAGTTGTCGTCGTTGGGCTTCCAGAACATCACCGACCCACAGCGGCTGCAGAACCCGCGGCGGGCAAAGTCGGATGCCGCATACCAGGTGACATTCTCGCTGCCCTCGATGTCGATCATGTCGTCGCCGACATTGGTCGCGGCGTAATAATGGCCGCTCTGCTTGCGGCACATGGTGCAATGGCAATAAATGACGTCGCGAAGCGCGCCCTCTGCTGTGTAGCGCACTGCTCCACACAAACATGACCCCTTGTGTAGATTCTCCATTGCCGTCCTCTTCTGCTGGCTGTAGGTCGCAGGTTAGCTTCCCTAAAGGTAATATGCACAGGGATTCGCGACATCGGATGTTGCGGCCAGCACAGAGATCGCTTCTGGCACATTGGAATATACACCCTGTGGTAGAAAAACAGGCGAAGTGACCATGCAAATTAAGGAAACTTTAGCCCGCCCGAATTAAGGCTCATACAAGCGACGAAAGCAGAGGGGACCTGCGTCGTTGCCAGCACTCTCTTTCATGCCGTTCACGCCCCCGACCGGCCACTCGCCCGTGCATCGCAGGCGTTTTGGCTGTTGGCCGGCCAACTGAAATGGGAACTAAATGCAACCTGCCGCAGCCCCGACCGATCGAGGCAACGACCTTGCGAGCACCGTCGTGGCGACGATGAGCCAGATGGGTGTCGTCGGCCTGCCGCGCAACTACGAAATCTTCTACGAAGCCCTGACCGGTTCCAATACGGCGTTGAGCCTCGAGGTGATCGCACTCGGCAACCGCCCGACCCAGGAGCAGCTCGACCAGATCGGCCAGAAATTCTTCGCCCAGAGCCATGGCCAGGGCATCGTCGAGCACGCGCGTGAAGTGCTGGCGCGCGAGCTCGAAGGCGTGGCCGGCCTGCTGCGCAACGAGCGCAGCCACATCGAACGCTACGGCAAGGTTCTGGACGAGACGTCGAGCGGGCTCAACAGCCGCACCGCCATGTCGCAGGACCTGCTGCAGAAGATCGTCAGCGTGATGTCGGTGGCGACAGCATCCACGATCGACCACGGCAAACAGTTCGCGACCCAGCTGGGCGACAAGTCGGCAGAGCTCGAGACCGTCAAGTCGAAGCTCGAGGAATACAAGCGCCTGGCCGACACGGACCCCCTCACCCATGTGTGGAACCGCCGCGCCTTCGACAAGCGCATCGCAAGTATCTACAACAACAACAAGGGCATCCTGTTCAGCGCCCTGATCCTGGCCGACATCGACCGTTTCAAGGACATCAACGACCGCCACGGCCACCCTGTCGGCGACAAGATCCTGCGCATCATCGCCGACATCTTCCAGTCCAGCGTCCACCAGGACATGTTCGTGGCGCGCACCGGCGGCGAGGAGTTCGCCCTGATCATCGAAGGCACGACCGAAGACGCCACCTACGAGATCGCCGACCGTATCCGCCTGCTTGTCGCCCAGACCCAGCTGAAGGACATCGAGCCGGGCCTCAACTGCGGCCAGGTCACGGTTTCGATGGGCATCTGCATGGCGTCAGAGGCCGAAAGCCCCGACGACCTCTATGCCAAGGCCGATCGGGCGCTTTATCGCTCGAAGCTGGTCGGCCGCAATCGCGTCACCCGCTATTCGACGATCGCCGAGCGCCAGGGCAAGAGCTGGATGCTGTACAAGAAGGACTGACGGGGTTTTTTGCCCCTGCTTCGACCTGACCCTTTCCATGGGCATTTTTCTGACCTATATTTTCCAGAGAAATGGAGCACCCCATGCGTAGCCAGACAAGTCCGGGACCTTCCGCTGCTCCCGGCGCAGTCATCACCAAGGCAACCTTGCGCGCCGCCGACATGCTCGGTGTCACCGCCAAGGCATTGTCTGCGATCATCGGCGTCTCCGAGGCGACGATTTCCCGTATGCGCCGGCAGGAATTTGCGCTCGAAACAGGCAGCAAGCCGTTCGAACTCGCGGTCCTGTTCGTGCGGCTGTTCCGCTCGCTCGACGCCATCGTCGGCGGCGAAGAGCCTGTCGCCCGCGCCTGGCTGAAAAACGACAACGCAGCACTAGGCGCTGCCCCCCTTGAAAAGATCGCCACCATCACCGGGCTCGTCGATGTCATCGCCTACCTGGACGCCCGCCGCGCTCTCGTCTGAGGCCCGCGCCCTCGAAGGCCGGTGCTGGCGACTGGTGGAGGCGCAGCACCGCGTCTCGACTTTGAAGCTCGTCGACGATCTCGACGAACAGGCAGTGCTCGAGGAACTGATCGAGGCGACCAAGCCCGTTGTTCCCATCGAGTGCCGCAAGCTGCATTACCTGCTGGCGACGCCGTTCCGCTACGGCTCCAACTATCCCACCGGCTCGCGCTTCCGTCGCGCCGGAAAATCGCTTGGTATCTACTACGCCGCCGAGAAGGTGCAGACGGCGGTCGCCGAAATGGCTTTCTATCGCCTGCTGTTCTTCGCGGAATCGCCCGACACGCCATGGCCGAGCGACGCGGCCGAATACACGGCCTTCGCAGCATCGTTCAAAGTTGCGCGCGCGGTCGACCTGACATTGCCGCCATTGTCGGAAGACGCCGAAACCTGGACGCACCCGACGGACTACACTGCCTGCCAGCAACTGACTGACGACGCACGCGAAGCAGCCATGCAGGCGATACGCTATCGCTCGGTGCGCGATCCCCAGGGTGGCGCCAACCTGGCGCTTTTGACCTGCACGATCTTCGCCAAGGCAGCACCTGTCGAGCGCCAGACCTGGCGCATCCGGCTAGGGCCGACAGGCGTGCAGGCAATCTGCGAATTCCCCGAAAAGCGCATCGGCTTCGACCGCCAGAGCTTTGCCGGCGATCCTCGCCTCAAGGATATGCGCTGGACCCGCAAATGAAAAAGGCGCCAGTCGAAACCGGCGCCTTCGATTGAATATCCGACCTGCGGATCAGGCGTTGACGGCCTTCTTCTGCTCGGTCACAGCCCCCTTGCGCAGCAGTTCCGAAACCAGGAAGGCCAGTTCGATCGCCTGATCGGCGTTGAGGCGCGGGTCGCAATGCGTGTGATAGCGGTCCTGCAGCTCCTCGGCGGTGATGGCGCGCGCGCCACCCGTGCATTCGGTGACATTGTTGCCGGTCATCTCGACATGGATGCCGCCCGGGTGCGTACCTTCCGAACGATGGATGTCGAAGAAGCTCTGCACTTCGCTCAGGATGCGGTCGAACGGGCGCGTCTTGTAGCCGGCAGCCGTGATCGTGTTGCCGTGCATCGGATCGCACGACCAGACGACCTTGCGGCCCTCCTTCTCGACGGCGCGGATCAGCTTCGGCAGATGCTCACCGACCTTGTCGTGGCCGAAGCGCGCGATCAGGGTCAGACGGCCTGCCTCGTTCTCCGGGTTGAGCAGGTCGATCAGCTTCAACAAGCTGTCGGGCGTCAGCGAGGGACCACACTTGAGACCAAGCGGGTTCTTCACGCCACGGCAGTACTCGACATGCGCGTGATCGACCTGGCGCGTACGGTCGCCGATCCAGATCATGTGGCCCGAGGTCGCGTACCAGTCGCCCGAGGTCGAGTCGACGCGGGTCAGCGCCTGCTCGTAGCCGAGCAGCAGCGCCTCGTGGCTGGTGTAGAAGTCGGTCTCGCGCAGCGCGTAGTTCGTCTCCGAGGTGATGCCGACGGCCTTCATGAAGTCCATCGTCTCGGTGATGCGGTTGGCCAGTGCCTCATAGCGCTCGCCCTGCGGGCTGTTGGAAACGAAGCCGAGCATCCACTTGTGCACGTTCTCGAGGCTGGCATAGCCACCCTGGGCGAAGGCGCGCAAAAGGTTCAGCGTCGCAGCCGACTGGCGGTACGCCATTTCCTGGCGTGCCGGATCGGGCACGCGAGACTTCTCGTCGAAGGCCGGGCCATTGATGATGTCGCCGCGATAGCTCGGCAGCGTGACGTCGCCCTTGGTCTCGTTGTCGGCCGAACGCGGCTTGGCGAACTGGCCGGCAATGCGGCCGACCTTCACCACCGGCTGCGCGCCGGCGAAAGTCAGCACGACCGACATCTGCAGGAAGACGCGGAAGAAGTCGCGGATATTGTCGGCGCCGTGCTCGGCGAAGCTTTCGGCGCAGTCGCCGCCCTGGAGCAGGAAGGCCTCGCCATTGGCGACGGCTGCCAGTTGCTTCTTCAGCTTTCTCGCTTCACCTGCAAAAACCAAGGGGGGAAACGTGGCGAGACGGGCTTCCGTTTCTGCGAGAGCCGCAGCGTCCGGATAAGCCGGAACCTGCTGAATCGGCATGCTTCTCCAGGAATTCGGTGACCATTTCGTCATGTTAGCACCCAAAAGTTTTGTCAGCGGGCACCTCACCCGCGCTGTGACCCGCCATTACGGGAACGCGGCTGTTTACACGATGACGAGCCTCTATTCCACCCCGGAATCCCCTAGGGACCAAGGTTTCACTGCGGAAGGTCCGGAAGCCGCCGCAACGTCAGTTTTCGACGCGCGAGCCATCCCTTACCAGATAGGTCGGCTTATACATCGTCACCAGCTCTTCGGCCGCGGTCGGATGCACCGCCATGGTCTGATCGAAGGCGTCCTTGGTAAGACGCGCCTTGAGCGCGATGCCGAGCAGCTGCGCCATCTCGCCGGCATCCGGCCCAAGCACATGGGCGCCGACGACGATGCGCGTATCGGCGTCGACCACCAGCTTCATCAGCATTTTTTCCTGGCGTCCCGACAGCGTGTGGCGCATCGGCCGGAAGCTGGCGCGATAGACCTCGAGGTTCTTGTAGCGCTTGGCCGCATCGTCCTCAGAAAGCCCGACGGTGCCGATCTCCGGCTGCGAGAACACAGCCGTTGGAATGGTGTCATGGTCGGGCGTGGTCGGGTTGCCCTTGAAGGCGGTCTCGATGAAGCACATGGCCTCGTGGATCGCCACCGGCGTCAGCTGCACGCGATTGGTGACGTCGCCCACCGCCCAGATGTTGTCGGCGCTGGTCCGAGAATAGCTGTCGACGACCACAGCGCCCGACTTGTCGAGCTCGACGCCCGCGTCCGAAAGCCCGAGGCCTTCGGTGTTCGGCGTGCGCCCGATGGCGAGAAGCACCTGGTCGACGGTCAGCTGCTGGCCGGTGTTCAGCCTGACATCAAGGCGGCCGTCGCCGCGCTTGGCGACTTCCTGCGAGACCGAGTGCAGCAGGATCTTGATGCCCTTCTGCTCCATCGTCTCATGCAGGGTACGCCTCAGGTCCATGTCGAAGCGGCTGAGGATCTCCTTCCCGCGATAGACCAGCGTGGTGTCGACGCCTAGGCCGTGGAAAATGTTGGCAAACTCGACGGCGATATAGCCGCCACCCTCGATCATGATCGCCTTGGGCAGTTCCGGCAGATCGAAGACCTCGTTGGAGTAGATGCAGTACTCGTGGCCAGGAAGCGCCGGATGCGTGCTCGGCCGGCCGCCGGTCGCGATCAGGATCTGGTCTGCCGTGACAGTACGTCCATCCGCTTCGAGGCGGATCGTGTGCCTGTCGACAAGCGTGGCGCGCGAATGGATGGTCTCGCCGCCGGAATTCTCGACATTGCGCTTGTAGATGCCTTCAAGCCGCGAAATCTCGCGCTCCTTGTTGGCGACAAGCGTCTTCCAGTCGAACGTGCTTTCACCGACCGTCCAGCCATAGCCGGCGGCATCCTCGAAATGCTCGGGGAACTGCGAGGCATAGACATAGAGCTTCTTGGGCACGCAACCGCGGATGACGCAGGTGCCGCCGAAGCGGAACTCCTCGGCCAGCGCCACGCGCTTGCCCATGGCTGCCGCCACACGCGCCGCACGAACCCCGCCCGAGCCACCGCCGATGACAAAGAGGTCGTAGTCGTACTGGGCCATGGTGTTCCTTCCTGCAGGCAATCGGTGCGCGCCTCAGGCCATAGGGAGCATTGCCCGGACGCATGTGAATTCAAGGATGCTGCAACGCCGATACTTGGCGTGCCGCGGTGCGCCACAGGTAGTGGTGCAAGCACAAAAAGAAAAGCCCGGCATAAGCCGGGCCCGTCTCATCGTGACTGTTGGTCGCGGCCGATTACTTCTTCGGCGCCTCAGGGGTCACGGGCGCAGCACCCTCGGTGACGGCCGGAGCCTTGGCGCCGGCGACCGCCGTCAGCTTCTCGCCGACCTGCTGGGCAAGGTCGCGGGCAATGCCGTTCTGCCAGATGTCTGCAGCTTTCACCAGTTCGCGCGAGGCGATCGGGCCGTTCTCGATCAGCTTCTTGCCGGCTTCCGAATTGTAGAAGGCCGCGATCTCGGTCAGTTCCTTCTCGTTGAAGGACTTGGCGTAGGCAATCGCCGCTTCCTTCTCGAGATCGGCGCGACGGGCGGCCATGGCAAGCGTCTTCTCATCGACCGTCTGGGTGATGATTTCCTGCATGTCGGGGTTCTGCTGGATCAGCTGCTGCTTCAGCGCAAATGCCGCCTGCGGCAGGATGCCGTCGAACGAATCGGTTGCGTGAATCGCAGCGATGGCCGCATGGGCCGCCTTGAGATGGGCTTCACCGATCTCCTGGGCCTGGGCCGAGAACGCAATGGCTGCAAAAGCCGAAGCCGCCACCATGACGGAGAAGCCGCGAAGCCGGTTTGTCGAAATCATGATGAATAGAACTCCTGTTTAGAGAGCCGGATGAACGGTTCTGACACCGTCGGAGCCGGCAATGACGGCAACGGTGGCCAAGCCGAGAAAGAGACCATGCTCGACGACGCCAGGAATGGCGTGAAGGGCATCCGAAAGCGCTCTTGTATCGGGAATGCGGCCAAAAGATGCATCGATAATGAAATGTCCACCGTCGGTTACGAAGGTCTCGCCGCCGGTCTTGCGCAGCACCAGCGAACCGGAAAGGCCGAGCTTTTCCGCTGCCTTTGCGATGGCGATTTCGGTGGCTCTGAGACCAAACGGATTGACCTCGATCGGCAGTGGGAAGCGGCCGAGCGTCTCGACCAGCTTGGACTGGTCGGCGATCACGATCATGCGCGCCGAGGCCGCCGCGACGATCTTCTCGCGCAGCAACGCACCGCCGCCGCCCTTGACCAGCGTAAGTGCTGGATCGATCTCGTCGGCACCGTCGATGGTAAGGTCGAGCTCGGGTGTCTCTTCCAGCGTCGACAGCGGAACCGCCAGCTCGCGGCAAAGCGTGGCGGTCCGTTCAGACGTCGGCACGCCGATGACCTGCATGCCGGCCGCAACCTTTTCGGCCAGCAGGCGGACGAATTCCTCGGCGGTGGAACCTGTACCGATGCCCAGGCGCATACCGCTCTCGACATAACCGAGTGCGGCCCGTGCCGCCTCGATCTTCAAAGCCTTGGCATCCATGACTTGTTCGCAAATTCCCAGATTACAGGCTTGGCTCCTAGCATTTTTGCCGATTGGGTCAAAGGCTTTATGGACCGCGGGTTGCGCCGCCTGGGCGCGAAGGCTATCGCCTTTGGCGAAATATGAACCCGTGAAAGCAAGCCATGTCCAGACCGATCATCGTATTCGACCTCGACGGAACCCTTGTCGACACTGCTCCCGACCTGCTCGACAGCCTGAACCACACGCTGGTGGCCGGCGGCCTCGCCCAGGTGGACGACAATGCCTTCCGCCGGTTCGTCGGCATGGGCGGCAAGATCATGATCGAACGGGCTTATGCCGCGCAGCGCAAGGCGCTTGCGGGCGAAGAGCACGAGCGCATGCACGACATTTTCCTCGATCACTACACGCTCAACATCCCCGGCCGTTCGCAGCCCTATCCGGGTGTGGTGGCTGCCATGGAGCGCTTCGCCGATGCCGGTTACTTGCTTGCCGTCTGCACCAACAAATACGAGACGCTTGCCCGCAACCTGATCGGCGGGCTCGGCCTTGCCGACCGCTTCGCCGCCATCACCGGCCCAGAAACATTCGGCATCCGCAAACCCGACCCGAGGCACCTGACCAAGACCATCGCCATGGCCGGCGGCGATGCCTCGCGTGCTGTCATGGTCGGCGATTCGGTCACCGACATCGACACGGCCAAGGCCGCCGGCATCCCCGTTGTCGCCGTCGACTTCGGTTACACGGATCGCCACGTCAGTGAATTCGAGCCCTCGGCAATCATCTCGCACTATGACGAACTGACGCTTGGCCTGGCTGAAAAGCTGATAGCTGCGGGAAGTCGCTAAAGCCGCCTTGACACAGCTCCCGCCCCTCCCCTATATCGCCGTCACGTTCGGCCTAAGGGCCTCGGACGGGCGATTAGCTCAGCGGGAGAGCACACCCTTCACACGGGTGGGGTCATAGGTTCAATCCCTATATCGCCCACCATTCTTCTATCTTATATCCTCTTGTTATTGATGAACTTTTTGCTTGGGCCGGAAACGGGCCATAAGTGCTATTCAGCACAGACCGGCGAGCACAGGCAGACAATGGCAGCTTAATCCGCGGAACATCCGTGGACTACTGCTCAGGTTGCTCCGTGTATTCGCCTGATTGCCCTCGACACGACACCTCCCCCACCGTGACCTTCAGCAGCCAATAAGAGCGCGATGACAACGGAGTGCACGCCCCGTGGGAAGGGCGGCTGCGAGATCAAACTCGAAGATCGTGCCGGGCGAGCGGGTTTGAAAAGCCGATGCGGCGGACATAAAAGTCCGCTCGACCGCGACAGGCTCGACCAGCGGGTGCAGATCCGCCTTCTGCACGTCACCAGCCGGTTCATCTACTGCACCAAACGCGGCATTCGCGAACTTATTTCCCTCAATATCGATGGAAATGCCCCTCGGTTAACAGCAATAGAAATAGATAAAGCAACAGTCTATAATACCGAAGTTCTGTGGGGGAATGAGGGGCATGTCCGTTGCTTCAAGGCTCTATCCTCTTTTAGGCTCGCTCTTCGAACGACTGCGAAAGTCGCGGGGCGCGCTCGAAGATGTTCAATCCGAGCAAATTGCCAAAGCGGAGAGCTTGGTGCAGGCGCCGGCCTACATGGAGCCATCTGACTGGGATCGTGTCATTGGCGTGCAGCCGTCGACGAATCTCGACAATGAACGAATGCGGATTGCGGGCGGGTTGCGACAACATGGGGGAACCATTCGCTACCGGCTCGGCGATGCATTGGCGACGCCGCGCGGCGTTTTCAGCTTTTCCCGCAGCCTGCAGCGCCATGGTCCTGCGCCACTGCAGCCTGCCCTGGCAAACCCCATCCAGCGCACAGACAGAGCCTTTTTCCCGATGACACCAGTGGCGATGGCCTACTTTGGCCACCTGATAAACGACTCCTTGCCGGCATCGCTTCTGATTCAACCGGGTGAGACCCTCTGCCTGCCCTACAACCCGTCATGGCATCATGGCCGCGCCTACTGCGAACTGTTCGGCCTGTCGCCCTCGCCCGCACCGATGATTCATGCGCGAGAGATGTGGTTGACCGACGATCGTGGAATGAACACCCATCGCCACGCCCGCACACGGGCCCTGCATGCGAAGCTGCATTCGGGTTTGGAACCATCAAGACACTCGGGCGCCTTCCTGCGCCGGGGGACGACCGGTGCAAAACGCGACCTGATCAATGAGAATGCCGTGGCCGAGGTTCTGGCTGCCCGAGGTTACGCTATCTGCGATGTGACATCCCCTCTTCCCGAACTGCTGGCGACGCTGGCGCAGGTGCCAGTGGTCGTCACCGTCGAAGGCAGCCAGTGGGTGCATGCTCATTTTGGCGCAGCACTTGGAGCGCTGATCGTCGTCATCAATCCTTGCGACACGTTCAATGCGTTGATCGCCGACATGGTGCCGGCGCTCGACCAGCGGATGGCGACCATCGTCGCCGACAAGGCGGAAGACGGCTATCATGTCGATGTCCAGCGGCTCGTGGCGCTGATCGATCGGGCGCAGGACGACATGGTCCGCACATCGAGGCTGTCATAACGAGCGGCCGCATCACCTGACAGAAGCCATTCTTGTTCAGGAAATGCAGCCGGACTGGGCCTTACATGCTCGGCGCGCGTACCGTTTCGGTCTTGGCTACCGCTTCCATCAGCCTGGCATCACGATCGTAGACGTCGCCGAAATATGCGACCTTGCCGTTGAGATCCGGCCAGGCCGTGAAATAGGCGACATAAACAGGGATCTTGCGGTTCACCTTCTCGAAGGAATGGCCCTGCTTGAGCTTGGCGGCGACGTGATCGACATCGGTGCCAAGCACGGCCGCAGCCATGCCGCGCGGGTCGGACAAGCGGATGCAGCCATGGCTGAAGGCCCGGTTGTCGCGATTGAACAGCGCCTTCTGCGGCGTGTCGTGCATGTAGATGGCGTGCTTGTTGGGGAACAGGATCTTGAGCTCGCCAAGCGCATTGGCTTCGCTCGGCGCCTGGCGCACGCTGTAAGGCACCTTGGCGCCGTACTGGCTCCAGTCGATCGCCGACGAAGGAACACGCTGGCCACGCGAATCGGTGACCTCATAGCCGGCGCGGTCGAGATAGCTCGGATCGCTGCGCAGGCGCGGCAGCATCTCGTTGACGATGATCGACTGCGGCACGCCCCAATAGGGGTTGTAGTCGACCTGCTCGATCTCGTCCTGGAAGAAGCTGGTCTGGTTGGTGGTCTTGCCGATCACCGTCTTCATCTTCAGCTTCTCTGTGCCACCGTCGATGTAGCTCGCGGTGAAAGCCGGCTGGTTGATGAACACGCGGGGACTGCCGAGGTCTGATGGTAGCCAGCGCATCTGCTCGAGCGCCACCAGCACCTTGTCGAGACGATCGGCCTTCGACGTCCCGGCAAGGGTTGCGACGGTACGCGGACCGACGACGCCGTCGGCCTTGAGCCCTGCCCGCTTCTGCACCGCCTCGAATACGGGAACCAGGTCCGGCGTGTAGATCTCGCTGTTGACCGCACGCGCCAGCAGCTCGCCGAACTCGCCGCCCATCTCGTCATCGAGATTTCGGCTGATCAGGTGCAGCAGCTTGGGCAGCTCGGGGCTCGTTTCGCCTGGCTTCAGCAAAAGCTTGGGGTCGACAACGATGGTGTTTTCCTCGCTGGCGCGAAGCATTTCGAGCTCGACGCGCAGCGCCTTGTATTCCGGGTTTTGCGGATGGAACGACTCCATCAAGCCCCTGATATCCTGCGCCTGGCTGAGCTTCTTCAGCACGTCGACCATGTCGAGCGGTTTGGCTGCGAAATCATAGTAGCCGGAGATCCGGTTCGGATCGATCCTGCCGCCGAGTGCGTCGTGGACATAGCGCAACGCGCGCGCCGACAGCGCCATCTCGAAGCGGATAAGCGTCTTCAGCCTGCCGCTGGTGTCGTCGAGGGCATAGGCGGCCGGCGGCGCGGAAACGGAATAGTCGACCGGGTTGAGCCCATGGCCGGCCGCGTCGCCCAGAACACGAATGGCATCTTCGGCGCGGCTGTTGGCTGTATAGCCGGTCACCCAGATGAATTCGGGGTTGGCCGAATAGTAGTCAAGCAGCGCCTTGGCGATTTCCTTTTCAGCGCTGAGATCGTAGCCATCGAGGCCGGCGATCGCTTCGCGGAAGCTGGTGCCGGCCAGCGACGGCTCCAGCGACACCGACTGCGTGCCGGCGCTCAGCTTGGCGAAGTCGACCGACACCATCGCATCGGCCTTGTAATTGTAATAGGTCGGCGCGCTGATCTTGGCTGCCTGCACCGGCTTCTTCTTCACCGGCTCGGGCGGCGGCGGAAACTCGCCGTGCTGCTGGCGCGGGCTCCGGCCGCCGCCGCCGAACAGCACATCAAGCAATGTCTGCGCGCCCGCGTGCGGTGCCCCCATGGCGACGCTGGCAGCCAGCGCCACCAGCGGAAGGGAAATCGGCTTCTTCAGGAAAGCAATCTTCATAGGACACCCACCCCCGCCCGGGAATTTCATTGGAACCCCCATGCGCCGCTCGGGGCATTCCTGTCGCCTAATGGCGGATGTAAGGCGCAGACGTATCGATTCATACCGATAACGTTAAGCTTCCATAAATTTCCGGGTAGCTGTTGCCGAACAGTTTCACATCATCGTGACCGCCGCCGCCCCTGGCACAATCCGGCCGGGATGACAGATGCCGCCCCGCCATGCGATCAAATTGCAGGCCGATGGATTTCAGGACGAGGTCGAAAGTGAAGAAGGGCTACAAGGAACTGCTCGACGAGGCCAATGCCGTGGTCGAGGTGGTGTCGCCGGAAGAGGCCGCGACCCTGCTCGACGACCCAGGCACCATCTTCGTCGACCTGCGCGATCCGCGCGAATTGCAGCGTGACGGCAAGCTTCCCGGCGCCCAGCATTGCCCGCGCGGCATGCTCGAATTCTGGATCGACCCAGATAGCCCCTATCACAAGGCGTTCTTTTCGAGCGGCAAGAGCTTCGTGTTCTTCTGCGCCGGCGGCTGGCGTTCGGCGCTGGCTGCCAAGACCGCCAAGGACATGGGACTGGAACCGGTCCGCCACATCCTCGGCGGCTTCACCGCCTGGCGCGCAGCCGGACTGCCGGTCGAACCTGGCGACAAGAAAGGCTGAAAAGGGTTCAGTGAACCAGGGCCGGCTGCGGCTGGTCGGCAACGAAGCCAACGGCCTCGCGAACAACCTCGCGGTTCGACAGAATACGGCGGTGGCCCTGCCCCTCGGCCCAGAACAGCCGGACATGGTCGCCAGCGCTGGCCATGGCACGGGCATCGGCAGCGGACACCTCCCGGTCGTCCGGCGCATGCATCACCAGTGTCGGCACCGGCAGTCGGGCCAGCAACGCCGAACCGACGAAGCGCTCCAGCGGCGTACCCGTCACGCGCTCGACCTGTGTCTCCAGGGCGCGATGAGAACGCTGTCCCAGCTTGAGGTAGCCGGCGAATTCCTGGAACAGTCGCGGCATCGAGTTCGGCGCGGAGATCAGCACCAGCCGCTCCGTCGCAAGCGGGGCAAAGCCCCTGACGGTCCCGGCCGCGGCATTGACGGCAACCGCTCCACCGAAGGAATGGCCGACGACGGCGGCGAACGGGCCGAACCACTGGGCGGCGAGACTCGCGGCCTCGACTGCCTTGGCCATGTCGAGTGCACGGCCAAGCGAGCCGCCATGGCCCGGCAGATCGAGCGACACGACCTTGTAGCCGGCGTCGCGATACCCTTCGATCAGCGAGCGCATGTATTCGGTGCGCGATCGCCAGCCATGGATGACCAGAACGGTGCCCAGGGACCGTCTCTGTAGCGGACGGAACTCGTGGGCGGCAACGCAGTCGCCGCTCGTCTTGATTCGGTGATGACGCGCCTCGGACATGAAGTCCTGTGCCCGCGCGACGGCGCGTCTTTCGCCATCGCTCATCTTCCGCACGCTGGGCACGCGCCGAAAAAGCTCGAACGCCGCGCGGCCTGTCCACGCAGGTGCCACGACCTCGCCGACGCCCATCAGCTGGCGGATGACCTTCAGCCCGATTGATGCCATATTGAACGCCCATCCATCAGTTCAATCATGAACATATTATTAGTTCAACTATGAACAATAGACAAGACCTGCCCTGGGACAATCCGCGTTTCCGCAACTGGGTCGCGGTGGCCAAGGCCTGCCATTCCATGGAGCGTGCGCTGGCCAACGCGTTGCAGCCGCACGACCTCAAGCCGGCCCAGCTCGACGTTCTGATGAACCTCTACCGTCATCCCGACATGTCGCAGCACGACCTCGCCCGCAAGCTCCTGGTCGGCCGCTCCAACATCACCATGCTTCTGCCGCAGCTGGAAAAGCGCGCCCTCGTCCACCGCGAGGCCGACGCCAAGGACAGGCGAATCATGCGCCTCAGGCTCACGCCCGATGGCGAGGCGCTGCTCCTGCAGGCACTGAAGGCCTATGGCGCCCTGATCGAAAAGGCGATGAGCGCTTCGACGCCCGAGCAATGCGACATGATCGGCGCGCATATGCTGCGCGTTGCCGAAGCGCTGAGGGACTAGCGGGCCGTTCGCAGACCAGGACGAGACTCATAAACGCGCAGTCGGCCTGATGACGATCTCTTGTGGTTGGTCTGGTCGACCATGGCCACCCAGGTCGTGACAGGCTTGCGCCATGATGCTGCGATCATCTCGCAATGCCCCGCAGACGAAGAGTTGCATCGTCACGCGGTCGCGAACATCGAGGATACCTATGCATTCCTATTCGGGCGGGTGATCCAGAAAATGTCGGAGATGCCGCAGAGGTCCTGAGATTACCCCTAGGCAGCCGCCTTTGCCATCCGCCGCCCTCGCGATGCCGGCGCCTTGCCGAATGACCTGACGACGCCAAGCGCGGTCACGGCCATGCCTACAGCCAACACCCACCATGCCGGGCGGATGGTGTAGGAAAACTGCAGGTTGGCAGCGAGCACGCGGTTGACCGGAACGCCAGTCGCCAGCCCGTACCAGGCGGCTTCGACGACGACGGTCGCAAGCGCAGCCGTCACCGCGATGCCCAGGAGCACCCATGCCGAGTTCAGGCTCAAGCCGCGCCAATGTGCCAGCCGATACAGCGTCAGCAGCATGAAGAAGCCCGCCAGCAGGGTCGGCTGATAGACGTCGGCCTTGGACTGCATGAAGTAGTGCAGCGCAGCCAGGATGCCTATGCCGTAGACGATCTTGTGCAGCCGGTTCCAGTTGCCTCCGAGACGCTTGATGGCGGCGTCCGTGGACGTCGCACCCAATGCCGCCAGCCCAAGCAAGGCGACGAAACCGATCGTCAGGTAGATACGCAGCGCGATCTCGCTGGCAACTCTGAGCACGTCCCAGTTCATGTCGAAGAAATAGAGCACGAGGTGGCCGAGCGCATAGCAGAGCGCTGCTATGCCGAGCATCCTGCGCACCATGATGAGCTTGGGCCACTGCCCGATGCGCCGGAGCGGCGTGATGGCGAGCGAAATCATCAGGAAGCGGATCGCCCAGTCGCCGGTGAAATGGATGGCCGCCGCATAGGGACGCGGGCCGAGCAAGCTGCTGGTCGAGCCCCCTTGAGGGAAACCTGCCGTCGCGTAGTAGGCAAGCAGTGCGGCCGGTACGAACGTGCCGGCGAATACGATTGCCTTCACCGGCGACAATTTGCCGGCACGGTCGGTCCAGGGCTTCATACGGAACATCTCCCAGCTTGATGGCCGGTATACGTCCTAGGCTCCGCCGAAGTTACAGTCGCCGGATCACTTTGTCTTGAATCGCCGGTGACCGTCGTCACCACATCGACTTCTTGGCCCGCTCCGGCCATTCGCGATCATAGGCCTCGCCGTCGATGTTTGCCCGGCTCGTCACGGCAAGAATCTGCCCGGGCGTCGGAAGCGACTTCGGATCGACATGGCGCTCCGGATTCCACAATTCAGAACGCACGATGGCGCGGGCGCACTGGAAATAGACCGAATCGACCTGGACGACCGTAACCGAGCGCGCTGGCTTGCCCTCGACGGTGAACGACGCACACAGCTCGGCGTCGATGGTAACGTGAGCGCGGCCGTTGACGCGCAGCGTCGTGCCAGAGCCCGGCACAAGAAACAGCAGCGCCACTTTGGGATCCCTGATGATGTTCTTCAGCGAATCGGCACGGTTGTTGCCGCGCCTGTCGGGCATCATCAGCGTGCGCGGATCATGGATGCGGACAAAGCCCGGAAGATCGCCGCGCGGCGAGCAGTCCAGTCCCTCGGGCCCGGTGGTTGCCAGCGAAACGAAGGGCGAGGCCTCGATGAAGGCCGCATACTCAGGGATGACATGGTCGAGTTCCTTCACCAGCGAGGTTTCACCGGGAAGGCCGTAGAGCGCTTCGAGTTCTTCAACCGTCGAGATCACCGACATCGTCCTGCCTTTCGCTGTGCGCGTGGTCCTTAGCCGACAAGTGTGAACTGGCGACGACAGCCCTATCTGTCGCGGGAAAGCCCCTTCTCGGCCAGCTCGTCGAGATAGGCCTGCCAGCGCGTCTGCTTCTCGTGGCCGAGCGTGTGCAAGTAGTTCCAGGTGAAGATGCCGGTGTCGTGGAAATCGTCGAAGGTGATGCGCACGGCGTAGTTGCCCACCGGCTCGATCTTCAGGATCGCAACATCGCGTTTGCCCGGCACGGTCACGCGCTGCTCCGGCGAATGGCCCTGGACCTCGGCCGAAGGCGAAAGCACGCGCAACAGCTCTGCCGGCAGCTCGAAGGGATGGTGATCTGGGAAAGTCACCGTCAACAGCTTGCGGTCCTTGGAGACCCTGAGTTCCTTTGGCGCTGACATTTCTGCTCCCTGAATGACACTTCCGGTTACGCCCAAACCGCACCGATTGGCAAGCATGCCCTGCCCTTGCTAGCGTGTTGCTGGAAACCTGGCAGCGAGACTGGCTGGAAGGAGTTTGAAATGCGGAACCTGGCCTTCAAAATGCCTGTGGTCGCCGGCCTCCTCGCCCTTGCGGCAGCGCCAGCCGCATATGCGGTCGACGACTGCTCGAGCGCCAGCAACCAGGCGGCCATGACCGAGTGTGCCGACAAGGCGCTGATCGCGTCGGACGCCGAGTTGAATGCGCTCTACAAGCAGATACAGGGCCGGCTGAAGGACGACCGGGCGGCGTCCAAGCTGCTGGTCAGTGCCCAGAGGTCCTGGGTCGCCTTCCGAGACGCCGAATGCGAATTCTCCAGCTCGGGTGTTGCCCAGGGCTCCATCTACCCAATGACGGTGCTGCAATGCAGGGACGGCATGACCGAACAACGGATCAAGGACTTCCGGAACTACCTCAAATGCGATGAAGGCGACACGAGCTGCCCGGTTCCATCAGCAAATTGATAGGCGATCCGGCTTCGAAAAATGCAATAATGGCGGCGTGGCCGGCAAAGATTGCCCTGCCAGCCAGCTAAATGTTACCTGAACAGGGCCCTTGGCACTTGAAGGGTAATGTTTTTTGAACGACATGAAAGAGAGCGGTCTGGGAAACCGCTTGCAGGGAGTGAGCAGAGGCGACATGGGAATGCACGACACCAGCATGATCGACCCGTTCGGGCGTGCGATTTCCTATCTGCGCGTGTCGGTGACCGACCGCTGCGATTTCCGTTGCACCTATTGCATGGCCGAGGACATGGCCTTCCTGCCCAAGAAGGACCTGCTGTCACTGGAAGAACTCGATCGGCTCTGCACCGTCTTCATCGAAAAAGGCGTGAAGAAGCTGCGTCTCACCGGCGGAGAGCCGCTCGTGCGCAAGAACATCATGCATCTGGTGCGCCAGCTGTCGCGCCATCTCGAAAGCGGCGCGCTTGAAGAGCTGACTCTGACGACCAACGGCTCGCAGCTGTCGCGTTTCGCCAGCGAACTAGCCGATCGCGGCGTGCGCCGCATCAACGTGTCGCTCGACACGCTCGACCCCACTAAGTTCCACGCCATCACGCGCTGGGGTCACCTTGCCAAGGTAATGGAAGGCATCGATGCGGCACTTGCCGCCGGAATCCATGTCAAGCTGAACGCCGTTGCCCTTAAGGGCTTCAACGACCTGGAAATCCCTGAGATGATGCGCTGGGCCCATGGCCGCGGTATGGACCTGACGGTCATCGAAACCATGCCGATGGGCGAGATCGACGCCGACCGCACCGACCAGTACCTGCCGCTGTCGCTGCTCAGGGCAAGCCTCGAACGCCAGTTCACGCTGAAGGACATCCCGTTCAAGACCGGTGGTCCCGCCCGCTATGTCGAGGTCGCCGAGACCGGCGGCAAGCTCGGCTTCATCACGCCGATGACGCATAATTTCTGCGAAAGTTGCAACCGTGTCCGCCTGACCTGCACCGGCACGCTCTATATGTGCCTCGGCCAGGAAGACGACGCCGATCTGCGCGCACCGCTGCGCGCTTCAGAGGGCAACGAGCTGGTTTCACGGGCAATCGATGAAGCGATCGGCCGCAAGCCCAAGGGGCATGATTTCATCATAGACCGCCACACCAACCGCCCGTCCGTATCGCGCCACATGAGCGTCACCGGCGGCTGACGGCACGGCGCCACTAACCGCGCAAGCATTGGACTTCCATAGAAGGAGTGGGTGGTATGGCTTACCGGCTGGCAACGATGCTGCCCGCAATTTCCTTGTCATTGGCGGTTGCAGCACCTGCTGTGGCAAAGCCCTTCATCTACACCAACGCCCGCTTTGGCACCTCGGTGACGTTTCCGCGCGACATCTTCATCGATCGGTTGCCACCGCCCGCCAATGGCGACGGCATGACATTCACTGCCGCGGATGGGGCAAGTCTCGCAGTCTATGGCTCCTACAATGCGCTCGAGCAGACACCGGCCCAACTCGCCGATTTCAGTTCCGAAGGCATGAATGTCACCTATCGCAAGGTGGGCAAGGACTGGGTCGTGCTGTCAGGGCATGACGGCAATTCCATTTTCTACCAGCGCCTCGAATTCGGTCGCAGCGGTGTCATTCACGCTTTCCTGCTCAAATATCCTGCCACGGCCAAGGCGAAATACGACCCGCTCATCGGTCGTATCGCCGACAGTCTCAACGGTCCGTGACGCAATTGCCGGGCTGGTCCATGTGTTTGGCATTGCTGTTTGGCGCGGCTCTGCTTAAGCCGTAGGCAACAGCAGCAATGGAAGGCTCAATTGCCACTTTCCTCGAATGTTCGCGGCGCCAGCTTCATGGTTGTCGCGATGGCCGCCTTCACCTTCAACGATACGCTGAGCAAGCTTGCTGCCCAGACGATCAATCCCGGCCAGCTGATGCTGGTGCGCGGCGTCTTTGCCACTGTTCTCATCAGCCTGTTGGCCTGGCACCGGGGAGCGCTCAAGGGCGCCCGCGACTACTGGCACCCCATGGTGCTGCTGCGCCTGATCGGCGAGGTCGGCGGCACTGTCTGCTTCCTCGCGGCCCTGCCCCATCTGCCGCTCGCCAACATTTCGTCCGTGCTTCAGGCCCTGCCGCTTGCAGTTACCATGGGGGCGGCGCTGTTCCTCGGCGAAGGCGTCGGCTGGCGCCGATGGCTGGCCATCGTGGTCGGCTTCGGCGGCGTGCTGATCATCGTCCGGCCCGGCTTTGACGGCTTCAACGCCTTTTCGCTGCTGGCGCTGCTTTCGGTTGCTTTCTGCGCCGTGCGCGACCTGGCGACCCGCCAGATTCCCGGGCATGTGCCCTCGCTGTTCGTTTCGACCGTCACCACCATCGTCATCACGCTGACCGGCGCATTCACCATCGTGCCCTTCGGCGGCTGGACGCCGATGCCGCTGGAACTCGTGATGTACCTCGGCGGCGCGGCAGTGCTGGTGCTGTTCGGCTACCAGTTCGTCATCATGGCGATGCGTGAAGGCGAGGTCTCGTTCATCGCGCCCTTCCGCTACACGGCGCTCATCTGGGCGATCTCGCTCAGCATCTTCGTCTTCGGCGACATTCCCGATACCGCCATGATCACGGGTGCCGCAATGATCGTCGCGTCGGGCCTCTATTCGCTCTATCGCGAGCGCCTCGTGGGCAAAGGTCGTCCCGCGGCCGAAAGCACGAGCCCGACAATGGCTCCGGACGGCGTGTGATGACTGCTATCGCAGGCCTCATCCTTGCGGGCGGACGCTCCAGCCGCATGGGCGGCACCGACAAGACCCTGCTTGCGCTCGGCGGGCGACCGATGATCCGCCATGTGCTCGACCGGCTCGCGCCGCAAGCGTCGCCTGTCGTTATCAACACCAATGGCGATCCGGCGCATTTCGCGCATTTCGGCGCCGAGGTGATTGCCGATACGATTGCAGGTTACCAGGGACCGCTGGCCGGGGTTCTGACCGGGCTCGAATGGGCAAAGGAGCTCGCCGGCGTTACCCATGTGCTGAGCGTCGCCGGCGACACGCCGTTTTTCCCAGCCGACCTGGCCCAGAAGCTCGCCCATCATGCAGTCGAGGACCGCATCGCTGTAGCGGCTTCCAATGGCCGCGTGCACCCGACCTTTGCACTGTGGCCGGTGTCGCTGCGCGTCGCCCTTGCCGGCTTTCTCCAAGGCGCCGACAGCCGTCGCGTCATGACCTTCATGGAACAGGCGGGCATGGCCGCAGTCGACTTCCCCGAGATGCGTTTCGGCAATGCCAGGGTCGATCCGTTCTTCAACATCAACACGCCCGACGATCTCGCCGAGGCGGAACGCCTGCTCGCCGGAGTTGAATGATGACCCATCGTGTCTTCGGCATCACCGGGTGGAAAAACTCGGGCAAGACGACCCTGACCGAGCGCCTGGTCACCGAATTGACCGGGCGTGGCTGGAAGGTCTCAACCATAAAGCACGCCCACCACGACTTCGACATCGACAAGCCGGGCACCGACAGCTTCCGCCACCGCGAGGCCGGCGCAAGCGAAGTCGCCATCGTCTCGGGACGCCGCTGGGCGCTGATGCATGAACTGCGCGGCGAAGACGAGCCGACACTGGACGAAGTGCTCGGCCGCATCGCTCCATGCGACATGGTGCTGGTGGAAGGCTACAAGCGCGAGGGCCACCTCAAGATCGAGGCCCGCCGGATCGAGGCCAAGGACCGCGCGCCGCTGGCGCCGAACGATCCGTCCATCGTGGCGGTTGCAGCCGATCATCAGGTCGAAGGAGAGAATGTTCCCGTCTTCGGCATCGACGATATCAGGGCCATCGCCGACTTCATCGAGCAACGCCTGGGCCTTGCAAAACACTGACGCTACGTCAGCCCGAATGCTTGCAACCAGTGTAACAAAAGCCCGATTCACGATTGATTTCTAACTGAAAACAGTGGGAGTATCCCCGCCATCAACGGAAGGAACGCTTCCGGCATCCGGCGATTGGGACAGGTAACGACCGGAAGCGTACAGAGAGGAGCATTATGAGGATTTCCACGCGTATCGCCTTGGCCGCCACTGCGGCACTCGCGCTCACCCTTGGAGCTGCGCAGGCGCAAGACAAGAAGATCACGATCGCCACCGAGGGCGCCTACCCTCCCTTCAACAACCTGACCTCCGACGGCAAGCTGGTCGGCTTCGACGTCGACATCGCCAACGCGCTTTGCGACGAGATGAAGGTCAAGTGCGAGATCGTCGCCCAGGAATGGGACGGCATGATCCCGGCGCTTCAGGCCGGCAAGTTCGATGCCATCATCGCCCAGATGTCGATCACGCCCGAGCGCAAGGAAAAGATCGACTTCTCGAAGAAGTACATCAACACGCCCGCCGTGATCGCCGCCGCCAAGGACAGCGACATCAAGGGTGTGACCAAGGAAGACCTGGCCGGCAAGACGATCGGCGTGCAGGGCTCGACCATCCACTACAACTACGCCGAGAAGGTGTTCACCGACAGCACCATCAAGTCCTATCCGAGCGCGGAAGAATACAAGCTCGACATGGCCAATGGCCGTCTCGACGCCGTCAGCGACGATCTCGTCTCGATCTCGCAGTGGCTTGAAACCGCGGATGGCGCTTGCTGCAAGATCGTCGGCACCATTCCGAACATGCCTGAGATCCACGGCGAAGGCGCCGGCGTCGGCGTCCGCAAGGGCGACACCGCCCTGGCCGATCAGTTCACGGCGGCCATCGCCGCGATCCGCGCCAACGGCAAGTACAAGGAAATCAACGACAAGTACTTCAAGTTCGACGTCTATGGCGACTAAGCCCATAGCGGCCTGAAGGATTGACGGGCGGCGGGACAAGCTCCCGCCGTTCGGCTAACATGGACATAACAACAAGCCGCCGCCAAAGGCGGACCGCCTCCCGCAAGGTGAGGCAAAAGGGGACAGTCGACCGATGCAGAGCATCTGGGCGCTTCTAAGTTTCGGGCCAGAAGGCTGGGGCAGCGCCCTTGCCTACGGTGTCTTCACCACCGTCTCGCTCGCTCTCGTCACATTGCCGCTGGGCCTGTTGATCGGTTTCCTGGTCGCGCTCGCCAAGCAGTCGAGCGAACCGTCCATGCGGCTGGCCGGCAACATCTACACCACCATTTTCCGTGGCCTGCCCGAACTGCTGACGCTGTTCCTTGTATTTTACGGCGCGCAGATCGGCATTCAGCAGGTTGTCCGGCTCATCAGCCCGGACACCACGGTGGAAATCAACAGCTTCATCGCCGGCATGGTCGCGCTCGGCGTCGTCTTCTCGTCCTACGCCAGCGAAGTGTTCCTGTCCGCCTTCCGCGCCATTCCGCGCGGGCAATATGAGGGCGGCTATTCGGTCGGGCTTTCGCCACGGCAGACGATGCGTCTGGTGGTCCTGCCGCAGCTCGTGCGCATCGCCCTGCCCGGCCTGACGAATCTCTGGCTGATCCTGCTCAAGGACACCGCGCTGGTGTCGGCCATCGGCCTGACCGACATCCTGCGCCAGGCGAGCATCGCCTCGCGGGTCACCAAGGAGGCCTTCCTGTTCTACAGCGTCGCTTGCCTCATCTACCTGGCCCTCGCCATCATCTCGTCTTTCGGCATCCGCGCCATCGAGCGCAAAGTCGGCAAGCGGGAGGCCGCACGATGAACGCTTCGACCGAAACGGTGGAGAAAGTTCAGCGTCCGCCCGCACCGCCGCGCGGATGGCCACGGGAGCGCATTCTCGGCTGGGTCTTCGTCAGTCTCTGGATCGCCCTTGGTATCGCCCTGGTCGCCTATCTGATCAGCGCCTGGAACCCCGAGCTCTTCAACAAATATGCGCCGAGCTACCTGTCCGGCGTCCGCGTGACGTTGACGCTGGTTGCGATCTCCATCGTGCTCGGCTCGATCCTGTCGCTGCCGATCTGCTATGCGCGCATGTCCAGCAACCGCGTGCTGAATGCGATCTCCTACGGCTACGTCTATTTCTTCCGCGGCACGCCGCTGCTCGCCCAGACATTCCTGATCTATTACGGCTTTGGCTCCTTCCGCCCGCAGCTCGAGGCCATCGGCCTTTGGGGATTTTTCCGCGAAGCCTGGTATTGCGCGGTGCTTGCATTTGCGCTGAACACGGCTGCCTACCAGGCGGAAATCCTGCGCGGCGCCATCGAGAGCGTCGGCAAGGGGCAGTGGGAAGCAGCCTCCGCGCTCGGCCTGTCCAAGCTGCAGACGATGTACAAGGTGATCCTACCGCAGGCGCTGGTCGTGGCTCTGCGTCCCTACGGCAACGAGATCATCCTCATGGTCAAGGGCTCGGCCATCGTCGCCATCATCACGGTCTATGACCTGATGGGCGAGACCAGGCGCGCATTCTCGCGCACCTTCGATTTTCAGACCTATCTGTGGGCCGCCCTGCTCTACCTGTCGATGGTTGAGGCGTTGCGTCACGGAGTGGACTGGATCGAGCGCCGGATTACTCGCCATCTGCATCGCTAGCCGGCTCTGGCGTCATAGTCCTGACGAATCTGCCCAAGTCGCTCTATGTGTTTGAAACGACGCATCGTGCCTTCCGAAAATCGATTCCGATTTTCGTGCCGATGCGCTAGACCACGGGGCAACGAACAGCGTTTTGAAAGGGTCTGGCATGGCATCGGTCGCGTTCCTGGGTCTCGGGGTCATGGGCTATCCCATGGCCGGTCATCTCAAGAACAAAGGCGGGCACGACGTCACCGTCTACAACCGCACCGCGGCCAAAGCCGAAAAATGGGCAGCCCAGCACGGCGGCCGCCATGCCCCGACCCCAGCTGAAGCGGCCCGGGACAAAGATTTCGTCTTCGCCTGCGTCGGCAACGACGACGACCTGCGCTCGGTAACGATCGGCGCGAACGGCGCGTTCGACGCGATGAAGAAGGGCTCGGTGTTCATCGACAACACCACCGCATCGGCCGAGGTCGCGCGTGAGCTCGCCGCGGAGGCCGAAGCGCGTGGCTTCCACTTCCTCGACGCCCCCGTCTCTGGCGGCCAGGCCGGCGCCGAAAACGGCGTGCTGACGGTCATGGTCGGCGGCGACCAGGCAAGCTTCGATCGCGCCAGACCAGTGATCGACGCCTTTGCCCGCATGGTCGGCCTGATGGGCCCGGTGGGCTCCGGCCAATTGACCAAGATGATCAACCAGATCTGTATCGCCGGCCTCGTCCAGGGCCTGGCCGAAGGCATCCATTTCGGCAAGCAGGCCGGGCTCGATATCGAAAAGGTGGTCGACGTCATTTCCAAGGGCGCGGCCGGTTCCTGGCAGATGGAGAACCGTCACAAGACCATGAATGCCGGCAAGTATGATTTCGGCTTTGCCATCGACTGGATGCGCAAGGATCTCGGCATCTGCCTGGCCGAAGCCGACCGCAACGGCGCCAAGCTGCCGGTGACCGCGCTGGTCGACCAGTTCTACAAGGATGTGCAGGCGATGGGCGGCGGCCGCTGGGACACCTCGTCTCTGCTCGCCCGCCTTGAGAAATAGAGCCGCCACATGGCGCTGGCGCCGGCATCGACCGCAGACGAGATCGTGGCGCATCTGCACACGCTCGCCTCGAACGAAAGCCGTGCAAGCATGGCCCGCCTCGGCATCGTCACCGACTTTGCCCTCGGCATCTCCAACGCCGTGCTCAACCCGATCGCGCGTCAACTGAAGCGCGATCACGTCCGCGCCCGGGTCCTATGGACTAGCGACGTCCGCGAGGCGCGCCTCTTGGCGATCCTGACCGACGAGCCATCGAAGGTCACGCGAGCGCAAGTCGATGCAATGGCCGCCGGGTTCGGCAGCTGGGAAATCGTCGACCACGCGGCTTATCTCATCTGCGAGGCAAAGCTCGCACACGAGATCATCCCGGCCTACGCGGCGGACGAACGCGAGTTCGTGTGCCGCACGGCCTTCTCGACCATCGCAACTGCGGCCGTTCATCTGAAGAAGGAACCAGACGACACGTTCGTCGCCTGGCTCGACCTCATTGAGGCTCGCGCAGGCGATGACAGGAACTTCGTCAAGAAGGCAGTGAACTGGGCGCTGAGACAGGTCGGCAAGCGCTCGCTTGCCCTTCACGCTCCGGCACTTCGGCTGTCGGAGAAGCTGGCCGCCCTGGACAACAAGGCGGCGCGCTGGATCGGCAAGGACGCCGTACGCGAACTCACCGATCCGAAGACGCTTGCGCGCATCGACGCAAAGCGCTGATCAGGCGGCGCTTGCGCCGCTTTCCTTGTCGAGCAGCATGTAGTCGAGCGGCATTTCGGTCGTGTACTTGATCTGCTCCATGGCGAAGGACGACGACACGTCGCGGATCTCGATCTTGGCGATCAGCCGCTTGTAAAAGGCGTCGTAAGCGCCGATATCGGGCACGACCACACGCAGCAAATAATCAACGTCACCGCTCATGCGGTAGAACTCGATGACCTCGGGAAACTCCTGAATCACTTCGGAGAACCGACGAAGCCACTCATGGCTGTGAGAATTGGTACGGATCGCCACGAAGACGGTGACGCGCGCATTGATCTTCTCGGGATCGAGCAGCGCTACGCGACGCTTGATGACGCCCTCTTCCTCCAGCTTTTGGATGCGGCGCCAGCAAGGCGTGGTGGACAGTCCGACTTTCTTGGCAACGTCGGCCACGGCCAGCGTAGCGTCCTCCTGGAGGAGGCGGAGAATTTTTCTGTCGAGGCGGTCCATTTTTGGCTCCGTTAGAAAAGGTTCGCCATAATCGTGATAATCAGACCATCATACAAGAAAGGAATTCTCCACGCACCCCGCATTCGCGGTTATTATTTGCGCGCGCCGGCATGCAGACGACGCCGGATTTCTGTCCTAAGGAAAGGCAGCAATTCCATTTCGAACCACGGATTCCGTTTGATCCAACCTGTGTTGCGCCAGGAAGGATGAGGCAAAGGCAGGACGTGCGGCGAAGACGAGCGCGCCCAGGCAGCCCGCCAGTCGGCCACGGTATCGGTCAGAGACCGCGCCCTCGCCGCCTCCATGTGCCAGCGTTGCGCATACTGCCCGATCGCCAGCACGACATCGACCTGCTTCATGCCCGCCATCAGCCGCGCGCGCCAGGCAGGGGCACATTCGCGCCGTGGCGGCAGGTCGCCACCCTTTTCGTCCTGCCCGGGAAAGCAGAAGCCCATCGGCACGATCGCGAACTTGTCTGGGTCGTAGAACTCATCAGAACTGACTCCCAGCCAATCGCGCAGCCGGTCACCCGACGCATCGGTGAACGGCGCGCCGCTGAGATGCACCTTGGTGCCCGGCGCCTGTCCGGCGATCAGGATGCGAGCCGAGGCCGAGGGCACCACCACCGGTCGCGGCTCGTGCGGCAATGGCTTGCCGACAGGCTGTTCCACGCAGATGCGGCAGGCCTTGATCTCAGCGACAAGTTCGCCGAGTTCCATCGAGATCGTCACGCGGCGGCACTCGGCCGTGCGGACAGCGCGGCATGCCAGCGCCGCACGTTCGAAAGTTCCTCGGGCACTGCAATGCGCGCGGGCTTCATGAAGTCGATGGCAATCAGTCCGGTGATATCGGCAATCGAGAGCGCATCTCCGGCAGCGAACTCGCGGCCCGCCAGCTCCTTGTCGAGCAGGCCAAGGAAGTCGACAGCCTTGGGCTTGTTGACCTCGCCCCACTCCGGCACCTGGGGCACCTCCCACGTCTTCATGGCGGGATGGATGTGGCGGAAAGCGAACCCGACGGGCAAGAACAGGTTAAGCTCGATGCGGCGCTGCCACATCTCCACCAGTGCCTTGCCCAGCGCACCGCGCCCGAACAGTGCCGGCTCCGGATGAAGCTCCTCGAAATAGCGGCAGATGGCGACGGATTCGGTAAGCACGGTGCCGTCGTCGAGTTCCAGAACCGGCAGCCGCTGCAGCGGGTTGCGGCTGGTGACATCCTGCTGCTTGTGTTCGAACGCCCCCATGTCGACACGCACGACAGGCACCTCGATGCCCTTTTCGGCCAGGAACACGCGCACGCGCCTCGGATTAGGCGCCTTGCCTCCATCGAACAGCTTCATGATGCCTCCTTGCTCTCCATGCCAACTATAGGCCGCAAGCTACGAGAATCGAAAAATTTCCCGCAGCCAGTTCCATATCCGACCATAGGGTCCGTGCTCGATCTCGACCATGTCGTCGTGCATGCGGCGCCAGTCGCGCGGACGCTCGAAATCGCCGGCCCAGACGCCCAGGCGGCCACGGCGCGCAATGTCCTCCTCGGCATCGTAGTCGCCGTATGCGACTGCCCAACCCGCAACAATTTGCGCGCGGTTGAGATTGACGCCACCGGCGGTGCATTCGCCGAGCAGCCGGCCGTATTTGTCGCGCTCCCAGCCGGTGCAGCTGACAGTCTTGCCAGCCACCATCTTCGACAACGCCTCGCGCGAACGCCGACCACAGGGATAGTCCTCGCCGTCCTTGCGGCAGATCTGCGCGTACTCAGGCGCATCGATGCCGCGCAGGCGGATGCGTTCGCCCTGCAGCGTGATCGAATCGCCGTCGTTGATCACGGCAACGCCCTCGGCGGTGCGTGTGCCCAAGCGGTCGAGGCGTGCCGACACCAGCACCAGAAGGCCAAGGATCGCAGCCGTCAACGCGTAATCGGCAAGCTTGCGCCATCGGCTGTGCGGACGCTGGAAACGGCGCTGCCGCGGCCTGCCGGACCACGAACGGCTCATATGGCAAACAATCCCTTAATCATTCCGGGGTAGCTTATGGAAGCAAAGAAAGCGCGCGCGAATATCGAAACTTCAAATGCCGTTGCAACGCTCGAACACGGCGGACAAGATCATTGTGGACCGCAGGAAACGCCATCGCAACAGCGATGTCGCGCGTGCGGTGCGCAAGACGCGCGATCGTCTGTCGCAGCAGCCGGGCGGCTTTGCCTTCGACCGCGAACTGCTGAAGCTCCACGCCCAATCCATCGTCGCCAATTCGGCCACCATGCCGCTGATGGTCGTGGCCTTTGCCGCCGCCGGCCTCGCGCTCGGCGCCGATGGCGACATGCTGATGTGGGCGCTGGTCGGGGTCATGGCCTATGTGGGGCTGGCGATCCTGGCCCGGCGCATCGACGCCTCCACCGAGTTGGCACCGGCATCTGCACGACGCAATTTCCTCGTCGGCCATTTCGTCACCGGCCTCGCCTGGGCCTATCTCGCAGCAATGTCGTGCGAGGCATGCGATCCCGAACAGCTGGCGATCGTCAAGGGCGCCTTCCTGCTCGGTGCCATGGCTGCGACAGCAATCGTGGCGTCGTCGTTGCGCGGCGCGCTGCTGCTCACATTCGCCGCTCCCGTGGCAGCCTATGCGGCCTTCGCAGTCAGGCTCACAGAGCCGATCGGCATCATCATGGTGGCGCTGCTGATCACGGCCCTACCCTTCTTCTCCTATGTGGCGAAGGTCATGAACCGCTCAGCGCTGATGCTGATGTCGTTCCGCTCAGAGATGGACGCGCTGATTGCCGAACTCGAGACCGCCAAGTCGATGTCGGACGAGGCGCGCCGCCGCGCCGAGGACGCCAATCTCGCCAAATCGCGCTTCCTCGCCACAATGAGCCATGAGCTGCGCACGCCGCTCAACGCTATCCTCGGCTTTTCCGAGGTCATGGCCGGCGAAGTGCTGGGCCCGATTAACAGTCCGACCTACCGCGAATATGCCCGCGATATCCACGACTCGGGCCAGCACCTGCTCGACCTCATCAACGAGATTCTCGACCTGTCCCGCATCGAAGCCGGCCGCTACCAGCTCAACGAAGAGCCGCAGATGGTGCTTTCGATCGTCGAGGACTGCTGCCACATGATGGAGCTGAAGGCCCGCAACAAGGACCTGCGCATCATCCAGGACTTCGAACCGGCCTTGCCGCGCCTTCTGGGCGACGAGCGCGCCATTCGCCAGATCACGCTCAATCTCCTGTCGAACGCCATCAAGTTCTCGCCGACCGGCGGCGAAATCCGCGTCCGCGTCGGCTGGACCGCCGGCGGTGGCCAGTACATTTCGGTCAAGGACAACGGCCCCGGCATTCCGCCGGAAGAAATCCCCATCGTGCTCTCCGCCTTCGGCCAGGGCGCCATCGCCATCAAGAGCGCCGAACAGGGCACCGGCCTCGGCCTGCCGATCGTGCAGGGCCTGCTTGCCCTGCACGGCGGCGAGTTCGAGCTTCATTCGAAGCTGCGCGAGGGCACCGAGGCAATTGCCATATTCCCGGCCGTGCGGGTGATCGACCGATTGCCGGCGATCCAGCCGCGCAGCGCAGCCGGCGGACGCTAGGCGACCGCGGCTGCCATGCCCGAGCTGATCTGCGCCGAGGTCTTGACCAGGCCGGCAGCAAGGCCTGCGCCGACACCTTCGCCATGATCGATGCCGAGGCCGAGCAGAGGACGTACGCCGAGCTTGGCCAGCAGTCGTGCGTGCCCCGGCTCGGTCGAGACATGCGAGAACATGCAATGGTCGAGCGCGTTCGGATGCTGGGCATAGAGCACGGCAGCAGCGGCTGTCGTCGCAAAGCCGTCAATGAGCACCGGGATCTTTTCCATGCGGGCAGCAAGGATCGCACCGGCGATTGCCGCGAACTCACGGCCGCCGACACGGCGCAGCGCCTCGAACGGATCTCTCAGATGTTCGCCATGGAGTGCCAGCGCCCGGTCGACGATTGCGGCCTTGCGCGCCTGCATGGCCACGTCGGCACCAGAACCCGGACCGATCCAATCGGCCCCCTTGCCGCCAAACAGGGCGGCCGAAAGCGCTGCCGCAACGGTCGTATTGGCGACACCGAGATCGCCGATACAGAACAGGTCGAAGCCGCCGGCGGTGGCCTCCATGCCGAAGGCCATGGTCGCAGCACAACCACGCTCGTCGAGCGCCGGCTCGACCGTCATGTCAGCGGTGGGCAGATGCAGCGCGAGGTCGAAGACCTTGAGGCCGAGGTCGTTGGCGACACAGATCTGGTTGATCGCAGCCCCACCCGCCGCGCAGAGTTCGACGCGCTGGGCAGTGGCTTCCATCGGCCGTGGCGAAACGCCATGGACCGCGACGCCGTGATTGCCGGCGAAGATCGCAACCGTCGGCTTCAGCACCGACGGCGGCGCCCGCCCGGTCCAGCGCGCCAGCCAGGCAGCAATATCCTCGATGCGTCCGAGCGAGCCCCTGGGCTTGTCGGCCTTGGCAAACAGCGACCACACCTTTCCCGCCTGCGCCACGTCGCCTTCGGGCAAATGGGCAAAGAGGTTGCGGAAATCGTCGAAGGGAGAAGCGCTGCTCATGGGATCGGGGCCTGCCGTTCACAAATCAATGCCTGCGGCATAGCTCTCCAGCTGTCCGAAGACAATCGCGGCATCATGCCCTCGCATGGCATTTCAGACGAGGCAACCGCCGGAAAGCGCTTGCAATGACGCAAAGGCTACATCATCTCTTTGGCTGACATTGTATGCATGTTGGCATGACCCGCCTCCGGAAGACTTCATGACCGCGATTGAAACGCCTTGCATTCTGGTCTGCCAGATCGACGACAAGACCGGCTATTGCTACGGCTGCGGACGGACCCGCGACGAGGTGTGGGCCTGGACTAAAATGACGCCCGAAGAGCGCCGCGAGGTCATGGCCACTCTTCCCGCACGCCTGGAAACGGTCGAACGCCGCCCTCGTCGCGAGACACGGCGCACCCGTATGGCCCGCGAACGCGGCATTGCCTGAGGATCATCACCTGACATGAGCCGCCTCTACTGGATCGTCATCGCGATACTCGGCGGCGGACTGCTGCTGCTCATGTTCAACGACAAGGCGGGCCAGACTTTCGGCCTCGACAATGACAGCTTTGGCCGCCTGGTCTATCTCGGAGCGCTGATTCTGGTCATAGGCGCAGGCATGGTCGGCCGCCGCGTGCGGTGGAGCGACAGCCTGCGCAACATCGCCATGTGGTTGCTGATCGTGCTCGTGTTCGTCGCCGGTTACCAGTACCGCTACGAGCTGCAGGACATCGGCAGCCGCGTGACGGCCGGCCTCATTCCCGGCAGCCCGATGTCCGCTTTCGACGGCGACGGCCGTGCCACGGTGACGCTCGACAAGCTGTCCAACGGCCATTTCGGCGCCCGGCTGTCCATCAATGGTGCGACCATCGACGCCATGGTAGACACCGGCGCCACCACCACGGTGCTGACCAAGGCTGACGCCATCAAGGCCGGCTTCGACCCTGGCCAGTTGAGCTTCACCATCCCCGTTTCGACAGCCAACGGCGTGGCGCATGCGGCGCGCGTGACGGCAGGAACCGTCCAGCTCGGTGCCATCGAGCGCAAGAACCTGCCCATGCTGGTCGCCGACGAAGGGCTCTTCCAGAGCCTGCTCGGTATGAACTTCATCGGCTCGCTGTCGGGCTTCGATGTCCGCGGCGACCGGATGATCCTGAGGGACTAAGCAGCTTCGCTGGCGCGGGTCAGGTCGACCGCTTCGAACGCCCGCCTCAGCACATCGACGCCTGCGCCCGGCTTCGTCGCATCGGTCGACAGGATCTGGCGATAGCGCCGCGCGCCCGAAAGACCATGGAACAGCCCGACCATATGGCGTGTGACATGACCGAGGCGACCGCCTGAAGCGATATGCCGCTCGGCATAGTCGGCCATGGCGTCGATCAGCGCGGCGTAGTCGATGTCCTCGGCCACATCGCCATTCAACAATGCATCGACGCCGCCGAGCACGCTCGGCGTGTGATAAGCGGCACGCCCGAGCATGACGCCATCGACCTTGTGGAGATGCGCCCGGCTCTCGTCCAGTGTCTGGATGCCGCCGTTTATGCCGATGAACTTGTCCTGGTATCGCGCCTTGAGGCGATAGACCCGATCATAGTCCAGCGGCGGGATCTCGCGGTTTTCCTTGGGGCTCAGCCCCTCGAGCCAGGCCTTGCGGGCATGCACCCACAGCGCGTCGGTGCCGGCGGCAAAGACCATGTCGGCCAGCGCGTCGAGCGCCGGCTCGGGGTCCTGGTGGTCGACGCCGATGCGGCACTTCACCGTCACAGGCACGCTCACCACATCCTTCATCGCCGAAACGCATTCGGCGACCAGCTCCGGCGTCTTCATCAGACAAGCGCCGAACGTACCCGACTGCACCCGGTCGGAAGGACAGCCGACATTGAGGTTGATCTCGTCATAGCCAAAGCCCTCGCCGATGCGCGCGGCCTCGGCCAGCTTGGCCGGATCCGAACCACCGAGCTGGAGCGCGATCGAGTGTTCGACGGCATCGAAACCCAACAGGCGCTCGCGCGGGCCATGGATCACCGCATCTGCCACCACCATCTCCGTGTAGAGCAGCGCATCGCTTGATATCTGCCGGTGAAAGTTGCGGCAGCAGCGATCGGTCCAGTCCATCATGGGTGCGACAGCGACGATCTTGGCGCCGTCGGCATAAAGCTTGGTCATGGTTTCTCGAATGTGCGTGGGGCGGCAACCGCCTTCAGATAAGGCCGCTCCGTAGCACAACAAGGCGCTGGAGACCAAATCAGTCCTTCAACCCTGTCGAGGCTGATCGATACGCTTGCTATCAGCCATCCGCGTCAGGAGACCCGGGATCGGGCCGGGTTCCCACATAGAGGGCACCGGCGGCAAAGAACAACGTCACGACAAACGCCACGATCGCGCCCGGCTGGCTGAGCCAGAACAGGCCGTAGCCGATGGCCATGCCGGTCCAGGCCATCAGCTTGCCGCGGCGCGGAATGGCGCCTTCCTCGCGCCAGGCACGCAAGGGCGGACCAAAGGTGGGATGGCCGAGCAGCCATGCCTCGAAACGCGGCGACGAACGGCCGAAGCACCAGGCAGCCAGGATGACGAAGATCGTTGTTGGCATGACCGGCAGGAAAGCGCCGATGATGCCAAGCAGAAGCATCAGCAGGCCGAGCGCGAAATAGACCCCGCGCTTCGCATTCGACGTCACCGCGCCGGCACCTCGCACGAACCGTTTCATGGTCTTTTCGGCCCAGCCGCCCGGTCAGCGCCGGGCGATGATGCTGATGTCGACGTCCTTGATGTCGCGCAGGCCGCAGAAGGCCATGGTGACGTCGAGTTCCTTGCGGATGATGTCGAGGCAGGCGGTCACGCCGGCCTCACCGCCAGCGCCAAGGCCGTAGAGGAAGGCGCGGCCGATGAACACGCCTTTGGCGCCGTAGGCGATGGCCTTGATGACGTCCTGGCCCGAGCGGATGCCGCCGTCCATGAAGACCTCGATGCGGTCGCCGACGCGCGCGACGATCTCTGGCAGCGCCGAGATCGACGACACCGCGCCGTCGAGTTGGCGGCCGCCATGGTTGGAAACGATCAAGGCGTCGGCACCGCTCGCCGCCGCCTTCTCGGCATCCTCCGGATCGAGGATGCCCTTCAAGATCAGCTTTCCGCCCCACTGGTCCTTGATCCACTTCACGTCGTCCCAGCTCAGCGCGGGATCGAACTGCTCGGCCGTCCACGACGACAGCGAGCGCAAATCGGTGACGCCCTTGGCGTGGCCGGCGATGTTGCGGAAGGTGCGCCTGTTGGTGCGCAACATGTTGAAACACCAGCGCGGCTTGGTGGCGAGATTGATGATGTTGGGGATGGTCATGCGCGGTGGCGTCGACAGACCGTTGACGACGTCCTTGTGGCGCTGTCCGAGGATCTGGAGGTCGAGCGTCAGCACCAGGGCCGAACAGTTGGCAGCCTTGGCGCGCCGGATGAGATTCATGACGAATTCGCGGTCCCGCATCACATAGAGCTGGAACCAGAACGGCTTCGAGGTGTTCTCTGCGATGTCCTCGATCGAGCAGATGCTCATGGTCGACAGCGTGAACGGAATGCCCGCCTTCTCGGCTGCGCGCGCGGCATGGATTTCGCCGTCGGCATGCTGCATTCCGGTCAGGCCCGTCGGCGCGATCGCTACCGGCATCGACACCTTTTCGCCGACCATCGTCGTTTCGAGCGTGCGGTTGCGCATGTCGACGGCCACGCGCTGGCGCAGCTTGATCGGTACGAAATCGCTCTCGTTTTCGCGATAGGTGCTTTCGGTCCAGGAGCCGGAATCGCAATAGTCGTAGAACATGCGCGGCACGCGGCGCTTGGCGATTGCGCGAAGGTCGGCGATCGAGGTTATCGGACGCGCCATTCCGTTATGCTCCACGTCTTGGGACTGCGATGAAACCGTGCGCGGCATGTAAGCCGCCTTGGCGATCGATGCCAAGGGCCACCCGGCAAGATGTTTGCCGGGGAACACCAGACTTTGGTTCTGCTCAGTGCCGGAGAATGTTGACCACGTTGCCGAAGGGATCGCGCAGGAAGAAACGCCTGACACCCCAGGGTTCGTCCGAAAGGTCGTAGACGATCTCATAGCCCGCCGCCCTGGCGCGTCGATAGATGTCGTCGACATCGTCGACCTCGATCGACAGCACCGGCACCGGGGTGCCGGAGCCGCCTTCGCTCGCGACACCGAGCTGCGGCGTCATCGTCCCACCGGACGCAAAGGTCAGTATCCAGCCATGATCCATGACGACGTCGAGACCCAGAAACTCGCCATAGAAAGCGCGGGCGGCCGCCGGATCGGCTGCATACAGATTGGCGACGATACGGCGAACGGCCATTTTGGGTCCCCTGTCTTTTCCGAGACGAAAAGGGGCCCGAAGGCCCCTTTGTGTATTCCATGTGGTCCGAAGGTCAGGCGTTCGCGGCGGCCACGGCGCGCTTGGCCATCACCACCACGAGATTGGCGCGGTATTCGGCCGACGCGTGGATGTCGGTCATCAGACTGCCTGATGGCACCGTCACACCCTCGAGTGCGGCAGCTTCGAACTTCTTGGTGAGGGCCGCCTCGATCTCCTTGGAGCGGAACACGCCGTCGTCGCCGGCCCCGGTCACGGCCGCACGCACGCCGTCCTTGCCCTTGGTCACGAAGACACCGGTCATGGCGTAACGCGACGCGGGGTTGGGAAACTTGGCATAGCCGGCCTTGGCGGGTGCAACGAAGCTGATCGCGGTGACCACCTCGTCGTCCTTGAGCGCCGTTTCGAACAGCCCCTTGAAGAACTTATCGGCCGCGATCTCGCGCTTGTTGGTGACGATTGTTGCGCCCAGCGCCAGCAGCGCTGACGGATAGTCGGCCGCCGGATCGTTGTTGGCGACCGAACCGCCGATCGTGCCGCGATGCCTGACTGCGGGATCGCCGATGTGGCTGGCCAGTCCGCACAAAGCCGGGCAGACCTTCATGAGCTTCTCATCATTGGCGACGTCGAAATGCGTCACCGCAGCACCGATGGTCACGTTCTTGCCCGAGACCTTGATGCCCTTGAGATCGGCAATGTGGGTAAGGTCGACGACATCTGAGGGTGCTGCAAGCCGCGTCTTCATCGCCGGGATCAGCGTCATACCGCCGGACAGGAACTTGCCGTCGCCGGATTTGACCTTCTTGACGGCGTCCGCGACCGAGGCAGCGCGATGGTAATTGACGGAATACATTTATCTTTCTCCCTTCGGGGAAAGAGCGAATGGGGAGTAGCTGATAGCGAGTGGAGATTTCGTCTCTGCGCCCGCCTTCACCTCTTCCACCATTTCGCTGCTCCCTATTCCCTGTTCGCTTCTCTCAGTGCTTCGTGCCGGCGCGAAGTGCTGCCCACACCCTGCCCGGCGTTGCCGGCATGTTCAGGTTGTCGTGGCCGAGCGCGTCGGTGATGGCGTTCATGACGGCAGGCGGCGAGCCGATCGCACCTGCCTCACCGCAGCCCTTGATGCCGAGCGGATTGCCCGGGCATGGCGTGTTGGTGGTCGACACCTGGAACGACGGCAGATCGTCGGCGCGCGGCATGGTGTAATCCATGTAGCTTGCCGTCAAAAGCTGTCCGCCGGCGTCGTAGACCGCGCCTTCCAGCAGCGCCTGGCCGACCCCCTGGGCGATGCCGCCATGCACCTGGCCTTCGACGATCATCGGGTTGATGATGTTGCCGAAATCGTCGGCGGCGACGAACTGCACGATATCGGTCATGCCCGTTTCCGGATCGACCTCGACCTCGCAGATGTAGCAGCCGGCCGGGAAGGTGAAATTCGACGGGTCGTAGAACGCCGTCTCCTTCAGCCCCGGCTCCATGCCCGACGGCAGATTGTGCGCCGTGTAGGCGGCAAGCGCCATCTGGAACCACGGCACGCTCTTGTCGGTGCCGGCCACCTTCAGCGCGCCGTTCTCGATGACGATGTCGCCCTCGTCGGCCTCGAGCAGATGAGCCGCGATCTTCTTGGCCTTGGCTTCTACCTTGTCGAGCGCCTTGACGACGGCCGACATGCCGACCGCACCCGACCGCGAGCCGTAGGTGCCCATGCCCATCTGCACCTTGTCGGTATCGCCATGGACGATGGAGACGCTGTCGAGCGGCACGCCGAAGCGTGAGTTGACCAACTGGGCGAAGGTCGTCTCGTGGCCCTGGCCGTGGCTGTGCGAGCCGGTCAGCACTTCGATGGTGCCGACGGCGTTGACCCGGACCTCGGCGGATTCCCACAGGCCGACACCGGCGCCGAGCGAACCCACCGCCGCCGACGGCGCGATGCCGCAGGCCTCGATGTAGCAGCTCATGCCGATGCCGCGCAGCTTGCCCTTCTTGGCGGCTGCAGCCTTGCGCTTGGCGAAGCCGGCATAGTCGGCCTGCTTCATTGCCGCATCGAGAGAGGCGGCGTAGTCGCCAGCGTCATAGTTCATGATCACAGGCGTCTGGTGCGGGAACTGGGTGATGAAGTTGGTCCGCCTGAGGTCAGCAGGCGAAACACCAAGTTCACGCGCGGCGATTTCCATCGTCCGCTCGAGCAGATAGGTCGCCTCCGGACGCCCTGCCCCGCGATAGGCGTCGACGGGAGCGGTGTTTGTGTAGACCGTCCGGACATTGGCGTGGATCGCCGGGATGTCGTACTGGCCCGACAGCAGCGTAGCGTAGAGATAGGTCGGCACGCAGGACGAGAACAGCGACATGTAGGCGCCGAGATTGGCGATGGTGTCGACCTTAAGCCCGATGATCCGGTTGTTCTTGTCGAAGGCCATCTCGACCTCTGAGACATGGTCGCGGCCATGCGCGTCGGTGAGGAAGCTTTCGGTTCGGTCGGCCACCCATTTTACCGGCACACCGGCGCGCTTGGAGGCCCACAGGCAGACGATCTCTTCCGGGTAGATGTAGATCTTCGAGCCGAAGCCACCGCCGACATCGGGTGCGATGACGCGCAGCTTGTTTTCGGGCGCCACATTGTAGAAGGCGCTCATGACAAGGCGTGCGACATGCGGGTTCTGCGAGGTGGTCCAGCAGGTATAGTGGTCTTCGGCCTTGTCATAATGGCCGAGTGCCGCGCGCGGCTCCATCGCGTTGGGCACCAGCCGGTTGTTGTGGATGGTTACTCTGGTCACGTGAGCTGCCGCCTTGAGCGCGGCGTCGGTCGCCTTGCCGTCGCCGATCTCCCAATCGAAGATCAGATTGCCCTCGGCTTCGGGATGCAGCTGCGGTGCGCCCTTCTTCAGTGCCTCGCCAGCGTCTATGACTGCCTTGCGCTCCTTGTAGGTGATGTCGACTGCCTCGGCCGCGTCACGCGCCTGTCCCTTGGTCTCGGCGACAACGATGACGACAGCGTCGCCGACATAACGGACCCGGTCGACCGCCAGAGGCGACCAGGCGCCCATCTTCATTGGCGAGCCGTCCTTGGAATGGATCATCCAGCCGCAGATAAGGTTGCCGATGCCGTCGGCCTTGAGCTGCTTGCCTGTCAGCACCGCAATGACGCCTGGCATGCCTTCGGCCGCCTTGATGTCGATCTTCTTGATGTCGGCATGCGCATGCGGGCTGCGTACGAATGCCGCGTGTTTCATGCCGGGCACGACCATGTCGTCAACATAACGGCCGCCGCCGGTGATGAACCTCTTGTCTTCCTTGCGCGTCACGCGCGCGCCGATGCCTTCCATTCCCATTTCAGTTCCTCCCGAACCCAAAGAGCGAATAGCGAATAGCGAATAGTGAGTGGCGATAAAGGGAGTCCATGCCGGCTTTCGGGAGATTTCCCTACTCGCGACCGGCCACTCCCTGTTTGCTCCTACGCTGCCTTCTTCGCCTTGCTCCTCGATGCCTTGGCCATGGTCTTCGATGCCGCGAGGATCGACTTGACGATGTTGTGGTAGCCGGTGCAGCGGCAGATGTTGCCTTCCAGCTCCGCGCGCACGGTTGCCTCGTCGAGGCCGTCGGGATGGCGCCGGATCATGTCGGTCGCCGTCATGATCATGCCCGGCGTGCAGAAGCCGCACTGCAGGCCGTGATGTTCCTTGAATGCCGCCTGTACAGGGTGAAGGTCGGCGCCGTTGGCGAGGCCTTCGATAGTGGTCACGGTCGAGCCCGAAGCCTGGGCCGCGAGCATGGAACAGGACTTCACGGCCTTGCCGTCGACATGGACGACGCAGGCGCCGCACTGCGACGTGTCGCAGCCGACATGCGTGCCGGTAAGACCCAGATTCTCGCGCAGGAAATGTACAAGAAGCGTGCGGTCCTCCACCGCAGCGCTGACCTTTCGGCCATTCACGACCAAAGTAACCTCTGACATGAAACCTCCCACTGTTGCCGCGACCGGCCAGGCAGACCCCGCACCCGTCAGGTGATCAAATCCTATCCCTGCAAATTGCGGCTGCAAGCCACAATTTGGAGACCAGACACGCATTGCGTGCAGTCCAGCGCAAATTCTTTCGCCTGAAGGCCGAAAAGTTGGAAGCAGACGGGGCTGGCGTGACAGCAGACGGCGGATCGTGCGAGAAGTCGCCAGCGCTTTCTTGGCCAACGCTTTCTTGGCCAGTGCTCTCACGGAGTGACCAGCCTTGTCGGAATTCGTCTTCGCCCCTCCCACACCTGCATCGGTCGCCGTATCAGGCTCTTCGGAGCGCTTTCCCGTGCGGCGCATCTTCTGTGTCGGCCGCAACTATGCCGCCCACGCCCGCGAGATGGGCAAGGATCCCGACCGCGAGCCGCCGTTCTTTTTCGGCAAGCCGGCTGATGCCGTCGTCGACAGCGGCATCACCATCCCTTACCCGACGCTGACCGAAGACCTCCACCACGAGATCGAGCTCGTCGTCGCCATCGGCCGCGGCGGCTCCAACATCCCCGAAGCCAAGGCGCTCGAGCACGTATGGGGTTATGGTGTCGGCATCGACTTCACCCGCCGCGACCTGCAGGACACGGCCAAGAAGATGGGGCGCCCCTGGGACTGGTCGAAGGGATTCGACCAGTCGGCGCCATGCGGCCCGATCGTGCCCGTCGCACGGAGCGGTCACCCATCGCATGGCCGTGTCTGGCTGGCGGTCAATGGTACGGTCATGCAGGAAGGCAATCTCAATGAACTGATCTGGACGATCCCAGAAGTCATTTCCATTTGCAGCCAGGCGATGGAATTGAAGGCGGGCGACCTGATCTACACCGGCACGCCGGCAGGCGTCGGCGCGGTCAATGCCGGCGACAAGGTCACCGGTGGCGTCGAAGGTATTGGCGAGATCGAGATCACCATCGGGGCGCGCCGCTAGCGCCCTGAGGGAAAGGAACTCTACGCCGTCGCCTTCTTTCGGCGCTCGTAGAGCATGACGAGCGTTTCGGCGACCAGCGCAGGCTTGGTTGCCCCCTCGATCTCGATGGTGTTTTCGGACTTGAGCAGATACTGCCCAGGGCCCTTGTCCTCCATCGACACCAGCACCGTGCGCATGCGCACGCGCGCCCCGACCTTGACGGGTGCAATGAAGCGCACCTTGTCGAGGCCGTAGTTGAAGGCAGCCTGTGTGTTCTCGGGGATGACGCCAATTTCCTGGATCAAGGCGCCGATCAGCGAAAGCGTCAGGAAGCCATGGGCAATTGTGGTGCGGAACGGGCTCTGGCGCCGCGCCCTTTCAGGGTCGACATGGATCCACTGGCGGTCTCCGGTGCAATCGGCAAAGCCATCGATGCGCGATTGATCGACCTCGACCCAATCGGACACGCCGAGTTCCTCGCCGACCTTGGCGCGCAGTTCCTCAAAGGTCCCGATCGGTTTTTCCAGGCTCATGTCCCACCTCCGAAAGCTTGGCGCAAACTGCGGACCATGAAGCCTTGCCTGCTGTCAACCTCGGAAGCGGTCAGAAACCTATTCCGCCGCCTGCCGTTCAACCAGGTCGTCCGTCCGCTCGGGGTCACCGGGTGCGGTCTCGCAACCGAGATCGGGGAATGCCACCGAGCGCTTGCCGTGGAAATCGGTGCGCACCACGACCAGCCCTTGCTCCTCGAAATAGGTGAGCAAGCGCCGCGCCCGCCGTGCCGAGTGGCTGCCATAGGCATGGGCGATTGCCGCGTCGGACGGGCACGGCGCGCCCTTTACCGCCGCCTGGGCGACGATCAGGAACACCGCCTGCAGGTCCTCCGGCAGGGCAGCCGACATGCCGAGCGCCTGCTGCCAGGTGTCGCTCGATGCGGTCTCCTCGTCGATGCCCGAGCGCGCCACGGCGTAGCGGCGGCGGAACATTGCCAGCGTCGGCGGCTCGCCCTGCATGCGCTTGATGCGGCAACGCACGAGAAAATCCTGGAACAGCACGGCGTCCGTGCGGAACGCGGCGTCGGGATCCTCGACCATCTCGCGCACGATCGTGTCGATCAGCGCCTCGCGCTCCGCCTCGTCGAACAGCGGGAAGATCGGCTCGGCCACCGGTGCCGAGGCTTCGGCGCGTGCCTGCGTGAGCTGAGCGATGATGTCGGCGGTCGGTGTCGGGGTTGGCGGCGGCGGCCGCCGCACGGGCTGGCGCGCTTCGAGCGGCGCCGGCGCGAAGATCAGATCGCGGGTGTCGTCGTTGGCGTCCGGCAGCGGCATCAGCTTGGGGCTGACCGAACGCGCCGACGTTTCGACCGGGCCGATGGCGATCGGCAGCGGCCGGCGCGACATCGCCGGCCCGAGCGCGACAAAATTGCCGCGCGCCAGGTCGCGGAACATTTCCGCCTGACGACGTTCCATGCCGAGCAGGTCGGCAGCGCGCGCCATGTCGATGTCGAGGAAGGTGCGGCCCATCAGGAAGTTCGATGCTTCCGCAGCCACGTTCTTGGCAAGCTTGGCAAGGCGTTGGGTAGCGATCACACCGGCCAGGCCGCGCTTGCGGCCACGGCACATCAGATTGGTCATGGCCCCGAGCGAAATCTTGCGTGCCTCGTCGGACACTTCGCCGGCCACCGCAGGGGCAAACAGCTGCGCCTCGTCAACGACCACCAGCACCGGATACCAGAAGTCGCGCTCGGCATCGAACATGCCATTGAGGAAGGCGGCCGCACCGCGCATCTGCTGCTCGACATCGAGGCCTTCGAGATTGAGAACGACCGAAACGCGGTGCTGGCGGATGCGGCCGGCGATGCGGGTCAGTTCGGCCTCGGTGCGCTGGGCATCGACCACGACATGGCCGAAGCGATCGGCCAGCGTGACGAAATCACCCTCTGGGTCGATGATGCATTGCTGGACCCAGGGCGCACTCTGCTCCAACAGGCGGCGAAGCAGGTGCGACTTGCCGGAACCCGAATTGCCCTGCACGAGCAGGCGGGTCGCCAGAAGCTCCTCGAGATCAAGCTGAGCCTTCGTCCCTCCGGACGCCGCTCCCATCTCGATACCTACTTTCATCCTCTTCCTCGGTGCATGTCAGCGCCTGTCTCCGGCGGCGGGAATCGGCTGCCGGATTTTCACGCACAGGTTCTAAGTGCTGCAGCGTCTTTTGCCAGCCTTAAAGACGGCAGCGCTGCAAATGTGAGAGGCGTTTCTTAGCACCCGCCGGCCGCCAATGCTCGGTCCGTCTGGCGAAACCCACAGGAGAGCGACAAAGGTCCAGGATCTGGCGAACAGGCGGCTACGGCTTTTTCTTGTCGAAGCTCTCGCGGATTTCCTCGATCGACTCATGGATGCGGCTGCGCAGGATGTCGACAGATTCCGTGCCCGACTTGCGTACGATCTCTGCCACCTCGCCGGCATTCTTGACCGCTGCCTCGAAAGAGCGCTTGGCAAAATCGGCCTGCCTGGAGATCAGCTCCTGCGGGTTGCCGTGCGCGCGGAGTTCCTGGGCATTTTCGGTGATCTCACGCAGCGCGTCCTGCAGCACTTCGCGTTGCTTTGACATCAGCGAAGCAGCGCCTGACGCCGTAGCCTTGACCGATTTTTCCAGCGCCTCGAGATTCTTGCGGTGATGGCCGATGATCGCATCGACATCGACGCCGGGCATCTTCAGGTCACGCCCGAATTTCGAAAACATATCCATGAAGGATTCCGGTTCCGGCTTCTTCGCCATGGCTCGCTCCCGTTTGGCTCCGGGCGTCCCCCGGAGGTCGCAAGGTGAGAATAGACCAGCAACGCTCCCGGTCAATTCGCAAGCAGCAGCAACTCGGCCGAATAAAGCGCGAGGCCAGCCAACCCGCCGATCAGCATGCCGTTAAAGCGGATATATTGCAGGTCGCGGCCGACATTGAGCTCGATGATACGGGTCATCTGGCCAAGGTCCCAGCTCTTCACCTGCTCGGCGATGAAGCCGGAAACGCCGCTTTTCTGGCTTTCCACGAAGGAAGCGAGTGCGACCACGAAGCCTTCGTTCATGTCGGAACGTATCTGCGGGTCGCGGGCGAGATTTTGGCCGATCTCGACAAACAGGCTGGCGAGGTGCCTGCGCGTCATCGACTGGTCCGCCGCCGCATCCTGCTCGATGAAGCGGCGCATGCTGCGCCACATGTCGTTGGCCAGCCCCCTGAGTTCGGGCCGGGCGAGGAAATTGCGCTTCACCTGCTCGGCTCGCCGGGCATATTCGGGGGAATGTCGCAGCTTTTCGACGAAACCATGGACGAAGCTGTCGAATTCGCCGCGAAGCGGATGACCGGGATCGGCGCGCACCTCTTCGAGAAGCGTTGCGGCCGAGGCGACGATGCGCTTGAGCAGATAGGCATCGGCCCGGAACAGGTTGAAGACGGACGGCAACTCCTCGCGGATTTTCTCGCGCAGCACGGCCAGCGCCTGCTCGTCTTTGAGGAAATTGCCGATGATCACGGTGAATTCGTCGAGCAGGCGCTGGTGCCTGCGGTCGTCGGTGAAGGCCGACAACAGCTCTGCCGCCAGCGGAGCCACCTCCACCTTGCCGATGCGTTCGAGCATGCGCCTTGTGGCGAAGTCGCGCAGGCCGGTGTCCTCGATGGCCTGGAGCATCTTCGGCACCAGCCGGGCGACAAAACGGGCCAGTCCCTCGGCCTTGCCGCGATCCGACAGCCATTCGGCCACCAGCGCCGCGAAATCCACCTCGCCGAGCTTGCGCCGCACAGGTTCGGGCGCCAGGAAGTTGGCTTCGATGAACCGGCCCAGATTGTCGGCGATGCGCTCCTGGTTGGAGGGGATGATCGCTGTGTGCGGAATGGGCAGCCCGAGCGGCCGCTTGAACAGAGCGACAACGGCGTACCAATCGGCCAGCCCGCCAATGGTGGCTGCTTCGGCAAACGCGGCAACGAAGCCGAGCCAAGGCCAGCGCCCCTGCAGCGACTTGGCCGTCGCGAAGACGATGACACAGAGGGCAAGTGCAGCGGTTGCCAGGAACTTCGTTCGCCTGAGAACTGCAAGCTTCTCTGTGTCCGGGCCGCCGGTCGAGGCATTGATGCCGGCCTGAACAGCCTGGCTTTGCGATGAGGACATCAGATGCCTTCCCTGTTGGTCACAGGGACAATATCGGCACGCGCAGCCAGCGCTTCAATTCGAAATGCGTCAGGCAGCAATTGCCTTGCCGGTGCTGCGCCTGCCGAGGTCGGCCGGAACCTGCCATTCGACGTCGGCATCAGTTATGGCGTCCAGTTCGATGACGCCGTTGGTCTCGCCGTTCTCGAAGCTGAGTTTGGCGTTGAAACGGCGCGCCAGCGCCTTCATGGCATTGTTGCTGGAATGGGTCGAAACCTGAAGGCGGCTGTAGGCGAGCCCCCTCGCCTGGGCAACAAGGCGCCTGAATAGGCGTCCGCCGATGCCACGGTGCTGAAGCTGGCGCTCGACGCTGAAGGCGATCTCGGCCGTCGGCTCCTGCTCTTCGGGGCGCTCATGCAACTCCGCCGCACCCAGGACCTTGTCGCCCTCGACATAGCCGATGACGGTCACGCCCTGGTGGAAGCAGCGCTCTGCATAGGCCTGGAGAAAGCCGTCGTCCATGAGCCCGTTGAACCGGTCGCGCCGGCTCTGCCCATCCAGTCTCAGGAGATGTTCGGCAAAGCGGGGCAGATCGGACGGCCGCAACTGGCGGATCGTGCCGACCAGCGGGCGTTGGGCAAACTTGATCTGTTCCATGTCGTAGTCCTCATGGGTTCCTCCCCAGAGTCTCTGACTCCCGACATGCGCAATATTGTGCAATGCAACAAAAACTTCAACCCGCGAGCTCGGCCAGTTACGCAAGGCTGGCTTGCACTGGAGGCGCATCGCGACGCAAATTGTTGACATCGCTTGTCTGGAATTGTTCTAAGGTGTAGGCCATATAAGAGGCCTGTCCGCGCCACAGCGAGGAATCACCAATGCGTCTTACCCGCCAGACCAACTACGCCATGCGCATTCTCATGTATTGCGCGGCCAATCAGGGCCGGCTGAGCCGCGTTCCGGAAATCGCAACCGCTTACACGGTGTCGGAGCTGTTCCTGTTCAAGATTCTTCAGCCACTGGTCGAGGCTGGCCTCGTCGAGACCGTTCGCGGCCGCAACGGCGGTGTGCGCCTCGGCAAGGCTGCCGACAAGATTTCGCTGTTCGACGTGGTGCGCGTGACGGAAGAGAGCTTTGCCATGGCCGAGTGCTTTGAGGCCGATGCCGAATGCCCGTTGATGGACAGCTGCGGCCTGAACTCGGCGCTGCGCGAAGCGCTGAACGCCTTCTTCGAAGTGCTTGGACGCTACACCATCGCCGATCTCGTCGCTGCCCGCCCGAACATGCGCGAAACGCTGGGGATCAACTTCCCCGAGCCGCAATCGCTGGCAAGCTGATGGCGGCAGCCAGCTGATACCGGGCAAGCCGGTATCAGGCGACTGCCGATTGCGGCAACACGAACGGCACGTTGGCCGCTGGCAAGGCGCCGACACGTAGCCGGCAACCGAACACCCTCTCGATCAGCTCGTCGCTCAGAACGTTTTGGGGCGCGCCCATCGCGGCCAGGCAGCCACGATGCATGACGGCTATGCTGTCGGCATACATGGCCGTCAGGTTGAGGTCGTGCAGGATGGCGACCACCGCCCCGCCGCGCCGCGCAAAGTCGCGGGCAATGTTCATGATGATAAGCTGGTGCTTGATGTCGAGGCTCGACACCGGCTCGTCGAGGAACAGGTAACGCGGCTTGCCGTCCAGCACCGGCGCCCACACCTGGCAGAGCACGCGCGCCAGCTGCACCCGCTGCTGCTCGCCGCCCGACAGTTCCTGATAGAAGCGCCCGGCAAATCCCTCGAGATCGACGCGCGCCAGCGCCCGGTCGGGCAGTCGATCATCCTCTCCCGCCAGCGCGCCCGAACGGCCGCCGGTCACCCCGAGCTTGACGATCTCGCGAACGGTGAATGGAAACGACAGCGCCGTCGACTGTGGCAGTACCGCCCGCATGGAGGCGGCCTGCCAGGGTTTCAGCGCCGAAATGTCCTTGCCGTTGAGCGAGATGCTGCCGGAATAGGACAGCTCGCCGGTCAGCGCCTTAAGGAACGTGGTCTTGCCCGATCCATTGGGACCGACAATGGCGGCGAGCTCGCCTGGGCGGACGGTGAAGTCGATGTCGTTGACGATCCGCTTGGCGCCGATCGAGACGGAAACCTGGCGTGCTTCGAGCATGTTCACGTCCCCAAGGCTCAGAGATCGATCACGCTGCGGTTGCGCAGCAGGATCCACAGGAAAAACGGCCCGCCCACCGCGGCTGTGATGATGCCGATCGGAAGCTCCGCCGGTGCAACGATGGTGCGGCTGACGGCATCGGCGAGCAGCAGCAGGCTGGCGCCAAGCAGCGCCGAAGCCGGCAGCAGGTAGCGGTTGTCGGGGCCGATGGCCAATCTCAGCAAATGCGGCACGACGATGCCGATGAAGCCGATGCCGCCGCTGACGGCAACCGACGCGCCGATTGCCGCCGAGACCGAGACGATGGCGATATATTTCAGCCGCTGCACGGGGACGCCGAGATGGGCGGCGGTCGCCTCGCCGAGCGAAAGGGCGTTCAGCCCCTTTGCCAGGAACGGAGTCACCGCCAGCGCCAGGACGATGATCGGACCGGCGGCGGCGATCTTGATCCAGGTTGCGCCCGCCAGCGAGCCGAGCTGCCAGAAGGTCAGGTCGCGCAGCTGCCGGTCATCGGCCATGTAGACCATCACCCCGGTCAGCGCCATTGCCATCGCCCCCAGTGCGATGCCGGCGAGCAGCATGGTGGCCATGGAGGTTCGCCCCTGACGGGTTGCGACGTTGTAGAGAATGATGGTCGTGAGCAGTCCGCCAAAGAAGGCAGCCAGCGGCAGAGCATAGGTGCCCAACAGGGCCGTGACGGGCATCAACACGCTGGCTCCGAGCACGATGATCAAGACGGCGCCCAGGCCTGCACCGGAGGAAACGCCGACAAGGCCAGGATCGGCCAGCGGATTGCGGAACAGGCCCTGCATCACGGCACCCGATACGGCGAGCGCCGCTCCAATCAGGATGCCCAGGATCACGCGCGGCAGGCGAATGTCGTAGACGATGATGGCGTCTCGCGCCGACAGTGCCTCGTTGCCCGGCGTCGAGCCGAACAGCCATTCGCTGACCAGACCGAGTGCCGAGGCATCGGAGGCGCCCCAGGTCAGGCTGGTCAGCGCCGTGAAGGCAAGCACAAAGGCGAGCAGGCAAATGACGATCACTGCCCTGGCCGAACGGTCGCCACTCGCATGGCGTCCGTCCGCGCCGGTGGCGGCAACGCCGGCAATAGTTTCATCCGTCACTTTACCGGTCCTATTTCTTGACCGCGTCGCCATAGAGCGCTGCGGCAAGATCCTTGACCGCACCGGCAGTGCGCGGCCCGAAGCCCAGAAGATAGGCACCATCCATGCGGATCACCTTCCTGGCCTGGCCTGCAGGGGTCGAGGCGATTGCCGGATGGCCGTAGATCTGGCTGTCATCGATGGCGAGTTGGCCCTCGCGATCCATCATCAGGATCATGTCCGGTTTTGCGGTGATCGCCGCTTCGTCGGTAAGCTGCTTGTAGCCGGAGTAGCCCTCGACCGCGTTGACGCCTCCGGCCATGGCGATGATGCCGTCGGCCGCAGTGTTGCTGCCGGAGGCCAGGATCTTGCCGCCCTGCATGCTCAGGATGAACAGCACGCGCTTGCGCTGGTCGGCGGGAATGTCCTTGGTCAGCGCCTCGGCCTCGCTCAGCTGCCCGTCGACCTCCTTGGCCAGGGCCTCCGCCTTGGCTTCGACGTCGAGCGCCTTTCCGACGACACGGATCTTGTCGATGATGCCCTTGTGGCTAAAGCCTTCGGGCACGTTGATGAAGGGAATGCTCGCTTTCTTCAGAACGTCGACCGCTTCCTTCGGGCCGCTGCCCTCGAGCGCCAGGATGCCCGATGGATTGACCGACAGCACGCCTTCCGGCGACAGCGCCCGCATATAGCCGACGTCGGGCAGCTTGAAAGCTGCCTCGGGATAGACGCTGGTCGAGTCGCGGGCGACAAGCGACTTTTCCTCACCCAGCGCATAAACGATCTCGGTGATCGAGCCGCCGACGGATGCAACGCGCGAGCGGTCCGGCAGAACGCTCAGCCCTTCTGCCGCCTGGCTGGCGGCGGTGGCAGAAAGAAGGGCAAGCCCCAGCGCGGCCGAGCGCAGAAGCCCCTTGGAAATCGACATGTTCATAGTCCTCACGCCGCGTTCTGCTGCGCGGAAACAGCTAGGTTCTCGACAAGGCCGCGCCATTCGGTACGCTCGTCCTGGCCTTCCTTCCGCTTGCCGAAGAACTGGATGATCATGTCGCCATTGGCGTCATAAGCTTCCACCGAGGTCACATGACCATCCTTGGTCGGCTTACGCACAGCCCAGAGTTCCTGGACATGGTCGGCCCGCAGATGGAGATGGAAGGTCTCATCCATCACATTGATCCACGGCCCCATCGGTTTGATGTTCTTCACCGGCCCGGAGTGGATCTGGATGCAGCCATGGTTGCCGACGAAGCACATGATCGGCAGGCTGCTCTGGGCCGACTGGTCGAACATGGCCGGAAGCGCGTCCTTGTCCAGCGTCCAGGCATAATCGCGGCCAACCATGCGCATCGCCTGCTGGCGGCCGAGCTTCAGCGACTTCAACATGCCGAAGAACTCGTGGGTGTCGGTCAGCTTGCTCCAGCGCTCGCGCAATTCGTCGATGCTTGCCGCGCCTTGGCCGGCGGGCTCGGCGACAGTCGCCTGAACCGTCGCGACGGACGGGTCCTGATTGTCCGATGCAAGCGTCTCAACCAGCTTCTGGTAGGCATAGAGATTGGACGCCGGCCGCAGATGCACCTTGTGCACGGCAGTGCCCGCGGCATCGAAGAACTGCAGGCTGCGGCGGATATCGTCGCCGTCGCGCTTTTCGACAGCAAAACCATGCGCCCAGGCGCTCGGGAATATCCTGAGGTCGATCTGCTCGCCAAGAACCATGGCGGCATGCTTGCCCGGTACGACCTTGTCGTAGATACCGATCTTCTCGTGCACGGCACTTTCGTTGCGGGTCAGTGCCATGACCTCGCCGACTGCCTCCAGACCGGCCAGCATGTCGTTGACACGCGGCTCGATGCGGAAGACCCCGTCGCCGCAATGGGCGGCGACCAGATCGGCCTCGGAAATGGCTAGCTGGCTGGCGAGATCGCGCTCGCGCATTTTCGGGCTCTCGGCCCGGGCCCGCCTGATTTCCTGTGGGTTGGGCTTAACGCGCTGGTCCATTTTCGAATACCTACTTGTTGAGAATGAGCTTGCCCTGACGGGTAATCTTGAGGCGGTAGAGTGCGCCGCCATGGTCGATGCCGATCTCGAAATCGCCAAGGAACAGCGACTCGCTGGTCAGCGTCCTGACGGCCAGCGTTCCCGCCATCGGACGAGGCCCACCCTGCCCTTCGGGCCTGCGGTATCCGTGCCGATATTGGCCGGAACGGAAGTGGTTCGGGTCGTGCGAATTCATCTCATTGCACTCCTTTGTCCGTTCGCCCCGCCGGCCCAGCCGGTCGTGGTCCATCAGGTTCAAATCAATTAGTTGACTCGAACAATCATGTTTATTAGTCAGTGCAATACCGGAGTGAACGAGTCAAGATTTAAGACGCGACCGGCAGACGAAAAAAATGCAAGCAAGCGCCGAGCGAGCCAGCATGGGACATTTGGAGTTGGGACATGGGGCTGGTTGCTCGGAACAAGGCTGCTCTGCTGGGCGGAGCGGCGATGATGGTGCTGGTCGGATTGCAGGCCGCACAAGCGCAGGAAGCGCAGACGAATGAACAGGAAAAGAAAGGCCGCGTGACGCTGCTGCAGCGCCTCGTCATCGGCGCTGGCAAGGAAAAGGTGGCGATCGACACACCTCAGGCCGTTACCGTCGTCGACCAGGAGGACATTGACCGGCTTCAGCCCGAGACCATCGGTGAAATCATTCGCGCCACGCCCGGCGTCAATGTTACCGGCTCGGACAGGTTGCTTGGCCAGAGCTTCAACATCCGTGGCATCGGGGCGCCTGAGAACACGGGCGACGGCGGCCGCATCATCGTCAATGTCGACGGCGCCCAGAAATTCTACGAACAGTATCGTCTCGGCTCGTTCTTCTCCGATCCGGAACTGTACAAGCGCGTCGAAGTGCTGCGCGGCCCGGCTTCGTCCACCCTTTATGGCTCGGGCGCGCTTGGCGGCGTCATCAATTTCGAGACCAAGGACGCTTCCGACTTCATCGCCGAGGGACAGACAGGCGCGCTGCGGCTCAAGAGCTCCTGGAACAGCAATGGCAATGGCTACCTGCTCTCGTCAGTGCTGGCCCAGCGTTGGGGCGAGAACGCCGAGTTCCTGCTGACCGGCAACTACCGCGCGTCCGATCCTTACGAGTCCGGCAATGGCAAGGAGGTCATCGGCTCGAACTTCAAAGCCTGGTCGGGTCTCGCCAAGGGCACCTTCAACGTTGGCGACGAAGGCAAGCTGCGGATGTCCTACCAGCAGTGGGACTCCAATCTCGATGACCAGCAGTTGTCGCAGACCAGCGCAGCCGCGTTCTTTGGCCTGATCGACCGGCACGTCATCGATCGCACCGCGGTCGTTTCCTACGAGAACCCGTTCTCCGACAACGACATGCTCGATGTGAAGGTGTCGGCGTCGTACTCCAACACGACCAATGAACAGCGCAATGCCGACCTGCGGTCATCCTGCAGCGCCGGGTCGTTCGCGGTCGTCTGCGATTCGAACTACGGCTACCAGACCTGGCAGTTCAATGCCCAGAACACGATGGATTGGACTGGCGACAACTGGGTCAACCATCTGACCGTAGGTTCACAGTCCAGCTATCAGACGCGCGAGGCCGAGGCATTCCGCAACGACGGCACCCAGTTTCCGGTTACCTTCCATCCAGAGGGTACCGACGTAAAAACCGGCGTCTTCGCTCAGAACGAGTTCGTCTGGGACGAGCGGTTGACGCTGATTTCCGGCATGCGGCTTGACTGGCACCGCTTGTCACCAGATTCCGCTGTTATCAATCCTGGAACAGGTACGACCGCAGCCGACAGCGACGACACCGCCTTCTCGCCGAAGATTGCCGCCCACTACAAGATAAACGACGCTGTCGCGGTCTTTGGGTCCATCGCACACACTGAACGCTTCCCGACCATCGACGAGGTGTTCTCGACTGCGAGTTCGTCGTCGACATTCCTGCCAAGCCTTGGCCTGAAGAAGGAACAGTCAAACAATTTCGAAGCTGGGTTTGCGCTCTCCGGCAACGATCTGGTGCAGGACGGCGACGCGGGACAGTTGAAGGTTACAAGTTTTTATAACGATGTGACGAATCTGATCGCACTGAACAGGCCTTTCGCCGCCGGTTTCAACAACAAGCCCGGCTTCGAAAACATCGACAAGGCCGAACTCTATGGCTTCGAAGTCGAGGCGGCATATGATTCTGACTATGTTTTCGCCAATGCGGGGTACTCGTACGTCGTCGGCAAGAACAAGAAAACCAATGCCTATCTGACGACGATCGCGCCGCATGAACTTGCCCTCACGCTTGGCGGCAAGGTGCCGGACTACGACATCAGGTTTGGCTGGAAGGCCCGCTTTGTTGCAGGACCGCAAGACAAGAGCCGCGACACCAGCACACCGCCGGTCAACGAGACGCGCTACTCCAAGGCCTTCGATGTCCACGACATCTTCTTCACGTGGAAGCCGCAGGACGGTCAGCTGTCCGGCTGGGAAGCAAACTTCGGCATCGATAACGTGTTCAAAAAGCAGTACAAGGAATTCCTCGTGAACGACGACGCCAAGGGCCGTACGTTCAAGGTTTCCCTGTCCAAGCAGTTCGGCTGGTAACGATGCGCCACCTCGCGACATCGTTCGTCGGGGCGGCGGCTCTTCTCGCGACGGCGGCAACCGCCGTCGCCCAGAGCCCCTCTCCCGAGCTTGTGCTCGAGCTCAACGCAGCGCAGCCCTCAGACAAGGGCTGCCGCTTCACCTTTGTGGTCAGCAACAATCTCGGCACCGAGCTGTCCAAGGCCGCCTTCGAGATCGCGCTGTTCAACGACGCCGGCGTGGTCGACCGGCTGACCGTGCTCGACTTCAAGGACCTGCCCGCGGGCAAGACCAAGGTGACGCGTTTCGACCTGCCGGGAACCGACTGCACCAAGGTCAGCCGCGTGTTGATCAACCATGCCACCGATTGCACCGGCCCGGGCATCGAGCCCGGCGCCTGTGTGAAGTCGCTGCGCACCGCATCCAAATCCGGCATCGCGTTCGGCATCTGAGGGGGCAGACGTGGGATTGGAACCGGCCTTCGCCAAAAGCACAGTCGCCTGGCCTCTGGCTGGCATCGGTGCCTGGCCGGCCGAGCCCGACGACCCCGAATTCGCAATCCCGCGCGGCGCACTGCGCATCTGCGCCCGCGACACCGCGCACGGAAGCGTTCTGGCCGACGCCAGCCCGCTGCTTCAGGTCCCGGCAAGCGAGCCGCTGTCGCCGAGGCAATCCACGGTCAGGCTTCGCAGCCGCAAGTGGCTGGCCGCGATCCTGGCTTCTTGTGTTTTCCACGCCGCGGTCGCCATGTTCTTCATGACGCGGGGCGACGAAGATCAGGTTCTGATCGAAGGCAGCGCCAATGCCGGCATCACCTTGCTCGGCAATGCCTCCGAGGACCAGTCGGCTGCAGGCGATCAGTCGGAGATCGATCCGAATACCATCACCAATGTGACGATGGTCACGATGCTGGACGCCAAGCCCGTCGAGACGGTCGAAGCCCAGGCCGTGCCGGAATTCACACCTGCAGAGGCAGTTGAAACCGCGGCCCAGGAAACGCCTGTCGCTGAAACCATCCAGCCGGTCACCGACCAGCCGGTGCAGCCGACGACCACCGATCCGCTGCCGGAAATCCTTGCCACCGACAAGATCGAGCCCGTCGAGGACGACAACATCGTCCAGAAGCCGGTCGAAATGGCAAAGGTCGAACCGGTCGAGACCGAAACCGAGACGGTGCCGGTTGCTGAAGAGATCGTCGCCGAGGCTGTACCGGAAGTCGTGAAGCCAGAACCAAAGCCTGAGCCCGTGAAGCCAGAACCGGTGAAGAAGGCCGAGCCGAGACCGGTCAAGAAGCCCGAGAAAAAGGCCGAGCAGCCGAAGAAGCTGGAAAAGGCCCCTGCCAGGCAGCCTGCCCCCGTCAAGGCAGGATCCGGCGGCAAGGGCCAGGCCGACGCGCGCAGGGGCGCGGCCGACGGCGCGGACAACGGCACCACCACCACCAAAGGCAAGAACGGCAGCAGCGCATCGGCAGGCAATGCCGCAGTCTCCAACTATTCCGGCAAGGTCCGCTCAAAGCTGTCAAGATCGTTCAGAATGTCGAGAGGCAAGGGCGTGGTGGTCGTTTCGTTCGTCGTCACGGCAAATGGCAGCGTGAGTTCAATCAGTGTGACAAGCAGTTCCGGCGTGCCGGCGATCGACAAGGCTGGCCTCGACGCCGTGCGCCGCGCGGCTCCTTTCCCTCCCATTCCACCCGAAGCTGGACGCTCGACCTGGCACTTCGAAATCCCTCTGGAAACGCGATGATCAGCTTCGAAAGAGGATGACGACAATGTCTTTGTTGAACACTCTGGATGCCATTTCGGCTGTGCGCGGTGACGGCCTGCGGCCAGAACTGCGCGAATTGATCGACCGGATGGCAGCGACGTCCTTGAGCGACAAGGTCACCGAACTCGCTCATTATCGCGACGCAGGCATCCGTCAGGCCGGCCCGAATCCGGTAAACGCGGCGCGCCTCGCCGACGAAAAGATTGTGACATTCCACCCGATCCGGCCAGCCGATGCCGGCACGAACACCTGAGAGGAAAAAGCATGTATATCGCCATGAACCGCTTCAAGGTTCAGAACGGCTCAGAGACGGCGTTCGAGGACGTCTGGAAGAACCGCGATTCGACCCTCAGCGAAATGAAGGGCTTTCGCGAGTTCCACCTGCTGCGTGGGCCGGTGAACGAGGCCGAGGGCTACACGCTCTACGCCTCGCACACGGTATGGGCGAGCCAGGACGATTTTATCGCCTGGACGAAGTCGGAGAATTTCCGCGCCGCGCACAAGAATGCCGGTTCGTCCAAGGCGTCCTATGTCGGCCATCCGCAGTTCGAGGGCTTTTCGGTCGTCGAAGGCGCCTGAGAATGACAGATCTGGCCCGCAGCATTCCCGTCATGCCCTCGCCAGACATTGGCGAGAGCCGTGACTTCTACCGCGACCGGCTAGGCTTCGAGGTCATCGGGCCTGACATGGACGCCTACCTGATCGTCCGGCGTGGCGAGGTCGAGATCCATTTCTGGAAGACGGACGACCGCAAGCTGCCCGAGGTCACGTCCTGCTACATCAGGGGCGGCGAGGTCCCTGCCCTGCACGCCGAATTCTCGGCGCGAGCGGTGGAACGGCTGAGCCCCTTTACGGTGCGACCGTGGAACATGAAGGAATTCTACATCCACGATCCGCACGGCAATCTGCTGCGGTTCGGATGCGCGCCGGAAGAGATCGAGGGGCAGGCCTGAGCCTGCCCCTTTCGTTTTTGATCAGACAGATGCCAGCAGGCTGGCGTTGCCGCCGGCGGCTGTCGTGTCGACGCAGACCGCCCGCTCGTGGGCATAGGCTGCCGGGTAGATCGTTTCACTGATCAGCGGAACGATCGGCCCCTTGCGCTCGGCCAGCACCTTGCGAATGGTCTTCATGCCTTCCTGCGTGCCTGAATAGGCAACCGCATCGACTGCCAGCGCCCGCGCCTCGACCGGGTCGGCACGAGCGTCGAGAGCAGCCACAGGCAGGCCCTTGCCAAGCAGCGCCTGCAGGGCCGCCGGGGCACCGGGGGCAACCGCCAGCACCGAGCACCCAGCGGCGAGCGCCTGGATCGCCTGGGCGAGCAGCGTCTCGGTATCGGGCCCGAGCACGAGCACGCGTCCGCGCGGGTTGAGCGACAGCGTGTTGGCCTCGCCGGTCGGTCCGGGCAGGTCGACCTGGCCGAAATCGATTCCGGCAGCAGCGGCGATTGCCTGCGCACCCTTACCGCGCAAATGCTTGCGCAGGATGGCGATACGGTCGCCGCGCGTCGCCCATTCGCCGGCATCGACCAGATTGTCGACCAGCTCGGTTGCCGTCACCTTGCGGCCGTCAGCCGTGACCTGGCCGCTTTCGGCCGACTTGCGGAACCGGCGCAGATAGTGCGGGCCGCCCGCCTTGGGACCGGTGCCGGAAAGGCCTTCGCCGCCGAAGGGCTGCGAGCCGACCACCGCGCCGATCTGGTTGCGGTTGACGTAGATATTGCCGGCATGAATGCTGTCGACGATGTGCTGCACGCGTCCCTCGATGCGGGTGTGCAGGCCGAAGGTCAGGCCGTAGCCCTTGCGGTTGATGGCCGCGACCACCTCGTCGATCTGATCGGCATCGAAGGTCGCGACATGCAGCACCGGGCCGAAGACCTCGCGCTCCATGTCCTCGATGCCCTTGACCCTGAAGACATGCGGGGCAACGAAACGGCCGTCGGCAGGCGCGTCGAGCTTGGCGATCAGCTTGCCGCCAGCTTCCATCTTGGCGCAGTAATCGCGAATGCCGCTCTGCGCTTCCTCATCGATGACGGGGCCGACATCGGTGGACAGATGCCAAGGATCGCCGACGGTAAGCGCATCCATGGCGCCCTTCAGCATCTCGACCATCTTCTTCTCGACGTCCTTCTGGACGTAGAGCACGCGCAGCGCCGAACAGCGCTGGCCGGCACTCTGGAACGACGAGGCCAGCACGTCGCGGATCGCCTGCTCGGGAAGTGCCGTGGAATCGACGATCATGGCGTTGAGGCCGCCTGTCTCGGCGATCAGCATGGCGTCGGGCCGGGCGGTCTCGGCAAGCTGCCGCTCGATGATCTTGGCGACCTCGGTCGAACCGGTGAAACAGACGCCGGCAATGCGCGGGTCGGCCGTCAGCGGTCCGCCGACATTGGGGCCATCACCCGGCAAAAGCTGGATCACGTCCTCGGGCACGCCGGCCTCGCGCATCATCTCGACGGCACGCGCCGCGATCAACGGCGTCTGCTCGGCCGGCTTGGCGATGACGGTGTTGCCGGTCACAAGTGCCGCTGCAATCTGGCCGGTGAAGATGGCCAGCGGGAAGTTCCATGGCGAGATGCAGACGATGGCGCCGCGCGCCTCGGTGCCGGCCTCAGCCTTCTCGGCTTCGGCGGCGTAGTAGCGCAGGAAGTCGACCGCCTCACGCACCTCGGCCACGCCGTCGGACAGCGACTTGCCGGCCTCGCGGGTGGCAAGCGCGAAGAACTCGACCGCATTGGCCTCATAGAGGTCGGCGGTGCGGCGCAGGATGGCCGCACGCTCGGCGACAGGCTTCTTCGCCCAGGCCGGCTGCGCCTCGACGGCGATGCGAACGGCCGTGTCCACCTGCTTGGCGGCAGCCTCTGTCACGGTGCCGACGACGTCGGACGGCTTGGCTGGGTTGATCACCTTGCGCGAGGCGCCATAGCCAGCAGCACGCGTGATCGGTTTGGCCGTCCAGCGGTCCGGGCCCTTGAATGCCGACTTGGCATGATCGATCGCTGCCAGCGTCGTGATGTCGGTGATGTCCCAGCCCTTGGCATTGGGACGGCCAGCGCCGAAGATCGCCGAAGGGGTCGGGATCGACGGATTGGAGGCCGGCCCTTGCGTCTCCACCGTTTCGAGCGGATCGCGGGCGATGTCCTCCGGGGCCACGTCCTCGTCGGTCAGTTGATGGACGAAGGACGAGTTGGCGCCGTTCTCGAGCAGGCGGCGAACCAGATAGGCAAGCAGGTCGGAATGCGCGCCGACAGGCGCATAGATGCGGCAACGCGTGCCCTCGGCCTTGCGCACCGTCTCATGCAGGGCCTCGCCCATACCATGCAGGCGCTGGAATTCGAACGAGGTGCGATCCGAGGCCATCGACAGGATGGCGGCGACCGTGTGCGCATTGTGCGTGGCGAACTGCGGGTAGATACGATCCGTCATCGACAAGAGCTTGCGGGCGCAGGCCATGTAGGAGACGTCGGTATTGGCCTTGCGGGTGAACACCGGATAGCCAGGCAGGCCCAGCGTCTGGGCGCGCTTGATCTCGGTGTCCCAATAAGCACCCTTGACCAGGCGCACCATGATCTTGCGGTCGAGCTTGTTGGCGAGAGCATAGAGCCAGTCGATGGCAAACGCCGTGCGCGGGCCATAGGCCTGTACGACGACGCCGAAGCCGTGCCAGTCGGCGAGGTCGGGATGAGCGAGCACGCGCTCGATGACGTCGAGCGACAGGTCGAGGCGGTCGGCCTCCTCGGCGTCGATGTTGAGGCCCATGCGGGCGCGCTTGGCGGCCAGGCACAGCGACAGCAGCCGCTCGGCCATGACAGGCAGCATGTCGTCCTTGTGGGAGACTTCATAGCGCGGATGCAGCGCCGACAGCTTCACCGAAATGCCGTGGTTGTAGCGGATGTCAGGGCCGTTGGTGCCATTGTCGAGCGACGAGATCGCCTCGGCATAGGCGCGGTGATAACGCAGTGCGTCGGCTTCGGTGCGGGCGGCCTCGCCCAGCATGTCGAAGGAGTAGAGATAGCCCTTCTGGATCATCGAGCGGCCACGCTTGACCGCTTCGGTGATGGTGCGGCCGAGCACGAACTGCTCGCCCATTTCGCGCATGGCAGCGGCAACCGCGGTGCGGATCACCGGCTCGCCGAGACGGCGCACCATGGAACGCAGCGTGCGTTCGATCGAGCCCTCGCCTTCGTCCAGCACGCGGCCGGTCAGCATCAGCGCCCAGGTCGAGGCATTGACGAAGATCGAGCTCGAACCGCCCGAATGCGACGACCAGTCATGTGGCGCGATCTTGTCGGCGATGAGATCGTCCATGGTCTCGGTGTCGGGCACGCGCAGCAGCGCCTCGGCCAGGCACATTAGCGCCACGCCTTCCTTGGTCGACAGGCCGTAGGCGGACAGGAACACTTCCATCAGCCGCGGATCGGTCGAGCCGCGAACGGCGCGCACGAGATCGGCCGCACGGGCGGAAATCGCCTTGCGGTCGTCGGCGGAAAGGTTGGCCAGATCAGCCAGCCGCTTCACGGCGGCGGCTTCGTCTGGAAGGTAGTTGGCGCGAATTTCCTGGCGGATGGCGTCGAGCGCTGACATGGCGATCCTGTGGAGCGGTTGAGGCTACGCCCGGCGCGAACCCACGCCCGAGCATTTTGACGAAAACTAGCACGTCGCCCGGATTCCGGCCGGTCCAAATAATTCGACTTTGCAGACTAACTGACCTAGGATCGAAGGCAATTATCTTCCAAATGAGCCGCAATATCCATGTCTGAAGATCAATTGGACCGTATCGACCGCAACATCATGTTCGCCCTTTCGCGCGACGGACGCTTGTCGATGGCTGAGCTTGCCACAAAAGTGGGACTTTCCAAGACCCCGGTGCAGGCGCGGGTCAAGCGACTGGAGAAAGAGGGCTTCATCAGGGGCTATCAGGCGGTCATCGACAGCGAGCGCATGGGCGAAGGCCACGTCGCCTTTGTCCAGGTCAAGCTTTCCGACACCCGCTCGGCAGCCCTCGACGATTTCAACCGTGCGGTCCATGCGGTGCGCGAGATCGAGCAATGCCACATGATGGCGGCGAGCTTCGATTACCTGCTGAAGGTCCGCACCAGGGACATAGCCACCTACCGTCGGGTTCTGGGCGAACGCATTTCCGCCCTGCCCCACGTCGCCCAGACATCGACTTTCGTGGCGATGGAAACGGTAAAGGACCGCTGACTACTCGCTGAGCGTCTTGAGGAAGGCCACCAGCGCCGCCTTTTCACGATCGGAAAGTGCCACCGGATGTATCTCCGTTTCGCCCTCGATAGCCTTCGGGGCCGTGGCATAGTGGCTGACGACCTGCTCCAGCGACACGAACTGGCCGGCATGCATGTAAGGCGGGCGCTCGGCCACCCCGCGCAAGGACGGCGTCTTGTAGGCCCTCACCAGTTCCGGTGAACTCTTCTGCATGAAACGCAACTCTCCGCAGGCCTCCTCGCCGCCATCACGGAATTTGCCGAGGCAGTTGAACGGATCGGCCTGCACCTCCGCGAGAACGGCGACCCGGCCGCGGTCCTCAAACAGACCGGACACCGGCGGAACGCCGGTGTTATGAAAATGGTTGTCGGTGAAGCGCGGGCCGGTATGGCAGGTCGAGCAATTGGCCTTGCCGATGAACAGCCGGAGCCCCTGCCGTTCCTCTGAAGTCAGATCGTCTCCGGCCGATGGTTGCCGGCCTTGCGCCAAAGCATCGGTGAAGCGGTCGAAACGGGTCTTGCCATGGACGAGCGAACGTTCGAAGGCAGCGATTGCCTTGCCGATGTCGGAATAGAGGCGATCGATGCCGTCGCGCTGGGCGTCGGTCATCCCGGCCCAGGCCGCCTGTTCGGCGGGCGTCCCGAACGGTCCGGCACTTGCCGGCAGGTTTGAAAGGTCGGGCAGCGGCCGGAAGATCCGCTCATAGCGCTCGCCGAAGCGGCGCTTGATGTAGTGCGCATAGGCCGTGCGTGTGCCGGCATGTTCGAGCGGATTCTCGAGCGGCGTCAGCGCCTGCGACCACAGGCTGTCGCGCCTGCCGTCCCAGAAGAAGAACGGATCGCGCGCCACGCCCGCCAACGGCATGGTGCGCCTGTTGGTCTCGCCCACGCCCTTGCCGCGCGGCAGATCGTCCTGGAACTGGCGGTCGATCTTGTGGCAGGTGCCGCAGGCAACATTGCCGTCGCGGCTCATGCCGGTGTCGAAGAACAGCGTCGCTCCAAGCGCTGCAGCCCCCGGATCGTCGGCGAAACGGTTGGTCGGATCGGGCGGCAGCGGTGCCAGCGCCGACAAGGACATCGAGGCGATCGTGCGTTTTTCGGTATCTGTGAAGTCGGCATCGCTGCAGCCTGCCAGCATTGCCACGAGCGCCGCGGCCGCTGTCAGTTTGGAAAGCGGGCCGCGTGCCATGGCCTCATAACACCAGGTTAAAGGTGGCGTCATCGGCGCCAGCCGGAGCCGTGATACCGAACTTGAGCTGCCACCAGCCAGTCATCGAGAATTTCATGCCCTCGATGCGATAGCGCCCGTCTCCCAGATAGGCCGTCGCCTCGGGGCTGGTCGGCAGACCATGCGCATGCTCGGGCATGCCGCCGCCGATGGTGATTGCTGCCCCTTCAACCGGCGCGCCCTGCCGTGTTTTCACCGTCAGCACCCAATTGTGCAGGTCGCCCTGCCTGGGCTCGCCGGCCTCGGGCGCAATAGACAGGGCGTATAGGCCCTTGGCCGAATTCTTGGCGCGCGCGAGGTCAGGCCCCGGCTTCTCCGGCGCCGTCAGGTAGACGACAGCGAGAAAGCCAACCGCGAGGGCAACCAGCCCGAACGCCCCGACGACCATGCGCCACGCTGAAGTCATTCCACTTCCTCCCGCCTGCCGACAACGTATTGCCGACGGCACGCCTTCCCGACCGCATCGGATTCGCGGCATCCGCAAGATGGCCCGATCTCACCAGCTTGGCTATTCGATCAGTGACACGTGACCGACGCCCATGAGCCAGGCCGCCTCACTGGATCGGCCGAAAACAAACAACTACAGCAACTTACGCGAGTTTTCGGATTCAACGACAAAAGAAAACGCGCGGTCCGGCTTGGACCGCGCGCTGCCCTTGGCACAGCGATGGCGCGCCCTAGAGCCCCAGTCCGCCGATGCAGACATATTTGGTGTCGAGATAGTCCTCGATGCCCTGATGACCGCCCTCGCGGCCAAGACCCGACTCCTTGACGCCGCCGAACGGCGCTTCAGGCGTGGTGATCAGGCCTTCGTTGACACCGACCATGCCGTATTTCAGTCCTTCCATCACGCGGAAGGCGCGGCCGAGATTGCCGGTGTAGAAGTAGCTCGCGAGGCCGAATTCCGTGTCGTTGGCGAGCGCAATCGCCTCCTCTTCGGTCTCGAACTTGAACACCGGAGCGACCGGGCCGAAGATCTCTTCCTTCATGAACATCATGGCAGGCGTGGCGTCGGAAATGACCGTCGGCTCGAAGAACGAACCGCCAAGCGCGTGGCGCTTGCCGCCGGCAACCACCTTGCCGCCCTTGGCGGTTGCGTCGGCGATGAACTCCTCGACCTTCTCGACAGCCTTTTCGTCGATCAGCGGGCCCTGCTGCACCCCGGCATCCAGGCCGGAACCGACCTTGAGCTTGTTCGAGGCCTCGGCCAGCTTGGCCACGAACTTGTCGTAGATGCCGGCCTGGGCGAAGAAGCGGTTGGTGCAGACGCAGGTCTGGCCGGAGTTGCGGAACTTCGCAGTAATGGCGCCTTCAACGGCGCGATCGATATCGGCGTCGTCGAAAACCAGGAACGGCGCATTGCCGCCGAGTTCCATCGACACCTTCTTCACGGTCGAAGCCGACTTGGCGATCAGCATCTTGCCGACCTCGGTAGAGCCGGTGAAGGTGATTTTCTTGACCAGCGGGTTGGCGCAGATCTCGTCGCCGATTTCGCCGGCTGAACCGGTCACGACGTTGACCACACCCTTGGGGAAGCCGACCTCCTCGCACAGCGCGCCCCAGGCAAGGCCCGAATAAGGCGTCTGCGAAGCAGGCTTGACCACGGCGGTGCAACCCGCCGCCAGTGCCGGTCCGAGCTTGCGTGACAGCATGGAAGACGGAAAGTTCCACGGCGTGATGGCCGCGATGACGCCCACCGGCTCCTTGGTGACAAGCACACGGCGATCGGCCCATGGCGACGGAACCACGTCGCCATAAGTACGGCGCGCTTCCTCGGCGAACCACAGCACATAGGCTGCCGACGAGCCGATCTCGCCCTTGGCTTCCGTCAGCGACTTGCCCTGCTCGATGGTCAAAAGCTCGGCGAGCGAGTCCTGATTGTCCATGATGGCGTCGTGAAGCTTGCGCAGAAGCTTCGAGCGTTCGAGCGCCGAGGTCTTGCGGAAGGTCTTGAAGGCTTCGCTCGCGGCTTCGATGGCGCGGCGGGTCTCGGCGGCTCCGGACCGCGGTACGGTGCCGATCTTCAGGCCGGTGGCGGGGTTGATGACGTCGACGGTCTTGCCGGAATCAGCCTGCACCCATTCGCCGTTGATGAGATTGGCCTGCCTCATGAACTGGCTGGCTTTCTGGAGCATGGATTGGCCTCCTTGTGTGGCGTCTAACGGACGCGAACTGATCTTGGAATTCGTCGAAGCGGCGTCCGCGCGGATCGGTCGATGTCCGGCACGCCATGTCAGAGACTAGTAGCGTGCCGCGAGCCCGCCGAGCAACCGGATTATGGCATAGATACGTTGGTCCAGCCGCAACCAAATGCCGTCAGCCGAACACCATGGTGGCGACCGTCAGCCAGAAAGCCGTGGTCAACACAGCGCAGCCGGTTGCAATCGTCATCTGGTTCGAGGCCAGCGCCTGCCCGGTGCCGAACTGGATGGCGATCAGGTAGGAATTGACGCCCGACGGCAGGCTGGCGGCGGCCACGGCCACTTTGGCCGGCAAGGGCGGCAGGCCGAACAGCCAGGCAAACCCCAATGCGACTGCCGGCATCAGCATCAGCTTGAGCACCGACAGGGCCAGCGCCGGCTTGATGTTGCCCGAGATGCCGAATTTCCTGAGCCCTACCCCCATGGCAAACAGGGCCAGCGGGCCGGCGATGTTGGCCAGTGCATCGACGAATCTGCTGGCAAGTCCCGGCAGCGGAAATCCGGTCGCGCGCCACGCCAGTCCGGCCAGGATGCCGAGGATCAGCGGGTTGGTGAACACCTTGCGCAGGAAGTCCCTGATGATTTCGAGGGGATGCAGCGGCTCGTCGCGGCGCGGCCCGAACAGCTGGAACAGGATGATGGAGGCCATCATCATGGTCGGCAGGTGCACCGAGATGATCAGCGACAGCACTTCGAAACCCTGCTGGCCGAAAACGCCGAGCATGAAGGGGATGCCGAGCAGGACCAGATTGGAAAACGCCGACGACACGCCGCCGACGACCCCGGCCTGCCCGTCGCGCCCGAACAATCGCGTCGTCACCAGATGGCCAGCCGTCCAGGTGACGATGACGGCAGCGAAATAAGTGGCCCACAGCGCCCAGGGCGCGGAACCGTGAAAATCCGCCCCGATCATGGTGCGGAACAGAAGCAGCGGCAGCGCCACCCCGATGGCGAATTCCGAGAGCGCATCGCCGGCCTCAACCCTGAGATAGCCGGTGACGCCGGCAAGATATCCCAGTGCCACCAGGCCGAAGACGAAGAGCACGGTTTCAACGAGTGGGGACATCTGCGCTTTTTCTCGGGAATCGAACGGGACGAGCATCGCCGCCGTCGCCGCGCCGATCAAGCTTGGATGGTTAAGCCAGTATAGCGAAAGCACTTTCTGCGCGCCTTGCCTTTCAATCGGCTTTGGCATCCCTATATCCGCAACGCCGGCCAGGATCTTTCATGCTCAGAATTGCCTTTGCGCTTTTGCTTTTGTCTTTTGCAGTGCCTGCCCAAGCCACCGAGGCCGGCTGGGCCCTGCTGCGCAATGGCGGCCACGTCGTGCTCCTGCGCAACGCCATGACGACGGGCACCGTCGAGCCTCCCAACTTCGACATCGAGAAATGCTCGACCCAGCTCAACCTTTCCGACCGTGGACGCCAGCAGGCGCGCAAGATCGGTGCGCTGTTTGCCGCCCGCGCCGCACCGGTCGAAAAGGTGCTGGCGAGCCGCTATTGCCGGACGCTGGAGACAGCCCGCCTCGCCTTCGATGACCAGTCCGTCGAGCCGATGGCGGCACTGGACAAGCCCACCGACGCCACCCAGCATGCCGACGTCGCTGCTGTCATGGACATCATCAAGAACTTCTCGGGCTCCGACAACATCGTGCTCGTCACTCATCTGGAGAACATCCAGGCGCTGACTGGCGCAGCCGCGCGCGAGGGTGAGGCGCTGATCGTCGGCCTTCAGGGAGACAAGCTGCATGTGCTTGGCCGCATCGTCTTTTGACGCTCCGAACCCCGCACCTTCCCCGGCGGACGGGCCCGGATGCGTCAACCAAGGCGCAGAATTTGGCCTTTTCCTGTCCGGAAAAACCGATTAGACAGCCCCTCAACACTATGCGCGCAGAATCTGTTTCAGGTTCATGACCGCACTCATCAAAGGAAAAGCCGTGTCCACGACCTTCGAGAAAGTCGCCAAGATCATTGCCGAGACGAGTGAGATCGACATCGACACCATCACGCCCGAGAGCCACACCATCGACGACCTCGGCATCGATAGCCTCGACTTCCTCGACATCGTCTTTGCGATCGACAAGGAGTTCGGCATCAAGGTGCCGCTCGAGAAGTGGACGCAGGAAGTCAATGACGGCAAGGCTTCGACCGACGAATATTTCGTCATGAAGAACCTGTGCGCCAAGATCGACGCACTCGTCGCCGCCAAGAGCGCCTGAGAACACTGAAGCCGCCCATGGCCAATCGCGACGTCGTCATCACCGGCATCGGCCTCGTCTCTTCGCTCGGCGAAGGCGGCGAGGCTCACTGGCAGAAGCTCAGCGCCCCTGACGCTGCGCCCGTCATCGACGTGGAGCGTTTCTCGCCCTACTCGATCCATCCCCTCCCGGAAATCGACTGGGGCCTGCAGATCGCCAAGCGCGGCGACCAGCGGCAGATGGAGACCTGGCAGCGGCTGGGCACCTACACTGCCGGCATGGCGCTCGATGACGCGGGCATCAAGGGCAATGACGAGCTCAGCACGACCATGGACATGGTCGTGGCTGCCGGTGGCGGCGAACGCGATGAAACGGTCGACGCCGGCGTGCTTGCCGCGTCGGAGACGCGCGGCGACCGCGACGTCCTGCTGAACGAGAAGCTGACCACCGAACTGCGCCCCACACTGTTCCTGGCCCAGCTTTCGAACCTGTTGGCCGGCAACATCTCGATCGTCCACAAGGTCACCGGCTCCTCGCGCACCTTCATGGGCGAGGAAGGCGCAGGCGTCTCGGCCATCGAGACGGCTGCAGCGCGCATCCGCTCCGGCCAGTCGACCCATGTGCTGGTTGGTGGTGCCTTCCAGACCGAACACTCCGACATGCTGCTCGGCTACGAACTGGCCGGCTACCTTCATCGTGGCCCATGGAAGCCCGTGTGGCAGCGCCAGGGCTCCGAAGGCGGCGGCGTGGTTTCCGGCTCCGGCGGCGCATTCCTGGTGCTTGAATCGCGCGAGCATGCCGAAGCCCGCGGCCAGAAGATCTATGCGCAGCTCGGTCCCGTCGTTTCGGGACGCGCCCGTCGTCGCCGCGACGGTGGCCTGGAGGCCGGGTTTGCCGAACTGCTGACCAGGGCGCAGCTGCCCGACGGTGAGTTGCTGGCGATCTCGGGTGCATCAGGCGCCCATGCCGCCACCGCGACCGAAAAAGCAGTGCTCGGCGCCAAGCCCATTGCCGCACGCGCGCTCTCGTCGCTCACCGGCCACATGAAAGAAGCTCAGTTTCCCTTTGCCGTGGCCCTTGCCGCGCTCGCCGTCGATCGCGGCGCGGGCTACCCGGCTTTCGAGGCTGGCGAGAAGGAATTTGCCGGAAAGCCGCGCAATGTTCTCGCAACTGCCGTCGGCTATCACCAATTCGAAGGCTTGGCGCTCGTCTCCGCGCCGCGCTGAAGGGTGTCAGGACAGAACATGGCCAATCTGAAGGATCATCTCGGCAGACCAGTGGTCGCCGTCACCGGTATCGGCGTCGTCACCTCGCTTGGTGTCGGCAAGGCCGACAACTGGGCAGCGCTGACCGCGGGCAAGTCGGGCATCCACCCGATCACCCGCTTCCCCACCGAGCTGCTCAACACCCGCATCTCCGGCATGGTCGATTTCCTGCCGTCGAGCACCAAAGGCGCCAGCGCCCTGACCTACGAGCTGGCCGAGACGGCAGCACGCGAAGCCGTCGAGGAAGCCGGTTTTGCCGGCGGCGATTTCGACGGCCCGCTGTTCCTTGCCTCCCCGCCGGTCGAGCTCGACTGGCGCGACCGCTTTGCGCTTTATGCCGGCGACGACGAAGGCTCGGCCTCGGAGCGCCTGCTCAAGGTAGCGGGCAACCAGAACTCGCTCGATATGTTCGAGACGTCGCAGTTCGGCTCGATCGCCGATCGCCTCGCCGACCGCTTCGGCACGCGCGGCCTGCCGATCACCACCTCGACGGCCTGCGCCTCGGGCGCCACCGCCATCCAGCTCGGCGTCGAGGCGATCCGTCGCGGCGAATGCGACCGCGCACTGTCGGTCGGCGCCGACGGCTCGGCAACCGCCGAGGCGTTGATCCGCTTCTCGCTGCTGTCGGCCCTTTCGACCAACAATGACGTGCCCGAAAAGGCATCGAAGCCCTTCTCCAAGGACCGCGACGGCTTTGTGCTGGCGGAAGGCTCTGCGGCGCTGGTGCTGGAATCGCTCGAAAGCGCGCTTGCCCGCGGTGCCGAAGTGCTGGGCATCCTCAGGGGCTGCGGCGAAAAGGCCGACGATTTCCACCGCACCCGCTCCAAGCCCGACGGCTCGCCGGCCATCGGTGCGGTCAAGGCAGCGCTTGCCGATGCGGGCCTCAGCGAAGACGAGATCGACTACGTCAATGCCCACGGCACCTCGACGCCCGAAAACGACAAGATGGAGCATCTGTCGCTTTCGACCGTGTTCGGCGAGCGTATCCGCAAGATTCCGGTGTCGTCGAACAAGTCGATGATCGGCCACACCCTGTCGGCAGCTGGCGCCATCGAGGCCGCCTTCTCGCTCATGACCATGCGCGAAGGCGTCATTCCGCCGACCATCAACTACGACAATCCCGATCCCTCGATCGAGCTCGACGTGGTGCCGAATGTGAAGCGGAAGGCCGAGGTTCGCACCGTGCTTTCCAACTCTTTCGGCTTTGGCGGCCAGAACACCTGCCTTGTCATGGCGCGGGAACCGGTCTAAGCGACCGCCTACACGAAATTAGGCACTGCGACGCCGCTTGGGCATCGAATGCGATGCGCGGGCGCCGCAGCGACAAGGATTAGCGACACCATGCGCGCATTGCAGCTCGTTGAGGACCGCCGGCTCGAGCAGGTCGACATTGCCCCGCCGCCGCCTCCAGGCCTCGGCGAAGTCACGCTCCGCATCAAGGCGGTTGCCCTCAACCACATCGACGTCTGGGGCTGGCGCGGCATGGCGTTCGCCAAGCGCAAGCTGCCGCTGGTCATCGGCGCCGAAGCCTCTGGCGAAGTCGACCAGGTCGGCCCCGGCGTGACCGGCCTTGCGCCCGGCCAGCTGGTGTCCATCTACGGCGCCCGCACCTGCGGCCTGTGCCGCCCCTGCCGCGAAGGCCGCGACAATCTCTGCGAACACGTCTCGGGCGTGCACGGCTTTCATCTCGACGGCTTCGCCCAGGAAAAGATCAACCTGCCGGCGCGCCTGCTGGTGCCGGCCCCTCCCGGCGTCGACGCCGTTGGCGCTGCAGTTGCACCTGTCACCTTCGGCACGGTCGAGCACATGCTGTTCGACAACGCCAAGCTGGAACCCGGTGAGACGATTCTCATCCATGCCGGCGGCTCTGGCATCGGCTCGGCAGCGATCCAGCTCGCCAAGAAGATGGGCTGCACCGTCATCACCACTGTCGGCTCCAACGACAAGATCGAAAAGGCCAAGGCGCTCGGTGCCGACCACGTCATCAACTACCGCGAGGATCGCTTCGAAGGCGTGGTGCGCAAGCTGACCAAGAAGAAGGGGGTCGACGTCGTCTTCGAGCATGTCGGCAAGGACACCTGGGCCGGCTCGATGTTCAGCCTGAGGCGCGGCGGCCGTCTGGTCACCTGCGGCTCGACTTCTGGTGTGTCGACCGAAGTAAACCTGATGATGCTGTTCCAACAGCAGCTGAAGCTGCTCGGCTCCTTCGGTTGCCGCATGGAAAATATGGCCGACGCCATGCAGAAGATGGCCGCCGGGCTGGTCAAGCCTGTCATCGACACTGAGGTCGATTTCGGCTCCATCGACACGGCGCTGAAGCGCATGGAAGGCCGCGACGTCTTCGGCAAGATCATCCTCCGCATCGACTGAGGATCGTTCCGAATTGCCCCGCAGGAAGGCCAGCAAGATTCCCAACCCCACGATGATGCGCATCATGGGGCGGCTCCGCATGCTCAACTACTGGCTTGTCGCCCAGGTGGCACTGGTGGTGCTGAAGCTGCTTCGACTTCTGCCTGTCGACAGGGCGCTGAACTTCGCCGACCGGGCAGCCCGCACGGTCGGCCCCTGGGTCGGCCGCCATGGCGTCGCCGTCGACAATCTGCGCAACGCCTATCCGGAAAAGAGCGACGCCGAGATCGAGGCCATCGCCCTGGACATGTGGGGCAATATGGGCCGGCTGGGCGCGGAATACATCTTCCTCGACCAGATCTTCGATTTCGACCCCGCGGCAAAGACGCCCGGTCGCATCGAGGTGTCGGGCATCGACCATTTCCTGGAGATCGCAGGCGAAGACAAACCACACATCGTCTTCACCGCCCATCTCGGCAATTTCGAGCTGCTGCCGATCGCGGCCGCGACTTTCGGCATGAAGATCACCGCCCTGTTCAGGCCGCCCAACAATCCCTACCTCGCCGAATACATCCTTTCGAGGCGCACCTCGAACATGGGCGACCTGCTGGCATCGCAGCGCGGCGCCTCATTCGCCCTCGCCGGCATCCTCGACCGCGGCGGCAATGTCGGCGTGCTCGTCGACCAGAAGTTCAATCGCGGACTGAGGACGACCTTCTACGGCCGCGAATGCGAGACCAACCCGGTGCTCGCCATGCTCGCCCGCCACTATGACTGCGACGTCTACCCGGCCCATTGCATCCGCCTGCCTGGCAATCGCTACCGACTGACGGTGGAGGACAAGCTCGCGCTGCCGCGCCGCGAGGATGGTGCAGTCGATGTCCAGTCCCTTACCCAGATGCTCAACGACACGGTCGAACGCTGGGTGCGCGAGGATCCCGGCCAGTGGATGTGGTTCCACAAGCGCTGGATGCTCTCGGACGGCAAGCCGCGCAAGGCGAACAAGGCCGGCAAGCTGGCTGCCGACTCCTGATTATCGTCAGTAGTAGTTCATGACCGCGTGCTTGGCCTCGGCGAAGAACAGCCAGCGCTCGGTGACGACGCCGAGCGCATAAAACGCCACCGCCAGCACCGATGCGGTGACCGCCACGGCGCCCGCGCCTGAGAGCATCGCGACCACCAGCAACAGGATCGGCACGGCTCCGCCCGATATCATCGCAAGCTTCGACAGCTTCAGCGCGTGCTTGCGCGCGACCTTGAAGCCCATTTCGCGGGTGAGGTAGTTGTCGTTGATATGCGGCCGCTCGAACAGCCTGACGCGTCCGATACCGCTAAGACCGGTGGCGGTCTCGGGCGTCGACAAAGACGATAGCGTGCGCAGCCGGATCCACCAGAGATGCTTGGCGGACCAGGCGGCGATGACCGCTATGATGCCCACTATCGCCGGCACGACTGTGCTGCTGCCTGCGATGGCGGCGAATGCCGTCGCGAGCACAAGCCCGCCGGCGGCTGCGAAAAGCAGGTAACAGAGCGGCGTCGCTTGCGTGTTCCAGCCCTGAATGGACCGCAGCGAGGCATAGATCATGCCGGTGCAGTAGACGGTTACCGCGCACATCACGGCCCCGACGACGCCAACTGCCGGCACGTAGCGTCCGTCGATGACGGCAAACCAGGCCGAAAGCGCCAGCGGCACGAAGGTCGCCAGCGCCATCACACCCTCGCGCGACAGCCAGCTCGAACGCCATTGCGACAGCGCCCGCCAGGCGCGCTGCGGATTGCCGAGATGCAGCGTCGACGCCAGGAGCCCGCCCGAGATCATCGCCAGCGCCAGCACATGGGCGAGTTTGGTGGCTACGGCGGAGGGATCGAGCAGGCCGAGCCCGAGCATGGCGGCCAGTCCGTAGCCCAATCCCGAAAGCGTGGTGAAAATGATGATGGAAGGTGCTGGATGCATGTTTCAGATTCTGTCCAGCATTCCATCGAGCCAGGCAAAGAAGCCCCTAGCCCCGTCGGTGTTTTCAGCAAGCATGGCAGCACTTGCGGCGAGCGACTTGCGCGGGCGTGGCGGCAGATATTTGTTGGTCGGGCGCGTACCCTGCTCCGGCATCAGGTCGAAACCGCCGCGTTCAGCGACCATGCGCGAAACGTCAGAGCCGGGATCTCCAAGATCGCCGAAATGCCTGGCGTTTACCGGGCAGGTGCGCACGCAGGATGGGATGCGATCGACTTCCTTGAGCGTCTCATTGTAGACGCGGTCGACACAGAGCGTGCACTTCTTCATCACCCCGGCTGCGAGGTCCATCTCGCGCGCACCATAGGCGCAGGACCAGGCGCACAGACCGCAGCCGATGCACTTGCTCTCGTCGACGAGAACGATGCCGTCCTCGGCTCGCTTGTAGGAAGCACCGGTCGGGCAGACGGTGACGCAGGGCGCATCCTCGCAGTGCAGGCAGGATTTTGGGAAATGCACGATCCGGGCGTCGCCCGCCTCGCCGATCACCTGGCCGCCCTCGGGCACGACCTCGAATGTGTGGATGCGATTGAGGAAGGTGCCCGAGACATCGGCACCGTAAGGCTCCTGGTCCGACAGCGCCGCGCCGTAGCCGCCGGTGTTCCATTCCTTGCAGCTGATGACGCAGGCATGGCAACCGACGCAGACATCGAGGTCGATGACCAGCCCTAGTTTCTTCGGCGTCGGCAGTGACGGCAGGCTGGTCATGAGCCCTCACTTCCTTCTCCCCGTTCACGGGGAGAAGGTGGTCCGAAGGACCGGATGAGGGGCAGAGCGAACCTGCGGCGATTACTCTGCCCCTCACCTGCCTGCCGGAATCCTCTCCCTGTGAACGGGGAGAGGAGACTTGTCCGCAAGGTCTTGCCCGACATTCCCCTCATTTTGCCCACTCCTGGCCGTAGCGCAGCTCTTCCGCATACCGCCGCCGCTGCGCTACCGCCGAAAAATGCGGCTCGCTGACCGTTGCAGGCTCGGCCTTCTCGATACGCACGCGCAGGTCGTACCAGGCGGCCTGCCCGGTGATCGGGTCGGAGTTCGACCAGCGCATCCCGTCGCCCTTGGGCGGCAGAAGCTCGTGGATCAGATGGTTCATCAGGAAGCCTTTTTGCGCTTCCGGTGCATCGCGATCGAGGGCCCATGCCCCTTCCCGCTTGCCGATCGCGTTCCAGGTCCACAACGTGCTGGAATTGACCGCCTCCATGCGCGCGATCTCGACCTTGATGCGGCCGTGATGCGAGATGACCCAGACCCAGTCGCCCGTCGAAAGCCCGTGCTGATCGCAGATCGCGCCGGGCACATAAAGCGGGTTTTTGGTGTGGATCTGGCGCAGCCAGGCATTCATCGAGCCCCAGGAATGGTACATCGCCGCCGGCCGCTGGGTGATGGCGTGATAGGGGTATTCTTCGCCGCTCACCACCGCTTCCTCGAACGGCCGATACCAGACCGGCAGCGGATCGAAGGTTTCGAGGATGCGCTCCCGGTGCGTTTCAGGTGCAAACGGCTCGCGCACACCTTCCGCCGAGAGCACGAATTTCTGCAGCGTCTCCTGGTAGAGCTGGAAGGTCACCGGCTGGGGCGTGTCGAAGAAGCCCATGCGCACGGCAAAATCCTGATAGGCTTGGTTGGCGTGCTTGAAGAACTGCGCCTCCAGCGGAATGTGGGCCGAAAAGAAAGAACCGTTCTCGATGTAGCGTTCCAGCTGTTCGGGATTGGACGCCCCTCGTCCGGCGCGATCGCCTGAACTGCCGCGGAAGCCGGCCAGCGGTCCGATGCCCGGCCGCCGCTCATGGCGCACGATGTAGTCTGCGTAATCCTTGTAAAGCGGCTTTCCGTGGTTGTCGGCGAAGCCCGGCAGCCTCAGACGCGCGCCGAGATCGAGCAGAACCGTCTGGAAGCCGCGCACATCCCGGTCTGGCTCGACCACCGGCCAGCGAATGGCGTCCTGCACGGCATCGGGCTCGGAAATCGGCCGGTCGAGCAGCGAGATGCAGTCGTGCCGTTCGAGATAGGTCGTATCGGGCAGGATGAGGTCGGCGTAAGCGACCATCTCCGAGGAATAGGCATCCGAATAGATGATCTTCGGGATGCGGTACTCGCCTGTATCAGGGTCCTTGTCTTCCAGCATCTTGATGACGCCTGACGTGTTCATCGACGAGTTCCAGGCCATGTTGGCCATGTAGAGGAACATCAGATCGACAGAATATGGATCGCCGGCATGGGCATTGGCGATCACCATATGCATCAGCCCATGGGCAGAGATCGGCGCATCCCAGGAAAAGGCCTTGTCGATGCGCATCGGCCGTCCTTCCGGATCGACCAGAAGGTCCTCCGGTCCCCTGGGAAAGCCGAGATGTGGCCCCGAAAGCGGCTTGTTGGAGCCGAAGTGCTCGGCCTTGCCATGCGGCGTCGGATGAGCGCTGATGGGCTTCGGATAGGGCGGCTCGAAACGGAAGGCGCCGGGACAGTCGACCGCCCCGATCAGCACCTGCAGCATATGCAGCGCGCGCGCCGTCTGGAAACCGTTGGAATGGGCAGAAAGCCCGCGCATGGCATGGAACGAGACCGGCCGGCCGACAAAACTCTCGTGGCGCTGGCCGTTGACGTCGGTCCATGGCTGGTCGATCGAGATCGTCTCCTCGAAGGCGACACGGCCGATCTCGGTGGCCAGCCCGCGGATCGTCTCCGCCGAAACGCCAGTTTCCTTCTCGACCGCCTCCGGCGCATATTGCGGATCGAGATACTTTTCCGCCAGCAACTGGAATGCCGGCACTGCAAAGCGGCCATCCGGCAGCTCGACGCGGCCGTAGAGCCCTGCCCGCGCGCCTGACGTTCCCAGCGGCACCACCTGTTCGGTGACAGTCTCGTGGATCTGTACCTTGCCGTCCTTGTCACGCAGGAACAGCCCGTGTTCGGGCGTGCCAGGCGCGTCGATCACCAGCCATGTCGCGTTCGAATAGCGCACCACGTAGTCGACATCGATTCTTCGCGCCTTGAGCAGTTCGTGCACCAGCGACAGGATCAGCAGACCATCGGTGCCGGGACGGATGCCGATCCAGTTGTCGGCGACGGCCGAATAGCCGGTGCGCACCGGATTGACCGAGACGAAGCGCGCGCCGCGCTTCTTGAGCTTGGAGATGCCGATCTTGATCGGGTTGGAATCGTGATCCTCGGCCACGCCGAACATGACGAACAGCTTGGTCCGGTCCCAGTCGGGCGCGCCGAATTCCCAGAACGCCCCGCCGATGGTCATGATGCCGGCAGCGGCCATGTTGACCGAGCAGAAGCCGCCATGGGCGGCATAATTGGGCGTGCCGAACTGCTGGGCCCAGAAGCCCGTCAGCGACTGCGACTGGTCGCGGCCGGTGAAGAAGGCGAGTTTCTTCGGATCGTTCTGCCTCACGTCGTCGAGCCAGCTGGTCGCAAGCGACAGCGCCTCGTCCCAGGAAATCTGCTTGAATTCACCGGAGCCGCGTGGCCCGGTCCTCAGCATCGGCGCGCTCAGCCGCGCTGGCGCATAATGCTGCATGATGCCGGCGGAACCCTTGGCGCACAGCACGCCGCGATTGACCGGATGGTCCCGATTGCCCTCGATGTAGCGGACCTTGCCGTCCTTGAGATGGACGTCGATGCCGCAGCGACAGGCGCACATGTAGCAGGTGGTCTTGCGTATCTCGTCGGAGACGGGCTCCGAAAGCGCTACGCGCGGTTCCGATTTCATCAGGCGACCTCCCTGACAATGAGTCCTATCGAGTGAGGTCGCGAAAGGAAATGCCCCAGAACGACGCTCCTGGGCAAAATTTGTCTATATCTTCGAGGGAACTTAGGTTGGACAGCTAAAGTCGCGTCGGAAGCCGGAAATGAAAAGGCCGGGGAGTCCCCACTCCCCGGCCCTCTCGTAGGCCCGTCATCCCCGTACCGTCTTCGACGGCGCATCCCCACGCCGCGCTTTCGACATCCACGACCAAGCTTGGTCAGGACGTCAGAATATTGAATGCGTATATATTAGCATCTGACCAAATTAGTCCAAGCGCCTAACGCGCCAATCCCGCCTCGTCAGGCACATTCGCTGCGCCAGTGAGGTAAATCGGCAACTAAGTGGCCAACGTCATAGCTCTCACCTCACCTAATTCGTGACGATGATCCGCGTATTGCCGGCTCCGACCTCGCGGACCAGCGAATAGAACAACGCGGCATTGCCGGTCTGCAAGCGAACGCAACCATGCGAGGCCGGCCGGCCGAGTTGCCGTACGGAGCCGGTACCGTGGATGGCGTAGCCGCCATTGTAGAAGACCGAATAGGGCATCGGCGAATTGTCATACTTGCTCGAATACCACATGCGATGCAGCCGCTTGGGCCGCCAGCTGCCGCGTGGCGTCACATAACCCTTGCGGGCCGTCGACACCGGCCATTGATGGATGACCCTCCCGTCGACGCTGACGGTCATTGTCTGTGTGGCAATGCTGACCCTGGCCACAAGAACATCCGCAAAGGCCTGACAGGGAAATCCCGCCATCGCCAAGCCCGCGGCCATGAAGAGCGTCTTGAACATCTTTCGCCCATCCCCTGAACCAACTGCTTTTCTGCCTTCCAGGAGAAATGGGACCACGAAAGATTATACGGTTGGTAAACCGATCATATGGCGGAAAGCCGCCGGCTTCCCTGAATACTGGCGCCTGAAAATGACCTTTGCCGGCTCCAAACTGGTCCAGCCAGCCCCTATCGCCGCCCTGATCTGGCCCAGTTGACACGCCCGAGCATGGGCATAGGCTGCGTGCTGCAGCTGGAGCCTGGTTCCACGATGCTCCAGCCGGATAACGTGCGGCCCCCGCCCACCGTCGCCCGGAGGATGTCAAATCATGCAACAATCCCAGTATTTTACCGGTATGAGCCGGCGCCAATTGCTGTCCCTGATCGGCCTGACCGCCGGTTCGGCGGCCATGTACCAGGCAATGACCAGCCTGGGCCTCGCCGTTGAATCCGGATACCGAGGACCACCGAAGCTTGAAGGCGACCCCAAGGGCGCTACCGTCCTGATCCTGGGTTCCGGCCTCGCCGGCATGACAGCTGCGCTGGAACTGCGGGCAGTAGGCTACAAGGTTAAGATTCTCGAATACAACAGCCGCTCCGGCGGCCGTAACTGGACATTGCGTGGCGGCGACACCTACACCGAGCTCGGTGGCGCGACGCAGAAATGCGAGTTCGACGAGGGCCTCTACATCAACCCCGGTCCGTGGCGTATTCCCTACCACCACAATGGCCTGCTCGCCTATTGCCGCCGCCTCGGCGTGACGCTGGAACCGTTCCAGCAGCTCAACCACAACGCCTTCCTGCACTCGTCCAAGGCCTTCGGCGGCAAACCGCAGCGTGTCCGCGACATCAAGATCGACTTCCAGGGCCATGTCTCGGAACTGCTGGCCAAGGCTGCCCACACCGGCAAGCTCGAAGGCGCGGTGACCAAGGAAGACCAGGAGATGCTGCTCGAAGCGCTCCAGTCCTGGGGCGCGCTCGACAAGGATTATGCCTATGTGAAGAGCCTTGCGACATCGGAATTCCGCGGCTTTGCAAAGGATCCCGGCGGCGGCCTGACCGCGGTGCCGACGCCGAGCGAGCCGATCGCGCTCAAGGATATATTGAGCTCGGGCCTGTGGGGCAGCCTCGCCAACTTCGCCCTCTACGAGTTCCAGACGACCATGTTCCAGCCTGTCGGCGGCATCGACATGATCGGCAAGGCCTTCACCAAGGAAGTCGGCGACCTCATCACCTACCACGCCAAGGTCACCAAGATTCACCAGGACGACAAGGGCGTGACGGTCACCTATGAAGACCAGCAGAAGCCCGGCACCATGGTCGAGGAAAAGGCCGACTGGTGCATCTGCACCATTCCGCTGACCATTCTCAGCCAGATCGAGCTCAACGTCAGCGCCCCCATGCAGGCGGCAATCGAAGCCGTGCCTTACGCCTCTTCGGTCAAGGTCGGCCTGCAGTTCAAGCGCCGCTTCTGGGAACAGGACGAACTGATCTTCGGCGGCGTCAGCTACACCGACCTGCCGATCACCCAGATCTCCTATCCGAGCACCAGCTTCAACACCAACGGCAAGGGCGTGCTGCTCGGCGCCTACACCTGGAACGGCCCGCACTCCTACGAGTTCACCGCCATGGCACCGGAGGAGCGGGTCAAGCGCGCCGTCGAATACGGCACGATGATCCATCCGCAATACAAGGACGAGTTCGAGAACGGCATCTCGATGGCCTGGCACCGCTCGCCCTTCACCCTTGGCTGCGCCGGCGACTGGACCGAGGAAGCCCGCAAGGAGCACTACGAGAACCTCTGCAAGATCGACGGGCGCATCGTGCTGGCAGGCGAACACGCCTCCTACATTCCCGCCTGGATGGAAGGAGCGATCCTGTCGTCGCTGGATGCGATCACCCGGCTGCATCAGCGCGTCGTTTCGGGATGACGGCCATGGCCTGTCATTCCTCACCCCTCGTTTTCGCAAGGCATGCCACCATGACCCAGCAACACGCACGGCCACTCGGCCTTCTCGTCGCAACGGCATTCGCAACAGCGCTTTCGGCAACCACGGCCCTGGCAGATTCAGCCGGAGCGACGTTTTCCACGGGCGACAAGTTCTCGGAAAAGACCGGCCAGGAGCTTTACGCCAATGTCTGCCAGGCCTGTCACATGGACAAGGGACAGGGCGCAGTCGGCGCCGGCAAATATCCCGCACTCGCCAAGAACACGAATCTCGAAACGGGCGGCTATCCCGTCTTCGTGATCCTGCACGGCCTCAAGGGAATGCCGCCGGTCGGCCAGATGATGTCCGACGATCAGGTCGCCGCCGTCGTCAACTATGTCCGAACCAATTTCGGCAACGACTACAAGGACCCGGTGACGGCAGAGGATGTCGCCGGCGCCCGCTGACAAGAAAGGCCGGGCGGCTTTCCAGGCAGGGCCGCCCGCTCCCCTTCCAAAAAAGGAGACAGAAATGACCAAGATGCGGATCGCCGCCGCCACGCTGCTGGCTGGCGTTTTCATGTCGGGCAGCGCGCTGGCCGAGGACGTCATTCGCCACAAGACGCCGAACTCGGATTTCCCGATCGCCCGCGCCGTGGAAGTGCCGTCGGGCAAGACCACTGTCTATGTCAGCGGCGCCGTCCCTTCGGTCGTCGACGAAAAGGCGGAGAAAGGCAGCCTCGCCGCCTATGGCAACACCAAGACCCAGACCGAATCGGTGCTGAAGTCGATCGACAAGACGCTTGCCGATCTCGGGCTCAAGATGGGCGACGTGGTGAAGATGCAGGTCTTCCTCGTCGGCGACCCCGCTATGGGCGGCAAGATGGATTTTGCAGGCTTCATGGAAGGCTACACGCAGTTCTTCGGTACCAAGGAGCAGCCGAACCTGCCGGCGCGCTCGGTGATGCAGGTCGCGGGCCTCGTCGCACCCGGCTGGCTGGTCGAGATCGAAGTGACGGCCGTGCGCCCCTGACGGAAATCTTGTCCCCGGCTGTCCCTATATCGGGGCGGCCGGCTGTGCTCGACACGCTTGCCGGGATGCGCAAGACTGGCGGTCGACCAAGGCAAACAGGTTCGCGTCAGCAGCATGTATGACAAGCTTTTCAAGACTATAGACGATCGTCGTGACGAACTGGCGGAACTGACGGCAGAACTGATCCGCTTCCCCACCATCAATCCGCCCGGCGACGCCTATGGCCCCTGTGCCGATTATCTCGGCAGGCGCTTGGAGAAACGCGGCTTCGGCGTCGAATATGTTCGCGCCGAGGGTACGCCCGGCGACACCGATCGCTATCCGCGCATCAATGTCATCGCCCGCTTCGACGGCAGGTCGAAGGGACAGACCGTCCATTTCAACTCGCATATCGACGTGGTCGAGGCAGGCGAAGGCTGGACGGTCGATCCCTTTGCCGGCGTCATCAGGAACGGTCGCGTCTATGGCCGCGGCGCGTGCGACATGAAGGGCGGGCTTGCAGCCTCCATCATCGCGGCCGAAGCCTTCATGGACGTCAATCCCGATTTTCCCGGCGCCATCGAGATTTCGGGCACGGTCGACGAGGAATCGGGCGGGTTCGGCGGCGTCGCCTATCTCGCCGGCAAGGGCTATTTCTCCAGGCCTAAGGTCGACCACGTCATCATTCCTGAACCGCTGAACAAGGACCGTATCTGCCTCGGCCATCGGGGTGTGTGGTGGGCCGAGATCGAGACCAAGGGCGAGATCGCCCATGGCTCGATGCCCTTCCTCGGCGACTGCGCCGTCCGCCACATGGGTGCGGTGCTCGAAGCCTTCGAACGCGACCTCTTTCCAGCGCTCGACCTCAAGACAACGCGCATGCCGGTGGTGCCCGAAGGCGCCCGGCGCTCGACCATGAACATCAACTCGATCCATGGCGGCCAGACCGACGACTTCCGCCCCGGCCTGCCCTCGCCCAACGTTCCCGACTCCTGCCGGCTGACCATCGACCGCCGCTTCCTGCTGGAAGAAAAGATCGACGACGTGAAGCGCGAGGTGACCGGCATCCTCGACCAGCTGAAACGCGAGCGGAAAAAATTCGACTACGAGATCCGTGACATCATGGAGGTCCAGCCGCTGATGACAGAGCGCGACGCCCCGGTTGCCTCGGCTATCGCCGAGGGCATCAGGGCGATCTTCGACAAAGAGCCCGAATATGTCATCTCGCCCGGCACCTACGACCAGAAGCATGTCGCCCGTATCGGCCATTTGTACGATTGCATCGCTTACGGTCCTGGTATCCTCGACCTCGCGCACCGGCCCGACGAATGGGTGGGCATCGACGACATGGTGCAGTCGGCCAAGGTGATGGCTGTCGGCCTCGACGTCTTGCTGCGTGGCCGGGCCAAGGGCTGATCAGCCAAGCAAAACAGGAACATGGCGCCGGAATTTCATTCCTGTTCCGGCGCTGCGATTGCAACAAACATGATTTACTCGGCCGGAATTTCGCGCTTCTATCCGGCCCAACCAAGTCCAAGCGGGGGAGACATCAGATGAAGCAGTGGAAGACCATTCTCGCGGCCGCCGCGATCGCGCTGGCGTCGAGCACCGCCGCAATGGCTGCGCGCACCGACCTGGTGCTTGGCATGCCGCTGGAGCCGCCGCATCTCGACCCGACCGCCGGTGCTGCCGCAGCGATCGACGAAGTGCTCTATGCCAATGTCTTCGAGGGACTGACGCGCATCGGCTCGCGCGGCGAAGTGCTGCCCGACCTGGCCGAGAGCTGGACAATCTCCGATGACGGCAAGGTCTATACCTTCAAGCTTCACACCGGTGTCAAATTCCATGACGGCAGCGACTTCGACGCCTCTGATGTCAAGTTCTCGCTCGACCGCGCCCGCGGCGAAAACTCGGTCAACGCCCAGAAAGGACTGTTCGCCGCCATCGATACCGTCGAAGTCGTCGACCCCGCGACGGTCAAGGTGACGCTGAAGAACCCGCTCGGTTCGTTCCTCTACAATCTCGGCTGGGGCGACGCCGTCATCGTCGCGCCGGAGACGGCTGACACCAACAAGGAAAAGCCTGTCGGCACCGGGCCGTTCAAGTTCCAGAACTGGGCCAAGGGCTCGTCGATCACGCTGGTCAAGGCCGACGGCTATTGGGGCGATCCGATCGCGCTCGACAAGGCCGAGTTCCGCATCATCCCCGATGCCGCCGCCGCCGTGCCGGCACTTCTGTCGGGCGACGTCCAGGCGCTGCCCAATTTCGCGCTCGGCGACGCACTTGCCCAGGTTCGCGCCGACCCCAGGTTCAAGGTGGTGATCGGCACAACCGAAGGCGAGACGGTCCTGTCGACCAACAACAAGCGTCCGCCCTTCGACAACCTCAAGGTGCGCCAGGCGATTGCCCACGCCATTGACCGCAAGGCGCTGATCGACGGCGCAACGGGCGGCTTGGGCACCCCGATCGGGTCGCATTTTGCCCCGCATAATCCTGCTTATGTCGACCTGACCGGCACCTATCCGTACGACATCGCCAAGGCCAAGGAACTGCTAAAGGAAGCGGGTTTCCCCGACGGCTTCAAGGCGACGCTGAAACTGCCGCCGGTCGGCTATGCCCGCCAGGGCGGCGAAATCATCGCCTCGCAACTGCGCGAAATCGGCATCGACCTTAAGATCATCCCAGTGGAATGGGCCGACTGGCTGAAGCAGGTGTTCACCGACAAGGACTACGACCTGTCGATCGTCTCGCACACCGAGCCCAACGACATCGATATCTATGCCCGCAAGGACTACTACTTCAATTACGACAACCCGGCCTTCAACAAAGTCATCGATGAGCTCAACTTGACCTCCGACGAGGCCAAGCGCACCGAGCTCTACAAGCAGGCGCAGAAGATCCTCGCCGACGATGCCGTCAACGGTTTCCTGTTCGAACTGCCCAAGGTCGGCATCTGGGACGCCAAGGTCGAAGGCCTGTGGGAGAACTCCCCGATCCAGGCCAACGACCTGACCAAGGTGAAGTGGGTGGATTGATGACGAAGCGGCGCACCTCCGCCGGTGCGCCACACTCCAGCCCGCGGACGCGACATCCCGCCATTCGAACATGAAGGTTCGAATGGCCAGTCTCACGGCCACTCTTTCTGGGGGCATCACAAGAACCCTGTGAACAGACACCGCTGCGCAACCTGTGCGAGCTTTCGGAGCGGTGTTTTCTCGGGCAGTTTGAGCCAATGACCGCATACCTGCTCAAACGCCTGTTGATCGGAGCTGCGACCCTCGTCGTCGCCTCGGTCGTGGTGTTCCTGATGCTCGAGGTGGTGCCTGGCGATCCTGCCCGGCTGATGCTCGGCATGAACGCCAGCGATGCCCAGGTCGAACTGCTGCGCGAGCAGATGGGGCTCAACCAGCCACTCATCCTGCGCTACCTCGAATGGATCCGCGGCCTGCTGCAGCTGGATTTCGGCAAGTCCTACACCTACTCGGTGCCGGTCATCGACCTGATCAGGGAAAGGCTCGTCGTCTCGCTGCCGCTTGCGCTGATCTCGCTGACACTCTCGACGTTGATCGCAATCCCCGTCGGGCTGTTCGCCGCCGCCCGGCGTGGCAAGCCTGCCGACACAGCCGCGATGGCCGCAGCACAGGTGGGGGTCGCCATGCCCAATTTCTGGTTCGCGCTGCTGCTCGTCTACATCTTCGCCGTCTGGCTACGGCTTGTTCCGGCGGGCGGCTTCCCAGGCTGGAGCGCAGGCATGTGGCCAGCGCTCAAGGCGCTCATCCTGCCGGCGGTCGCACTTGCCTTGCCCCAGGCCGCGATCCTCAGCCGCGTTACCCGCGCCGCCCTGGTCGAGGTGCTCGGCGAGGACTACATCCGCACCGCCCGCGCCAAGGGCATGCCGATGCGGGCAGTGCTCTGGCGCCACGCCCTGCGCAACGCCATGATCCCGGTGTTGACAATCATGGGCCTGCAATTCGCCTTCCTGCTCGCCGGCACCATCATCATCGAAAACGTCTTCTACCTGCCCGGGCTCGGCCGGCTGGTGTTCCAGGCCATCACCCAGCGCGACCTGATCGTGGTGGAAAGCGTGGTCATGCTGCTGGTCGCGACCGTCGTGGTGGTCAATCTGCTCGTCGATCTCTCCTATGCGCTGGTCGACCCGCGCCTGAGGACACGGCAATGACCGGCGCCGTCACCCACCAACAGCATGGCTGGAGCGGCTTCATCAGGCGTGCCTTGTCCAACCGTTCTTTCGTCATCGGGCTTTTCATCACGCTCATCGTCGTTGCGATGGCTGTGATTTCGTTTTTCTGGACGCCGTTCGACGTCGCCAAGCTTGTCGTCGCCGACCGCATGCAGCCGCCCTCCTCCGAGCACTGGTTCGGCACCGACCATTTTGGCCGCGACGTGGCGTCGATGATCATGATCGGCTCGCGCAATTCGATTGCCGTGGCGCTGGTCGCCGTTGGCATTGGCATGGGCATCGGCGTGCCGCTGGGCTGCTGGGCGGCCGCGCGCGGCGGCTGGGCCGACGAGGTGCTGATGCGCTTCAACGACGTTGTCTTCGCTTTCCCCGCCCTGCTCTCGGCCGTCATGATAACAGCCGTCTTCGGACCCGGTGCGATCAACGCCATCATCGCCATCGGCATCTTCAACATCCCGGTTTTTGCCCGCGTCGCGCGTGCCGGCGCGCTGTCGATCTGGCCGCGCGAATACATCCTTGCGGCCCGCGCCTCCGGCAAGGGCCCCGCACGCATCACCGTCGAGCATATCCTGCCCAATATCGCCAACCTGCTGCTGGTCCAGGGCACCATCCAGTTCGCGCTCGGCATTCTGGCCGAGGCCGGCCTGTCCTATGTCGGGCTCGGCACTCAACCGCCGATGCCGAGCTGGGGCCGCATGCTGTTCGATGCCCAGACGGTGATGATGGTGGCGCCGTGGCTCGCTTTGTTCCCCGGCTGCGCCATCCTGCTCACCGTGCTTGGCCTCAACCTGCTCGGTGACGGCATTTCCGACATCTTCGATCCGCGCGCGAGGCGTCGCGCATGAGCCTTCTTGCGATCGAAAAGCTGCGCCTGAAGATCGGCAACCAGCTTGTGCTGAACGACGTGGACATGTCTATCGCGCCCGGTGAGGTGATGGGGCTCGTGGGCGAGTCAGGCTCGGGCAAGTCGATGACCGCGCTTGCCGTCATGCAGCTCGCACCGGCCAACGCCCGCATCAAGGGGCGCATCACCTTCGACGGCACCGAGATCCTCAATGCGACCGAACAGCAGATGTGCGCGCTGCGCGGCGACGATATCGGCATGGTGTTCCAGGAGCCGATGACGGCCTTGAACCCGGTGAAGACGATCGGCGCACAGGTCGCCGAGGGCATCAGATGGCACACCCGGGCCAGCCGCGCCGAGGCGGAAGCGCTTGCGCGGAAGATCCTTGACCGCGTCGGCATGCCAGAACAGAAATTTCCGCTGTCGCGCTATCCGCACGAACTGTCGGGCGGCCAGCGCCAGCGTGTGGCGATTGCCATTGCCTGCGCGCTCAAGCCCAAGCTTTTGATCGCCGACGAGCCGACGACCGCACTCGACGTCGTGTTGCAGGCGCAAATCCTCGACCTGCTGCGAGAACTCGTCGCCGAGAACAAGATGAGCCTGCTGTTCATCTCGCATGACCTGGCCGTGGTCACCGAGATGGCCGACAGGATCACCATCCTGAGACAGGGCCAGGTGACCGAAACCGGAGACACGGCGCGTACGCTTTCGGAAGCCAGCCACCCCTACACGCGCCAGCTGGCGCTCGCTTCGATGCATATGCCGCTGCGGACCAAGCCTTATGTCGATGACAGCGAGAACCTGCTCGAGCTCACCAATGTGACGCGCGACTATCCCGGCCGACGCCGGTCGCTGTTTTCCAGGCCGGAGCCTGTGCGCGCAGTGGACAATGTATCGCTGACGATGAAGCCGGGCGCGTCGATTGCGCTGGTCGGTCGCTCCGGCTGCGGCAAATCCACGCTCGCTCGCATGATCCTCGCCCTCGACAAGCCGACCTCCGGCACCATCAGGTTCCGCGGCCTCGACATCACCAAGGCAAGCGACGATGAGTTGAGGCGTCCGCGCCGCAACATGCAGGTCGTCTTCCAGGATCCCTACGGCTCCTTCGACCCGCGCCACACGGTGGAGCGCCTGGTGGCCGAGCCGCTGTACCTGCTCGACCGGCGGCTCAACCGCAAGGAACGCCGTGAAATGGTCGCCAAGGCGCTGCACGAAGTCGGTCTTGGCCGTGCCGACATGGAGAAATACCCGCACGAATTCTCAGGCGGCCAGCGCCAGCGCCTGTCGATCGCCCGCGCCATCATCACCAGGCCAAAGCTCATTGTTGCCGACGAGCCCGTCTCGGCCCTCGACGTGTCGATCCGCGCCCAGATTCTCGATCTTTTCGCCGAGTTGAACCACCGCCTCGGCATCAGCTACCTGTTCATCACCCACGACCTGACCGTGGCGCGGGCCATCACCGACGACGTGCTGGTGATGCATGAAGGGCGCATCGTCGAGCGCGGCAAGACATCGGAGGTGCTCGACCACCCGCAGTCTGAGGCGGCCCAGGCGCTGGTTTCGGCAGCGCCTGACCTGCACCGGGCCATCGCCCGCCGCCTTCAGGAACAGGGGTAACCGGCCGCTTCGCAAGGGCGTGCCGGCGGCACGCCTGAAGGGTAGCAGCAGGTAAACGCCGGGAAATGGGGGCTGGCCGGCGGCCTGGAAGCCCTAACCTGCCGGCTTCACCACATCGACAGGGCTGATGTCGAGCAGATCCATCGTGCGACGCAGCAGCTTCACCTCGTTCTCGGCAAGGTGCTTGTCGGCCTTGGCGAGGTCGGCCATGTGGCGGGCAAGAAGCTTGCGGCGCTCGACATCCAGGTCCTGGAACATGGCGATTGCCTGCGAGCCGTTGGTCTCGTAGCCAAAGTCGTTGAGATATTCGATCACCGCGTCGATGCTGCCCTCGGCGATGCCGAAGGACTGGGCGCAGATCCGGCGGAAAACCGCCATCTCGCTTTCGCTCGCTACACCGTCGGCGAGGATCATGCGGAACAGCAAAAGCAGTTCCGCCGACAGCACCGGGTCTTCAGCCACCTTGCGCACGCCAGCGTCACCTTCAAACAGCGAACGAATCTGGGCCAGCAGTCCTGTCGCCATGCGAATCCTCTCCACGTCAGCGGTTGCTGTCTCCGATATAGAACAAAGTGGCTTGAAATACACTTGGACCAACGGCTCACGGCCCGCCGCTATTGCACCGGCCGCCCGGCTGTGTTCGAAGGCGCCATCCTTCCCAGCCCAAGCCGGCGCAGATGTTTGAACTCTCCACCGATATCGTCCTCGTCCTCACTGCGGCCGCCTTCATAGCCGGCTTCATCGATTCGATCGCCGGCGGCGGCGGTTTGATCACCATCCCCGCTTTGCTGCTCGCCGGCGTGCCGCCGGTGGAATCGCTCGGCACCAACAAGCTGCAATCGCTGTTCGGTTCGGGATCAGCCACCATCAGTTATGCCGCAAAGGGTCACGTAGACATCCGCAAGCAGTTGCCCTGGGCTGCGGTTGCCTTTGTCGGCTCCGTGGCCGGCGCCTTGCTGGCGACCGTGCTGCCCGGCGACATCCTGCGTGTGGTGATGCCGATCCTGCTCGTCGCCATTGCCCTCTACTTCGCCTTCAAGCCGAACATGGACGATCTGGATCGCAGCGAGCGCATCTCGCCCTTCCTCTTTGGCATGACCGTGGTGCCCGCCATCGGCTTTTACGATGGCGTGTTCGGCCCGGGCACCGGCTCGTTCTTCATGCTCGCCTTCGTGGCGCTGGCCGGCTACGGCGTGCTCAAGGCCACTGCCCACACCAAGTTCCTGAATTTCGCCTCCAATCTCGGCGGGCTGGTCGCCTTCGCGTTCGTCGGCGCGGTCCACTGGAAGATCGGACTGTTGATGGGCGCAGCACAGTTCCTCGGCGCTAGGCTTGGCGCCCACATGGCCATGCGCAGCGGCGCCAAGCTGATCAAGCCGCTTTTGGTCTGCACCTGCGTGGCGCTGGCCATCAAGCTCCTGATCGACCCGACCAACCCATTGCGGGTAATGGTGGGCTTCTGACGCCGTTTTGACCGGCTCCTGTCGCTGAGTTACGTTTGCGGCTCCAGCGGAACCGGGCAAATGGCCAGCAGCGAGCCACAAGCGATCAGACCTGCCGATCATCCGGCAACTCAGGTCGAGATGATGCGGCGCGCGCCATCGCCGGTGCTGGCGGGCATCGTCACAGACCTCATCGGCTACCGTGAACTTGCCCCTGCTTACACCAGGCAGACGGAAGGTGCTTCGTTGACAGTGCCGCTCGTCATCAGCTTCGGCGAACCGTTCGCCATCGGCCTGAGCCGGACGCCCGGCAACAACGACCGTTTCGCCAGCTTTGCCTCCGGCCTCCATGCCGGACCTGTGATCATCGATTCCTTCGGCAGTTCGTGCTGCATCCAGGTCAATTTCACGCCATTGGGCGCGCGTCGCTTCTTCGGCATCCCGATGTACGAACTCGCCGATCGCATGGTCACGCTCGACGAAGTGCTCGGCCCGAATGGCAACGCGCTGCGTGAAAGGCTCGGCCAGGAAGCCGACTGGAGCCGCCGCCTGGACCTGACTGAATGCTACCTGGTCGAGCGCATGTCGAGCTCGCCGGCAGCCGCAGCCGACGTCGACTGGGCTATGGCAAGGATCGCGTCGAGCGGCGGTCGCATCCGCGTAGCGGCCCTCGCCAGCGAAATCGGCTGCAGCCGCAGACATCTGGCCGCCCGCTTCGCCGACCAGGTCGGCATCGGCCCCAAGGCGATTTCGCGCATCGTCAGGTTCAATCGCGCCGCGCGGATGTCCGATGACGTCGACCGCATCGGCTGGGCCGCTCTTGCCGCAGACTGCGGTTATGCCGACCAGGCGCATCTGGTGCGCGAGTTCCGCGAGCTGGCAGGCGCACCGCCGACGGTCCTGCTCGGCCTCGGCTGATCCGGTAACATTTGTTCAATACGGCAGAGCCGCGCTTCGGCAGATTGGGGCCTCCTCAACCCACCATGCAGGAGGTACAGATGCCCGCTCCCGAAGCTCCACGCATTTTCCCGACACTGCGCTACAAAGATGCCGCCGCCATGATCGACTGGCTCGGCCAAGCCTTCGGCTTCACGATCCATGCCAGGTACATGAATGGCGACGACGTCGGTCATGCCGAACTCGCCTTCGGGCATTCGATGATCATGATCGGCTCGTCGCGTCCGGATGGCTATGGCAGCATCGTTGGCGAACCCGGCCAGAATGGCGGCAAGTCGGTCTATATCGCGGTCGAGGATGTCGACGCGGTCTACCTCAGGGCAAGGTCCGCGGATGCGACCATTGTTCAGGAACTGGCCAACCGCGACTATGGCAGCCGCGAATTCATCTGTCGCGACCCGGAAGGCGACGTCTGGTGCTTCGGTACCTATTGGCCGAAGGTCGAAGCGCCAGCCGAATAGCCGCGGTCAGCGCGCTGCGGCGAAGATCGCATCACAATCGAGATGGCGCTCCAGCTCGGCGGCGATCTCGTCCAGCGCGCGCTCGACCTCGGCGCGGTAGTCGATACCGCCACCCTTGATGCCGAGGCTTTCGAGGAAACGCCCGCGAAACACATCGGCGCCGAACAACCCGTGCATATAGGTGCCGAACACCTTGCAGTCGGCCGAGGTGGCGCCATCCTCGACGCCGTTGACGATTGCAGCCGGACGCGAACAGTCCGGTCCGGTCGTACGGCCGAGATGGATTTCATAGCCCGTCAGCGGTGCGTCGAAGCGCAGCGAGCGTGCCTCGACATTGCGCACTGTCTTCTCCGGCTCCATGACAGTCTCGACGTCGAGCAACCCGAGGCCGCGCGTTTCGGTGACGCTGCCCTCGATGCCCAAGGGATCGCGCACCACCTGCCCAAGCATCTGGTAGCCGCCGCAGATGCCGACGATATGGCCGCCGCGACGGCGATGGGCCTCCAGGTCACGATCCCAGCCATTGTCGCGGAACATCAGAAGGTCGCCGATGGTCGATTTGGAGCCGGGGATCACCACCAGCCCGGCATCCTCGGGCAGCGGCTGGCCGGGCGGCACGAACACCACCTCCACCTGTGGCTCGGCCCGCAACGGGTCGAGATCGTCGAAATTGGAGATACGGCCGAGCATCGGCACCGCGACCTTCAGCGCCCGCTTTTCGCCGCCGGCGAGGCGTTCGAGGATCACCGAATCCTCCGACGGCAGCAGTGCTGCCGCCTTCAGCCACGGCACCACGCCGAAGCAGCGCCAGCCGGTGAAGCGGCCAATGGCGTCGATGCCCTCGTCGAACAGGCTGGCGTCGCCGCGGAACTTGTTGATGAGGTAGCCGACGATCATGCGCCGGTCATCGTCGGGCAGGATGAGATGTGTGCCGGCCACGGACGCGATCACCCCGCCGCGGTCGATGTCTCCGACCAGGATGACGGGTACGTCGGCGCGGGTGGCAAAGCCCATATTGGCGATGTCGCGTGGCCTGAGATTGATCTCGGCCGGCGAGCCCGCCCCCTCGACGATGATCAGGTCGGCGCCGTCGCCCAACTTCTCCCATGAATCGAGCACCGCCCCCATCAGCTGCGGCTTGAGCTGCTGGTAGTCACGTGCCTTGGCATGGCCAAATACCTTGCCCTGCACCACCACCTGGCTGCCGATGTCGCTCTGCGGCTTGAGCAAAACCGGGTTCATGTGGATGGACGGCTTGACCCCGCAGGCTATGGCCTGCAGCCATTGCGCGCGCCCGATCTCGCCGCCGCCCACCTCGCCTGGAAGATCGGCGACGGCAGCATTGTTAGACATGTTCTGCGGCTTGAACGGCCGGACGCTGAGGCCGCGGTTGCGCGCGGCCCGGCACAGTCCTGCCACCAGCACTGTCTTGCCGACGTCGGAGCCGGTGCCCTGGAGCATGATCGCTTTCGCCATGTCAGGCTCCCGTCGCAGAGATTGTCGAGCGTTGCGCCAATGGGCCGCCGCGCCAGAGATAAAGCGCCAGAAGCGGCTCGTTGCCCGTACGCATCGCATGGCTGACATTGGAGGCGTGGTGAACAATCTCGCCTGCCGAACGCAGGCGGAACGGCTCACCGCCCATGCGCCAGCAGGTGCCGCCTGACAGCGGGATGTAGAGCTCTTCGGCAAGGTGGTGATGGTCGGGATATTCGACATCGGGGCCAAGGACCAGAAAACCCGCCGCCAGTTGCTCATTGGCGAAATGGCCACGCGTGCCAAAGAGTTCGACCCAGCCATAGTTGTCGATGAAATGCTGACCGAAATCGGCTGCCGTGTAGGTCTGTCCCCAGCGCAGTTCGTCGCGATGCCTGGCCAGCAACTCGGTCAGTGGCCGCGTTGCATCCGATGCAAGAATGATGGCGCGATCGAGGAGGACCGAACATGCGACGGCATTCGGCTCCAGTGTCCGGGCAGGCATCGACCAGTCGATTTCGGCCAGAAAGCTGGTCACAACAGGGTTGGCGCTGCAGTCTTGCAAATAGCTTCGAAACGCCGCCAGCAGCTCATCAAAATTTGTCGTCACGTCGCTTCCCGCATATGCATTTGCGCACAGCCGCTCTGTCAGTCATCGGGTTGCGCGGCCGCATCATTGGTCTAGATTGAACTTCGCGCATAGCCAAAAACGTCAGGGAGGCCGACATGGACGCCGCAAACGAAGCGACTGCCGGTCAATTCGAACTCAACGAAGACCAACTGGCGATTCGCGAACTCGCAGGCAGCTTTGCCGCCGAGCGGGTGGCCCCTTTTGCCCTCGAATGGGACAAGGCCAAGACCTTCCCCGCAGATGTGATCCGTGAGACCGGCCCGCTCGGCTTTGGCGGGCTCTATGTCAGAGACGATGTCGGCGGCTCGGCATTGACCCGGCTCGACGCGGTGCTCGTCTTCGAGCAGCTGGCACAGGCCTGTCCCGGTTTTTCGTCGTTCATTTCCATCCACAACATGGCCGCGTCGATGATCGACCGCTTCGGCAACGAGGAGCAGCGCCAGCGCTTCCTGCCCAAGCTGATCTCGATGGAATGGCTGGCAAGCTACTGCCTGACCGAACCCGGTTCCGGCTCCGACGCCGCCGCCCTGCGCACTCGCGCCGTGCGTGACGGCGACCACTACGTCATCAACGGCGCCAAGCAATTCATCTCGGGCGCCGGCGACAGCGACATCTATGTTGTCATGGTGCGCACCGGCGTCGATGGCCCCAAGGGCATCTCGACCATCGTCGTGCCCAAGGACGCGCCGGGCCTGTTCTTCGGCGCCAATGAACACAAGATGGGCTGGCACATGCAGTCGACGCGGCAGGTGATGTTCACCGATTGCCGCGTGCCGGTCGAGAACCGGCTGTCCGACGAGGGCGCGGGCTTCGGCATTGCCATGGCAGGCCTCGACGGCGGCCGGCTCAACATCGCCGCATGCTCGGTCGGCGGCGCCCAGTCGGCACTGGACAAGGCACTCGCCTACACTGCCGAACGCAAGGCCTTCGGCCAGACCATCGACCGCTTCCAGGCGCTGCAGTTCCGCCTCGCCGACATGGAGACCGAACTGCAGGCCGCCCGCCTGTTCCTCTATGCGGCCGCCTCGAAGCTCGACCGCAAGGCGCACGACGCCTCGAAATGGTCGGCCATGGCCAAGCGCTTCGTCACCGACACTGGCTTCGACGTCGCCAACAACGCGCTGCAACTGCTCGGCGGCTACGGCTACCTGCACGACTACGGCATCGAGAAGCTGGTCCGCGACCTGCGCGTCCACCAGATTCTCGAAGGCACCAACGAGATCATGCGCGTCATCATCGCCAGGCATCTGATCGGGAGATAGCGAAGGGCGAATAGGGAATAGAGCAAGCTGAACGTAAGCCGTCGCTGTCCTCCCAGCCCTCTTTCTATTCGCCGTTCGCTACTCCCTTCTCACCGGAGGAACCACCCAATGACAACTGTCGCCTTCATCGGTCTGGGCAACATGGGCAATCCCATGGCGGCCAATCTCGTCAAGGCCGGCCATGCCGTCCACGGTTTCGACCTGATGCCCGAGCATCTGGAGACGGCCAGGAGCAACGGCGTCGTGGTCATGGCCAATGCGGTCGCGGCGGTCAAAGACGCCGACGTCGTCATCACCATGCTGCCGGCCGGCAAGCATGTGCTGTCAGTCTACGAAGACATCGCGCCCAAGGTGAAGGAAGGCGCGCTGCTCATCGACTCCTCGACCATCGACGTCGATTCCGCCCGCAAGGCTCACGCCATTGCAGCCAAGCACGGCCTGCTCTCGGTCGACGCTCCCGTATCCGGAGGCACCGGCGGCGCGACCGCGGGAACGCTGACCTTCATGGCCGGCGGCGCCAAGGCAGCCTTCGATGCGGCCGAGCCGGTGCTGAAGCCGATGGCCGGGCGCATCGTCCATTGCGGCAACGCCGGCGCCGGCCAGGCCGCCAAGATCTGCAACAACATGATCCTCGGCATATCGATGATCGGCGTGGCCGAGGCCTTCGTGCTGGCCGAGAAGCTCGGCCTGTCGCACCAGGCACTGTTCGACGTCGCCTCGACCTCGTCAGGCCAGTGCTGGTCGCTGACCTCCTATTGCCCCGTGCCCGGCCCGGTGCCCAATTCGCCAGCCAACCGCGACTACCAGCCGGGCTTCGCCGCGGCACTGATGCTCAAGGACCTGAAGCTGTCGCAGGAGGCAGCCCAGCAGGCCGGTGCCGCGACCCCGCTCGGGGCAGAGGCAACGCAGCTCTATTCGCTCTTCGCCGGCCAGGGCCATGGCGGCACCGACTTCTCCGGCATCATCAAGTTCCTGCGCGGCGACGTCGGCTGACCGCGCCTCCAGGATCGAACAGCTTCCTGCGCGCCTGAATGACGCGCAGAAATACTCCTGTCGTCGAGGACAGCTATGTTCGGCGGCAAGTGCCGCCTGTCCTGCGCATCGATTAAGTCAAAAAAAGCTAAAATTTAGAATTGATTAAGCTCTCGATAACCGGGCGGTAACGATGTTCCGCTAAAACGGTTTGCAAGGCGGTCATCGCAGCCGCCGGCGCTCCGGATCAGGTATCGCGTACCGGAGCTGTAACCTTCGCGGGTCAGTTGCGAAGGGCCATGCGTTGAAAGTGGCAAAGCCGCGTTCCCGTCAGGGGCGCGGTTTTTGCGTTCAGCCCCTATCTCAGCTTTCTTACCCGCCTGCCTTTGTCGAAAGGCGCCGGAAGTTCGCCTTGACCCTCTTACTGGCCGGGCGAAGGGCCGCCGTGACCGAACGTTGTGCCGCCACGCCATTCAGCACCGACGGCGTCTTGCCGGAAAGCACCTCCGGCCAGAACTGCATCGCCGACTGGAAATAGGACATCTGGGCAGCAACCATGCCCTCGGCAATGGCCGCCGTCTTTTCCGTGACTGCCGCAAGGCTCTCGCCTTTCAGCACTCTGCCGCTGTGGGCCTCGGTCGCCATGACCGGCAGCCGCATCGCCATCACCATCGGCGCCAGCATCAAGCTGCCGGCAATGGCCGTCGACTGCCGCTGCGCCTTCATCGCCTGGTGTCTTTTCATGCGAAAGGCACTCCTGCTGGGCAACAGGCCCGCCTCGATCGCCAGTGGCGGTCGAGAATTATTGTGCAGTGCACAATATATGCCACAAGCCTGTCATGAACAAGCAGGAAGCAATCAGCCTTTGGGCTCGAAGGCGGCATCGACGGGCGGACGCAGGCCGTTGGCGAGCCTGTTCGTCTCGTTGGCCATGCCGACGACCGCGAGCAACTCCATCAGCTGCGCCTCGCTCAGGCCCTTGGCGCGCGCCGAAGCGGTGTGCGAATATGTGCAATACTCGCAGCCATTGGTCGCCGAAACCGCGATGTAGATCATTTCCTTGACGAGCGGATCAAGCGCGCCCGGCGCCATCACTTCCCGCAGCGTGTCCCAGGTGCGCTTGAGCAATGCCGGGTCATGCGCCAGCACCTTCCAGAAATTGTTGACCCAATCGACCTTCCTGGTTGCCATGATGTCGTCATAGACGGCGCGAACGGCTTCGTTTGCCTGCTCGTACTCGATCAATGGCACGATCGGTTTTCCGCTCATCATTTCCTCCCTGGTTGGAAAAGGCCGGGCAGGTTGCCCTGCCCGGCCCCGTAATCAGGCCTTCCTCAGATCGCGCTCGGCAAGGTCGAGCGCTTTCACGATGCGATCGCCGGCCATGTCGATGGTGGCGCGGGTCCAGATCAGCGGCGGCGACAGGATCATCGAGTCGCCGGTCGCCCGCATCATCATGCCATTGGCAATGGCGTGATCGCGGACAACGACGGCAGCACTGCCACCGGGCGAAAACCGCTCCTTGGTCGCCTTGTCCTTGACGATCTCGATGGCGCCCATCAGGCCGACCGACCGTACCTCGCCAACGAGGCCGTGACCGGCGATACGATCCTTGAGCATCTGGGCGAAATACGGGCCCGTATCGTTCTTGACGCGCTCGACCAGGCCTTCGCGCTCGATGATCTCGAGGTTCTTGAGCGCGACCGCACAGGCGACCGGATGACCGGAATAGGTGTAGCCATGGTAGAACTCGCCACCCTTGTCGACCAGCGTAGAAGCAATGCGATCGCCGACCAGCAGAGCCGACAGCGGCTGATAACCCGAGGTCAGCGCCTTGGCGGTGGTGATGGTGTCGGCCTCGATGCCATAGGTCTGGGCGGCAAACCATTCGCCGGTGCGGCCGTAACCGGTGATGACCTCGTCGAGCATCAGCAGCACGTCGTGCTTGCGGCAGATGCGCTGGATTTCAGGCCAATAGCTCGCCGGCGGAATCTTGACGCCACCGGCGCCCATGATCGGCTCGCCGATGAAGGCAGCAACGTTTTCCGCACCTGCCTCCAGGATAGCATCCTCGACCGACTTTGCGGCACGCAGGCCGAAATCATGGTCGCTTTCGCCCGGCAGCGCCAGTTCGTAGGCATAAGGCATCATCACATGGACGATGTTGGGCACTGCGCCGCCAAGCTGGTGGTGCATGCCGTCCATGCCGCCGAGCGAGGTGCCGGCGACAGTCGAGCCATGATAGGCCATCTTGCGCGAGATGATGCGGTTCTTCTGCGGCTTGCCCTCGAGCGCCCAGTAGTGACGGACGAGCCTCAGCGCAGTGTCGTTGGATTCGGAACCCGACGAGCCATAGAATACCTGGTTGATGTTCTTCGGCGCCAATTCCGCGAGCTTCTTGGACAGCAGCACCGGCGTCGGCGTCGAGCATTTGAAGAAGGAGTTGTAGTAAGGCAGCTCCTTCATCTGCTGATAGGCAGCCTCCGCCAGTTCGGTGCGCCCGTAGCCGACATTGACGCACCAGAGGCCGGCCATGCCGTCGAGCAGTTCCGTCCCTTCCGAATCGTAGATGAACGGGCCTTCGGCACGGGTGATCATGCGCGAGCCGATGTCGCGCAGTTCCTTGTGGTCGGTGAAGGGATGGAGATGATGCGCAGCGTCGATCTGCTGAAGCTGTGTCAGCGAATAGTTCTGATAGGTCATTGGCTTGTGCCTTTCTCTTGAATCAATCCGGCAAGCGCCGGGGCGGATTCAAAGACGGCAAGGCGGCGAATAGCCGATGCGCGCGCAAAGACGCAGAAGCTCCGTATGCCGCGTGCGCGGCGACGGCTTCGATGCGGCCTCCTGCAGCGGAGTATGGGCGTTGAGCGCGCACATGACCACAGTCTAACCCGGCATTTCGCGACACGACAAGCACCGGCGACACCCTTTCGCGCATGCCCCGGAATACCAGCGCCTCCAGCTTCGTTGTCCTTGTGTGTGGCCGGCCTTTTCTGGCCGGTCTTCTGGATAGGGAGCACATCAATGAAAACGTTAGTCTCTGCACTTGCCATTCTGCTTGCCAGCGTGGCCGCCTCCTACGCGGCCGAACCTGCCAAGGTCATGGATAGCAAGGCCGGCAAGATCTACACCGATGCCAAGGGCATGACGCTTTACACCTTCGACAAGGACGCAAAGGACAAGTCGAGCTGCGAAGCCACCTGCGCCGAGAACTGGCCGCCGCTGAAGGCTGCAGCGGACGCCAAGGCCGAGGGCGAATGGACCCTCATCAAGCGCAAGGACGGCTCGCATATGTGGGCCTACGACGGCAAGGCGCTCTATACATTTGTCGGCGACAAGAAAGCCGGAGATATGGCCGGCGACGGCAAGGGCGGCGTCTGGCATGTAGCCAAGGCCAACTGATTTTTTTCCCTGCGCGGCGCCCTTCGGCTGCCGCGCAGGTTCGCCTAACCTCTCGTTCGGCTCCCGCTGTGCCTGCGCGCCCGCCGACAGGTGCCAGGCGTCTTCATCCCTCGTAGATCGGGAACACCGCCCCGGCAACAATCGTTATCGGGGGTGCGCCGGAATGTTCCCCGGCCACTGCAAAAAAGGGAGCGATCACGATGAAAACGATACTCTCGGCATTTGCAGTCTTGCTCGCAAGCTCGGCCGTCTCCTTGGCCGCCACCCCGGCCAAGGTGATGGACAGTCCGAGCGGCAAGATCTACGCCACAGCCAAGGGCATGACCCTCTACACATTCGACGAAGACGCCAAGGGCAAGTCCAATTGCGAGGCAACCTGTACCGAAACCTGGCTGCCCTTCAAGGCAGCTGCTGACGCCAAGGCCGAAGGCAAATGGACGATCGTCAAGCGACCGGACGGCTCCCATATGTGGGCCTACGACAGCAGGCCGCTCTACACATTTGCGCTCGACACCAAAGCCGGTGAAATGAAAGGCAACGACATGGGTGGAAAGTGGCACGTCGCCAAGGCTCAATGACCCGGCGCAAACCGCTGTCTTGGATTGCCGCCGCGTCGACCTGCCTACCCTTTCCCCGCTTCGCTAGCCTCCGCTGCGCTTGCGCGCCGCGGCCCGATAAAAGGCGAAGGCGAGCAAGGCCAGATTGAGGCTCAGCAGCACCGCCGGCAGGCCGATCGGTCCGAAGCTCTGCATCACCAGCCCGGAGCTCGGCGGGCCGACAATGCCACCCAGGCCCCACATGAGCGCGAACGCAGCATTTCCGGCAACGAGCAGACTGCCATTGAACCGGTTGCCAAGCTCGACCAGTGCCATGGTGTAGACGCCGTAGCCGACGGCTCCCATCACCACCAGCACAACCCAGATCAGCGGTGTATCGATCAGCAGCGGCAGCAGCACGGCGCAGGTTGCGGTCGCTGCGGCACAGAACAGGATCATCGTGCGCCCTCCGACCCGCTCGGCCATCAGCCCAAGCGGTATCTGCAGCAGGATGTTGCCCATCGACAGTGCCGTCAGCATGGCCGCAAGCATGGCTTCGGGCAGTCCATGAGCCGCGCCGAACACGGGCAGCAGCGAATAGGTGCTCTGCTGGTTGGCAGCAGAGACAAGAACGGCAAACAGCAGCGCCGGCGCGAGCGCCGCAAAGCCGAGCACGCCGCCCTTGGACTGGCCGTCCTCCTCGAAGCCCGACTGGACCGACATGATGCGCAGGACGGCGGCGCAGGCGAGGAAGCCGACGATTGCGATGACGAACGGCGTCCAGCCGGCCGTGCCGACGAAGGTCAGCACCAGCGGCCCGCTGGCATAGCCTATGCCCATCAGCGTGTTGAACACCCCCATGACGCGCCCACGCCGCGACGGTGGCGCCATCGACAGCGCCCACACTTCGCCAAGGATGTAGAGCGGGTTGATGACGACGCCGATCATGAAGCGCACGACGAACCAGGCGAACCAGTCCTGCAGATAGCCGATCAGCAGGAAGCAGACTGCAGCCGCAATCGAGCAGCACACTGCGAGCCTGCGCCCGCCGAACAGTCGCACCGCCGCCGGAACGAATGGCGCTGACGCGATCAGCCCCATCGGCATCATCGCTGCCGACAGGCCTATCATCGCCGGCGACATGCCCTGCTTCTGCATCAAAAGAGAAAACAGCGGATAGCTCAGCCCTTGGGCTGCGCCGAACATCGCAAGTGCTGCGGTGACGCCGACAAGCGGAGCCCACCTCAACGGCGGTTCGGCGGCAGTGGAAGCGGGAGAAGACAAGTTTGTCACCACGAGAATCGATCAGCGCCGATCCTACAGAGGGACGGCCATGTGCCGGATGCTTCACCACGACGGAGAACGTCGGTCCAGTCCCATTGGCCACAGTCCCCAACAGCCCACCGGCAATGTCGTTTCCCTCGCGCTACTGGTCGCCGCCACCGCAATGAGCTTCGCTGCCCCAGTCCATTATGCCCGCGATACTGAAGCTTGCCGTGAGGATTCCATGACCGTGGCCCTGCAAACAGCCGAACAGGCTCCCGCCTCCGACCGCGCTCGCCGTGGCGGCCGTGCCGGCAAGCGCGCCGGCGGCTCTCAGGCCTTCGAGCAGCCGCCATTCCGCCAGCTCAAGATTCCCTTCACACCGACCAAGCTGATCTCGGACGACGAGCTGGAATCGATCCATCTCGCTTCGCTCAGGGTGCTCAAGGAAATCGGTGTCGACGTTCTGCACGACGAGGCACGCCGCATCATGAAGGCGCATGGCGCCGACGTGCGCGACGGCTCCGAGCGCGTCCGCTTCGATTCCGACATGATCCTCGAGCTGATCTCGCATGCGCCGGCCGAATTCACCCTGCATGCCCGCAATCCGGCGCACAACGTACGCTTTGGCGGCAACAATTTCGTCATTTCGCAGATGGCGTCGGCACCCAACTGCTCGGATCTCGATCGCGGCCGTCGCCCGGGCAACCAGGCCGACTACCGCAATTTCCTCAAGCTCGCCCAGATGCACAACATCCTGAACACGACGGGCGGCTATCCGGTCGAGCCGGTGGATATCCACCCCTCGGTCCGCCACCTCGAATGCATCAGGGACCTCGCGACGCTGACCGACAAGGTGTTCCACATCTATTCGCTCGGCAAGGAACGCAATGTCGACGGCATCGAGATCACCCGCATCGCCCGCGGCATTTCCCGCGAGCAGATGATGGAAGAGCCCTCGGTCTACACCATCATCAACACCAACTCGCCGCTCAAGCTCGACGTGCCGATGATGGAAGGCATCATCCAGATGTCGTCGATGGGCCAGGTGGTGATCGTCACCCCCTTCACCCTGTCGGGCGCGATGGCGCCCGTCACCATTGCCGGTGCTTTGGTGCAGCAGAACGCCGAAGCGCTGTCCGGTCTCGCCTTCACCCAGATGGTCAAGAAGGGTGCGCCCGTGGGCTATGGCGGCTTCACCTCGAATGTCGACATGAAGTCGGGCGCGCCCGCCTTCGGCACCCCCGAATACATGAAGGCCCAGCTCGTCGGCGGCCAGCTCGCGCGCCGCTACAATATTCCCTACCGCACCTCCAACGTCTGCGCCGCCAACGCCGTCGACGCGCAGGCCGCCTATGAAAGTGTCTTCTCGCTGTGGGGCGCCGTCCAGAGCGGCGCCAACTTCATGCTGCACGGCGCTGGCTGGCTCGAAGGCGGACTGCGCTGCTCCTACGAGAAGATGATCCTCGACATCGACATGCTGCAGATGGTGGCCGAGTTCCTGACCCCGCTCGACCTGTCCGAGGACGCGCTCGCCGTCGATGCCATCCGCGACGTCGGCCCCGGCGGCCACTTCTTCGGCACGCCGCATACCCAGTCGCGCTACAAGAACGCCTTCTATTCGCCTGTGATCTCCGACTGGCGCAATTTCGAGACCTGGGCCGAGGCGGGCAGCCCGACCGCGGTGGAAAAGGCAAATCGCGTCTGGAAGGAGCGCCTCGCCTCCTATGAGGAGCCATGGATGGACCCCGCCATCCGCGAAGAGCTCAACGCCTTCGTCGACAAGCGCAAGGCCGAGGGCGGCGCGCCGACGGATTTCTAGGAGGGCTCTATGCACAAGCGCGAAATCAACTCGCCCGACGCTCCGCTTCCCGCCGGTGGCTACGCCCAGGCGATCGAAGTAACCAACAACGCCCGCACGCTCTACATCTCCGGGCAGATCCCCGTTGCCAAGGACGGCGCCATTCCCGACGACTTCGAAGGCCAATGCTGGCTCGCCTGGCGCAATCTCGAGGCCCAGTTGCACGCAGCAGGCATGAACCTCGACAATCTGGTCAAGGTCACCGTCTTCCTGTCCGACCGCGCCCATGCCCTCGATAACAGGCGCATACGCGCTCAGGTTCTCGGTGAGAGGAAAATCGCAATGACCGTGATCATAGCCGGCATCTTCGACGAGGCCTGGCTGCTCGAAATCGAAGGCGTCGCCACCGCCTGACGCGCGACCTTACTCCTGATTCATCTTACGCAAAACCGGACATAACCTTATGAAATCCCATGTGAAAGCAGTTGTCATCGGCGGCGGCGTTGTGGGCTGCTCGATGCTCTACCACCTCGCCCGCGCTGGCTGGACCGACATCATGCTGATCGAGCGCTCGGAGCTCACCTCCGGCTCGTCCTGGCACGCCGCAGGCGGCTTCCACACTCTCAACGGCGACCCCAACGTCGCCAAGCTGCAGGCTTATACGGTCCAGCTCTACAAGGAGCTGGAGGAGATTTCCGGCCAGTCCTGCTCGCTGCACCTGACCGGCGGCGTGATGTTGGCCGATAGCCCGGAGCGCATGGACTTCCTGCGGCTCGCGCACGCCAAGGGCCGCTATCTCGGCATGGACACCGAGCTGATCACGCCCTCCGAAGCCAAAAAGATGTTCCCGCTGATGGACGAAAGGCACTTCGTCGGCGCCATGTGGGACCCGGTCGAAGGCCATCTCGATCCTTCGGGCACGACCCATGCCTACGCCAAGGCGGCGAAGAAGCTCGGTGCCGAGATCGTGCTGCGCAACCCGGTCAAGGAATTGACCCAGGATCCCGACGGCACCTGGAACGTCGTCACCGAACAGGGCACCGTCAGGGCAGAGCACGTCGTCAATTGCGGCGGCCTGTGGGCGCGCGAGGTCGGCCGCATGGTCGGCGTCGAGCTTCCGGTGCTCGCCATGGAGCACATGTATCTGCTGACCGAGCCGATGCCGGAGGTCGAGGCTTTCAACAAGGAAACCGGCCGCGAAATGATCGGCGTGCTCGATTTCAAGGGCGAGATCTACACGCGCCAGGAGCGCAACGGCATTCTGCTCGGCACCTATGAGAAGGCCTGCAAGCCGTGGTCGCCTGTCAACACACCCTGGGATTTCGGCCATGAACTGCTGGCGCCCGACCTTGACCGTATCGCACCGTCGCTGGAAATCGGCTTCCAGCACTTCCCAGGCATCGCCAACGCCGGCATCAAGCAGGTCATCAACGGCCCTTTCACCTTTGCGCCCGACGGCAACCCACTGGTCGGCCCGGTCCAGGGCCTGACCAATTATTGGGTCGCCTGCGGCGTCATGGCCGGCTTCAGCCAAGGCGGCGGCGTCGGTCTCGCGCTGTCGAACTGGATGGTCAACGGCGACCCGGGCTTCGACGTCTGGGGCATGGACGTCGCGCGCTGGGGTGAATGGGCCAGCCTGCGCTACACCAACGCCAAGGTCCGTGAGAACTATTCGCGCCGCTTCTCGATCCGCTTTCCCAACGAGGAGCTGCCGGCAGCCCGCCCTGCCCAGACCACCCCGCTCTACGACACCATGGTCGCCAACAACGCCGTCATGGGCGACAGCTGGGGCCTGGAGACGCCGCTATGGTTTGCCCCCAAGGGAACCGAGCCAAAGGACATCGTCTCCTTCCACCGTTCAAACGACTTCGAGCACATCGGCAATGAAGTGCGTGCCACGCGCGACCGCGTCGGCGTGACCGAGATCGCAAACTTCGCCAAGTATGAGGTGTCGGGCCCGGCAGCGGAGGATTTCCTCAACCGGCTGATGACCAACCGCATGCCGAAAAAGGGCCGCATTGTGCTGACGCCGATGCTGAACGAATTCGGCCGCCTGATCGGCGACTTCACCATCGCCAAGACGGGCGACGACAAATTCATGATCTGGGGCTCGTCGGCGGCGCAGAAGTACCACATGCGCTGGTTCGAGAAGCACCTGCCCAGCGATGGTTCGGTGCGCATCCACCGCTTCGACCAGACGCTTGTCGGCCTGTCCATCGCCGGCCCGAAGTCGCAGGCGCTGTTGCAGAAGCTCGTCGATGTCGACGTGTCGAGCAAGGCCTTCCGCTTCATGGATTTCCGCGAGATGGCCGTCGGCGGCGCGCCCTGCATGGTCAACCGCATCACCTATACCGGCGATCTCGGCTACGAGATCTGGATGGCGCCGGCCTATCAGCGCCTGGTCTACAAGGCGATCAAGGATGCCGGCGAAGAGTTCGGCATTGTCGATTTCGGCATGCGTGCGCTGCTGTCCATGCGCCTCGAAAAGAACTTCCCGACCTGGTTCCGCGAGCTCCGTCCGATCTACGGCCCGTTCGAAGGCGCGATGGACCGCTTCATCAAGCTCGAGAAGAACGACTTCATCGGCCGCGAGGCTGCCGCAAAGGAGCACGCCGACGGTCCGAAGCTGCGCCGCGTCTCCTTCTATGTCGACGCTGCAGATGCCGACGTGATGGGCGACGAACCTATCTGGGCCAGGATCGGAGCCAAGGACTACGGAACGATCGAAAAGCCGCATGGTTATGGCGCACCCCGCTTTGACGAGGCCGGCAAGGAAGTGCGCGGCTCGGACGCCGCCCGTGGCGCATCGGCGGTGCGCGGCATCGTCGACGGCGAATGGCGTGTGGTCGGCTGGGTCACCTCGGGTGGCTACGCCCACTATGTCGAGAAATCGATGGCTCAGGGCTACGTGCCGGCCGCACTCGCCGAAAACGAGGCGGAAGGCCTGTTCGAGATCGAGATACTCGGCCACCGCCGCCCTGCCCGCATCAATGTCGAGCCGCCATTCGACCCGAGCGGGGAGAAGATGCGGGGATAAGGCCTCAGGAGAACAGATGCGCTACGTCGCCCCCTTCTGTACTGCCGGACATCTCCCCCACAAGGGGGGAGATCCTCGCTGATGGACGCCTCAACGAAAGGCAAATTCGGCCGCCACCGCAAGATCATGCCGTTCGAGCCGGGCTCGGTGGAAGACCTGCGTGAGCAGGCCCGCACCAAGGCTGCCGGGCTCAACAGCCACATCCTTGGTTACGGCGCGCAAGCCGAAGCCGAATGGGCAGCAGCCGGGATCGCGGCGCCCGACATGCCGGCAATGCGCCAATACCGGCTGCAGCGCATCCGTGCCGAACTCAGGCGGCGCGGCTATGCCGGCGCCCTGCTCTACGATCCCGTCAACATCCGCTATGCCACCGACTCGACCAACATGCAGCTATGGGTGGCGCACAATCCGACCCGCCACTGTTTCGTCGCGACCGACGGCCCGGTGGTCCTGTTCGACTATTTTTCCTGCGAGCATTTGTCCGACCATTCCGGCATCGTCGACGAGGTTCGTCCGGCGGTGTCGTGGATGTATCTCTACAGCGGCGAGTTGACCGACATGAAGGTCGAGCGCTGGGCGCAAGGCATTGCCGACGTCGTCCGCGAACATGGCGGCGGCGCCAGGCGCATCGCCGTCGACCACCTCGACCATGAGGGCGTCGACGCTCTTGCCAGGCTGGGCATTTCGGTCGGCAACGGCGAAGCGGTGATGGAAAACGCCCGCCTGATCAAATCGCCGGACGAGATCCTGTGCATGCGCCGCTCAATCACAGCCTGCGAGGCGGCGATGGGCGAAATGGAGGCAGCACTTCGCCCTGGCATTTCCGAAAACGAGCTCTGGGCCGAACTGCATCGCGGCAACATCGCCCGCGGCGGCGAATGGATCGAGACCCGGCTGCTGGCATCGGGCCCGCGCACCAATCCGTGGTTCCAGGAATGCTCGTCGCGTGTTGTCGAGGCGGGCGACCTCGTCGCCTTCGACACCGACCTCATCGGCCCCTACGGTTTTTGCGCCGACCTGTCGCGGACCTGGCTGTGCGGCGATGGCGACCCCACTGATGAACAGCGCGAGCTCTACAGGATCGCCGCCGACCAGATCGCCTACAACACCGCGCTGCTGAAACCCGGCATCGGCTTCCGCGAACTGGTCGAGCGTGCAGCCGTGCCGCCGCCCGACTGCTATCCAGCGCGTTATGGCGTGCTGTTTCATGGCGTCGGCCTCGCAGACGAATATCCCACCCTACCCCATGCCTCCGACTGGACTGCCGACACGCCGGACGGTGTGCTGGAACCAGGCATGGTGGTCTGCGTCGAAAGCTATATTGGCCGCCTCGGCGGGCACGAAGGCGTCAAGATCGAGGAACAGATCCTGATTACCGAAACCGGCTACGAGCAGCTGTCGAGCTACCCGCTGGACAAGCGCCTGCTCGGTTAGCGGCCAGGACCAAAGGGCCGCGAAGCAAACCGCAGCAGGCTTTCGGAAGGCGCGCTCCGTTCATCGAAACACTGCGCGTCCATTCGGAGGCACAAAGCTCTAAGCCAGAAGCGCCTCTACAAGCACCCCGACGACAGCCTCCGGCGTTGTTCTGGAGGTGATATAGGGCAATCCCTTGCGCTTGGCCGTCCAGCCGACGACCACGACCTCTTTGGCGGCAGGCTCGAAACGCTGGGCCAGCGCCCAGCTCTGGCAATCGACGGTCGCGACATCGGCCCGCCCTTGGGCGATTGCCACGATCGACGCCCGGTGCCCGCCGCTTTCATGGAGATCAGGGAAGATCGCCAGACTCTCGCCCAGCGCGGCCAGATCGCGCGAAATGCCGACGTAGCCGGACATCGAATCATGGCTGTTGAAGGCAAAACGCTTGCCGCGCATCAGATCGAGCGGCACGGATGCTGCCTCGCCCCGAGGCGCCGGCACGTCACCGGCGACCACGCCACGCCGCATGACAATGGCGCTGGAATAGTCACCTCCGCGCCCGCCCTCGACGCCGTCATAGCTCGGTTGGCCGATGACGCGCACATCGCCGGCGAGGCCGGTTGTTTCCATCGGCCCCCAGCAGGTCTGGCCGAACAAGAGCCGCGGATGCCTCCAGAGCGTCGGCAGGTGGAGTTCGTCGGGCGGCAGCGTCGCAGGATCTGGCGCGACCAGTTCGCTTGCGGCGTTGCGGATGCCGCCGGAAACCGCTGGCATGTCGCCATTGCGCCTGACAACGGAAACGGGCGCATCGACGCCCATGACGTGCAGCCGGTCGCGCAGTTGCGCCCATCGGGCGTCGACTTCGGCCCGCATCTCGGGCCAGTCATACATGGGCAATGCGGCGATGAAGTCGCTCATGATGTCATTTCAGGCTTGAATGCAGATCAGGGCAAGCAGAACCGATATCATTCCTTCGGTGGTTCCGCTGGCACGGGAGCAGTGCCCAGGCCGTTGACGTTGCGCGCCCTGACACGCGGCGCAAATGCCCTGCCCGGCTCGGGCGCGCGGCGCAGTGCCGGATGGCAGACCGGCTCCTTGGCGCGGAACGCATAGGCGCGCACCAGCGACAGGTAGTTCGGATAAGCATAGCCCTTGTTGAGCTTGAGCCAGTGCTCGCGGCGTTCGCGAAACAGCGCCGGCAGCTTGTACCAGGCAACCGTCGGGCTCTTGTGGTGGACGAAGTGCAGGTTGTTGTTGAGGAACAGGATCGCCAGCGGCGAACGCTCGACGATGACAGTGCGCCCTTCCGGATGCTCCGACCACTGATGCTCGGCGAATGTACGGATCGAGATCAGCGAATGTCCGAGCCATACCGGCACCAGCACATAGAGCCAGAGCGGCAGGCCGAAGCCAAACTGGATCACCGGCAACACGATGGCGAGCCCTGCGGCGTGCAGCAGCCACGCCTTGCGGATGGCCTTGTCGCCAGCGGCAATCGCCTTGGCGTCGTCAATGAAGAAGCCGATGCAGGAGAGCAGCGGCCCGAGCACGAAGCGACCGGCCATGGTGTTGTTGACCTTGAGCACGAACTTCATCGCCTCCGGCAGGTTGTCGTGCTGCCACAGCGCCCGGTAGTAGCTCTCCGGATCGTCGAACGGGTCGGTCAGCTTGTCGTCGGCATGGTGGCGCAGGTGGATGGTCTTGAAGCGCCTGTAGGGCCACAGCAATCCGATCGGCAGCGAAACCAGCGCCTCGTTGAGGCGCGCGTTGCGCGTCGGGTGTCCGTGCAGCACCTCGTGGACCAGCGACGACTGCAGCCCAACCGTCAAAATCATCAGCGCCAGCGCCACCAGGGGATAGTTCGGCCAGATTAAGAAGCCCGCCACCAGCCACGCACCGTAACAGGCGGCGATGAGAAATACCGTCGGCCACTCGACCGCCGTGGCCGTGCCGCGCCTTTTGCCTCGCTGTGCCATGCTTATGCCTGCTGTCCCCGAATGCTGGAACCTAATGATTCCTGACATAATGTTGTCAGTAATCATGCGCTGCTTCAACGCGACAATGCGCACATAATGTTTACATTGCGCTGCTTAGGCCGCAGATGTTACACTTAGTAAACACACAGGACGATGAATCTATTTTCCGCAGGCAAACTTGCCCTCGGGGCAATTTGAATCCGGGAGGTGCCAGGGCATGGACAAACGCGATCTATCTGATGTCTTCAGGGAGCGCCTGCGCATCCTCGTGCAGCGCTCGGGCCAGAACCAGTCGGCCTTTGCCGCATCTGTCGGCATCGACCGCTCGGCGCTGTCGCAGCTTCTGTCAGGCACCACCACGCGCCTTCCGCGCGCCGAGACGCTGCTGACGATCGTCTCGGTCCACAAGGTGTCGCTCGACTGGCTGCTCGGCGTCAGCCAGGACGAAGGCATGACCGGCGAAATCCGCGAAAGCCTGGAGATCGAGGAGGCGTCGGGCGGCTTCGAGCGCACGCTCATCGCCAAATGGCACGCGGAAGCTGCCGGCACCAAGATCCGCTACGTGCCGGCGGGCATTCCCGATCTGCTGCGCACCGAGGCGCTGGTCGACTACGAGGCCGACATCTCTAACAAGAGCCGCGAGACGCAGGCCGGCGAGACCCAGTACCGCATCGACTACAACAGGCGCCCCGAGACCGACATGGAGGTCTGCATGCCGCGCCACACGCTGGAGATCTTCGCCCGTGGGCTCGGCGTATGGTCCGGTTTCCCCGATCGCCATCGCAAGGCGCAGCTGCGCCATATGGCCGATCTGCTCGACGACCTTTATCCGACATTCCGGCTGTTTCTCTATGACGGCCGCCTGCGCTATTCCGTCCCTTATACGATCTTCGGTCAGGCGCGTGCGGCCATCTATGTCGGCGACATGTATCTGGTGCTCTATGCGACCGAGCCGATCCGCACGCTGACCCGCCATTTCGAGCAGCTGATCCGCGCCGCCGACATCAACCCGCATGAGACGGCAGGTTTTGCCCGCAAGCTGGCGAACTCGTTCTTCACGAGTTGACCGCTTACCTCAGGCATAGTTGAAGTTCGCGCAACGATCCCGCAAGCCGCTCTCCAGAGGGAAAATCCGTGCACAGCATCGTCATCCCGCCGCAATCCGGCCGCGCCCTGCGCGTCAGCAAGGGCGAGCTTGTCCGCATCACCGATGTGAAGGGCCAGCAGGTGGCCGACCTCTGGGCATTCACATCGGACATGAAGGACTGGCTGAGCACGTCGAACACCCGCGACATCGGCGAACGGCTGTTCCCCAAGGTTGGCGAACATTTCTACGGCACGACGGGAAACAAGCTGCTGACGCTGATCGAGGACGCATCGCCGGGCCCGCACGACATGCTGTATCCGGCCTGCAACCATGCTCTTTACGTTCGTGCCGGATTCGACCAGCACCCCAATTGCCAGGACAATCTGCACGCCGCCCTCGCCTCGGAAGGCCTCGTCTTGCCCTTCACGCCGGATCCGGTCGACCTGTTCCAGAACTCACTGCCCCAGCCCGACGGCACGATCGACGTATTTGCCTCGATCAATCCGCCCGGCGGCAACGTCACCCTGCGCGCCGAATGTGACCTGCTGGTCGTGGTCACCGCCTGCTCGGTCGACCACTACCCGACCAACGGCGGCATCTGCACCGAGATTGCGGTCGAGGTGTTCGCCGGCGGCGACACCGGACATTGACGAGACATAAAGACTTCTTTATATCCTTATCCATCCTCCAGATAGATGAAAGCCGTCTCGATGACCGCCAATCCGATCTATGCCCTGCTTGCTGAAAAAGGCGTTCTGCTTGCCGACGGTGCCACCGGCACCAATCTTTTCGGCATGGGCCTCGAGGCCGGCGAAGCGCCTGAGTTGTGGAACGAGAGCGCGCCCGAGAAGATCGAGACGCTGCACCAGAAATTCGTCGACGCCGGCGCCGACATCATCCTGACCAATTCCTTCGGCGGTACGCGCCATCGCCTGAAGCTCCACCACGCCCAGGACCGCGTCTTCGAACTCAACAAGCGCGCCGCCGAAATCGCGCGTTCCGTCGCCGACAAGGCCGGCCGCAAGGTGATCGTCGCCGGTTCCGTCGGTCCGACCGGCGAGTTGCTGGTGCCGCTCGGGGCGCTGACCTACGACCAGGCAGTGGACGCATTCGCCGAGCAGATAGAAGGCCTGAAGGCCGGTGGCGCCGAAGTCGCATGGATCGAAACGATGTCCGCGCCGGACGAAATCCGTGCGGCGGCCGAGGCTGCCATCCGCGTCGGCCTGCCCTACACCTACACGGGCTCGTTCGACACCGCTGGCCGCACCATGATGGGCCTGTTGCCCAAGGACATCCATGCGGTGTCCGATGGCCTAACCGAGGCGCCGCTGGGCGTGGGCGCCAATTGCGGCGTCGGCGCCTCCGACATCCTGGCCTCGCTGCTCGACATGAGCGAAGCCAAGCCCGACGCCACCATCATCATCAAGGGCAATTGCGGTATCCCGGAATTCCGCGGCACCGAAATCCACTATTCGGGCACACCCGAGTTGATGTCGGACTATGTCCGCCTCGCGGTCGATGGCGGTGCGAAGATCATCGGCGGCTGCTGCGGCACCTCGTTCGAGCACCTGGCCGCCATGCGCAAGGCGCTCGACGCCCACAAGAAGGACGCGCGCCCGACCGTCGAGGCGATCATCGAGCGCATCGGCCCGATGCGCAACAAGCTTGCCGAAGCGAACGCTCCGGAAACGAGCGAAGGCCGCCGCGAGCGTCGCCGCCGCAGCTGAGACAATTCACTGGGGCTGTGCATTCTGTTTTCCGAAAATCGATTCCGATTTTCGGGGGCGATGCGCTGGCGTCAGCTGTTTTCTTCGTAGCGCGCAAGCGCCGACCTGACGTCGGTGCCGGCACCTTCGACCGGACGCATCATCATCACCGCATCCAACGTCCTGACGTCGGCCAGCTTTTCCATGGCTAGCCGGAAGCGTTCGTTGTTGAGCGCCGACCAGGCCGTGCGGTGGGCATCGTCGATGGCGCTCATCCGCGATGGCGACGGGCCTCGAACTGAGCCCTGCTCAACCTGCTGGATCGGCCTGGCGGGCACATAGATATGGCTGTTGGCGGCCGCCTGCTCGACCTGCGCCGCGTCGTTTGCGGCCTCCGGTCTCGCGGGCATCACCAAGGGGTCGGCGGTGCGAACATTCGAAACCGCACCCGACATCACGCCACCAACCTGCATTCTCAAGCCACCCTTTGTTCACCCGCAGCTATATTAGCCAAGGATCGTTGCGATCAGGTTTTGGAAGAGCTCTGCCTTTAACTTGAATTGTTCGTAACGGCTCGCAAATCTGGCCTTTTGCTCAGTTTTGCACAAAAAAGCTCCCGCCTTGCGACGGGAGCTCCAGCAGTCTTGCGGGTCTCGGGAATCAGAGGTCTTCGAGGTCGCGGCGCGCCTTCTTGAGGATCTCGCGTGCCTTCTCGGCCTGCTCAGCCGTCAGCGAGCCGCTGCGCAGCCGGCTGAACACGGCGAAGTTCAGCGCCTTGACCTCGTCGCCGAGGGCGACTCCACTGACCTGGGTCGAGTTTTCCTCGATCTGGCCATTGATCTTGGCCAGCTCGGCGGCGTTTTCGTCCAGATAGGCCTGGCCTGCTTCGGTGATCGAATAGAGCTTCTTGTTGCCGTTGGCGACGGAGACGACGAGGTCGGCCTCCTCCAGCATCTGCAGCATCGGATAGATCGCACCCGGGCTCGGGCTGTAGGCGCCCTGGAATTTAGCCTCCAGAGCCTTGATGATGTCGTAGCCGTGGCGCGGCTCCTCCGCGATCAGGCCGAGCACGACCAGGCGCAGCGCGCCGGGATCGAACATGCGCGGGCCGCGGCCGCCGAAGGGTCCGCCGCGATGGCGGCCGAAGGGACCGCCGCGACCGTGGCGGCCGCCGCCCCTGCCGCCTTCGTTCTGGCCCGACATGGACCATTCTCCGCGGCAACGATCGTTGAAATTGGGGTGATTGAACATGTGAGTACCTCTCCAGGATGTTTGCTTCATGCCGCTATATCTATTCAAAGATATATCTTTTGCAAGATAGAACGTAACGATTTCTGCGCCCGCGGCTGGACCGCGTGCGGAAAAGGGCGGGCAAGGACTTCCCTTTCCAGCCTGTTGCCAGATCGGTTTTCCGATGATTTTCAGATAGTTACAGGTGAATAGATATGTTCTGGCGAGCACTTCGGCTGCCGATAGAAAATTTCGCTTCGCCAGACGTCTAGGTGCCGACAACCATGTCGCTCAGGACATTACTGAAGTGCTTTTCCTGTCTCTCCAGCCACTCGTAGGCCTGTGGCCAGTTGGCCGGATCGATCATTGCGACCCGATGGTTGGACAGATAGCAGAGGGCATACTCGCCACGCAGGCTGACGCCGAGCGCCTTGCCCAACGCCGGCTCGAAGGCTGACAGCCGGTTCAAGGTGGTTGTAAAACCCTCGCCGCGTTGGCCCCTGACGAACAGCCCGACGCTTCGGTTGGTCAGGTAGAGTGAAACCACCAGATCGTCGGCGACATGCCGCCAGCGCGAATAGAGGCTGCCATGGCGTATCCTGGGGTCGTTGCGGCGAGCGAGATAGCCGTCCCAGAAAATCTTGATCTCACGCGACGACAGCGAGCGCAGGCCGCCATGCGCGATATCCCATTCGTCAAGCTGCCGGTCAGCCATCAACATTCTCCGAAGCGCCACCCGTTTTCGGCTGGCCGCCTAGAGATCACAAAAGAACGGCCGGCGGAAAGCCCCCTTTCCGCCGCCTGGAGATCATTGAAGAATGGCCGGCGGAAAGCCCCCTTTCCGCCGGCCGGCCCACCTGCCCCAGCGGTACCTTTAGGGTCTGTTGCTGCCCTCAAGCGACGATGCGAGCCGCACCAGCGACAGGAACTCGGCGCGATAGCCGTAGAGGTCCGCTCCGCGCGCCGCCGAGGCGATCTCGGAAATCTTGTCGAAGCCGAACTTGTCGGTGGCATCTTCGTCGCGCAGCTTCTGCCCGAAAGCTGCCACGGCCACCGAAAAACGCTGGTCGGTGCCTGCCGCATCGAAACTCGCGACTTCGTTGGCCTTGGTCACCGGCGTGGTGATCAGCTTGCTCGTGTCGCCGTCCGGTGCCTTGTAGCGGATCTTCACGAAGGCATATTCGTCTGCGTTGACGACACCGCCTGTGCCGGTCGAGGCCTGGCCGTAGCGCAGCGGATCCATCGCCAGCGAAGCACTGTCCTTGGGCGTGATCTCGTAGATCGCGGTCACCGAATGGCCCGAGCCGATTTCGCCGGCATCGACGCGGTCGTTGTTGAAGTCCTCGCGGTTTAGCGCGCGGGTTTCGTAGCCGATCAGCCGGTATTCCGCGACCACGGCCGGATTGAACTCGACCTGGATCTTCACATCCTTGGCGATCGGGAACAGCGTCGACGATGCATCCTGCACCAGCACCTTCTCGGCTTCGGCCAGCGTGTCGATATAGGCGGCCGTGCCATTGCCGTTCTGGGCGATGGTCTGCATCATCTGGTCGTTGAGGTTGCCGCGGCCGAAGCCGAACACCGACAGGAACACGCCCGACTTGCGCTTGTCCTCGATCAGCCGCTTGAGGTCGTCGTCGTCGGTCTGGCCGACATTGAAGTCGCCGTCGGTTGCCAGCATCACCCGGTTCACGCCATCCTTGACGAACGACTTCTGCGCCAGCCGGTAGGCTTCGCGGATGCCGGCCTCGCCTGCGGTGGAGCCACCAGGCGAAAGCGTATCGATGGCGCCAAGGATCTTGTCGCGCTCCGACGCCTTGGTCGGTTCGAGCACGGTGCCTGCGTCACCGGCATAAGTGACGATCGAGACTGTATCGTCCGGCGACAGCTTGTTGACCAGAAGCCGGAAGGCCGAGCGCAACAGCGGTAGCTTGTCTGGCTCGTCCATCGAGCCCGAGACGTCGATCAGGAACACCAGATTGGCCTTGGGCCGCTCAGTCGGCTGCACGTCATAACCCTTGATCGCAACATGCATCAGCTTGGTGTGCTCGTTCCACGGCGCAGGCATGACGCTGACTGTCGTGTTGAACGGCACGGACGCCTGGTCCGGCCCCTTCCAGTCATAAGGGAAGTAGTTGACCATCTCCTCGACCCTGACGGTGTCTGGCTGGGGAAGAACGCCCTCCTTCAGCGAGCGTCGAACGAAGGAATAGGACGCGGTATCGACATCGATGGAGAAGGTCGAGACAGGGTCCTCCAGCGCCGAGCGCACCGGGTTGGTCTTGAAGTCCTGGATGCGGTCACGGTTTTCGACCGGCGCCATCGGCATGTCGCCAGGCGCGATGGTGGCTTGCGGCTGCACCATCAGCGTCGGCATGTTCTGCACGCTCATCCGTGCCGCGGCATCCGCCATCGGCGCAGGCGCAACCGGGCTGGCAGGCGCAATCTCACTCATGACGGCAGCCTCGCCGCTTGCGCTTTCCGCCTTCTGCTTGGCCGCCCCCGAGGCCGCCAACGGTTTGGCGACGCTGTTGCCGAGTTCGGTATCTGGCTTCTGCAGGGGCTCGGCCGTTGTGACAGGGGCTTCGGCGCGCTGGCGTGCGAGTTCCGCCTTCTCTGGCGCCGAAAACTGGAACGGCGACTGCTCCATCAGGTAAAACGTGGCGTAGCCGGCGATCGGCAGGGCGACGAGTCCGGCCAGTGCCGGCGCCGCGATCAGCTTCTTGTGCATGATGTCTCTCCAGAGCTTCCTTGCTCGCTCGGTGAGACGATTGCCCGGTTCGGTTCCTTGGGGCGTAGCTGCGATTTTTTCTTCGTCGAAAGCAGCCATGGCGGCAGCGATCGCGCGCGACCTGGCGGCTGCACCAGGCGCCGGCGGCTTCATGCCCCTGAGCATGTCCAGTTCGGTGTCGTCGACCATGATCATACTTCCCCGGCCGAGCGCATGAGCAGCTTCAGCCGTTTCTTCGCTTCATGGATGTGCCACGAGACGGTGGCTTCGGCGATTGCCATGGCTTCTGCCGCATCGGCATGCGACAGGCCCTCGCCATAGACCAGAAGCACCGCGTCGCGCTGCTTGTCCGGCAGCAGCCTGACCGCCGCCCACAAGGCTTCCGCCGGGTCTTCGACCGGCGCCGCTCCTTCCGCGACCAGCGTGTGAACACCATAGGCCGCGGTCTTGGCGGTTTCCCTTGACGATTTGCGCAAGGCGTCGCGCGCGGCGTTCAGCGTCATCGCGTAGAGCCAGGTGGTGAAGGCCGCACCGCCGCGATAGTCCCTCACGGCGCGCCCCAGGCGCACGCAGACGTCCTGGGCGATGTCTTCGGCATCAGATGCGTTGCCGCACCAGCGCCAGGCGACGCGATGGATAAAGTCGTAATGTCTCCCGACGAGTTCGCCGAAAGCCTGCCTGTCCCCATCGCGGGCCCGTCCGACCAGATCAGTGTCGGAGGCCTCGCCCTCTTCCAGCATCATCGCCATCATCGCCACTTGGACGAAAGCTTTTGGGCGATCCTTGGGGTGGTGGGAAGTTTTTTTCGCCTCCCTCAGTTGCCCGGGCAGACCAGCTTGACGCTGACCGTGTTCGTTCCACTGACGGACATGCCGCTGGGCACGTATCTCGCGAATGGCAAGCTGCGGACGTCCTGCGACACGTCGGTGCCAATGGTGAAGGCTTCATCGGCAAAGATATTGCCGCCAGAGACCTCGCCCTGCGGCCGCATCGACATGCCGTGACCACCCTTGCAGCGGATCTTGACGTCGCCCGGCTTGCCCTTGGACTTGCTGTCGAGCCCCATGGTCAGGCCGTCGAGCTTCAGCGCCAGGTCGATATCGTCGTTTATCTGGCCGCTCGGTGTGCACGACATGCCGGCAAGCTTGATGTTCTTGATCTTGCCCGCTCGTCGCGTCTTGCCCTTCAGCGTCCAGGTGTCAGATCCCGGCGAGCTGTTGCCTTCCATCTCCGCCGATTGCGTGACGTAAGAATAGGTCACGTCGAACTGCGGCCCCGAAATGCGCGGTTCGAGCTTCGCCTCGATGGTAACGGTACCCTCGTCGATGATACGTTTGAGCAACGCGCGCGTGGCCTTGGCCTGCTCGCGGTAGCGCTCGGCTTCTTCGGCAGCGAACTGGCTCGGATACCGGTCCCAGTAGGCGGCAACGGTGTCTTTTGTGCATTTCGTGCGATGCGCGGCCTCGTGTTCCAAGGCAAAGTCGGCAAGTTCCTTGCACTGGGAACCTGCCCGCAAGGCTTCGAGCATGGCCGGCTTCTGCTCGCAGCTGCCATATCTCATATCCACCGTTGCCGGCCCCGTGTAACCATGCGCGGGGCGATGGGGCAGCCTGAACGTCAACATAATCTCGGCCCGCCTTCGCGACGAGCGATCGTGGATGCTGACATCGGAATCGGGGTGCGTCGGGTCCCTGTGCGCCTCGATCAGCGGGTCCTCGACCGCCTTGAGCTGGGCTGCCATGTCAGCGAAGAACTTGGCCAGATAGTCCGCGTTCTTCAGCTCTTCCTGGACGCTTTGCAGGTTCCCGCACGAGCATTGCTGCTGGTTGGCCAAAGCTGGCATCGCCAGAGTGCCTCCGAGCGCCAGTGAAACAGCAAACGCCTTGATTGTTGACGACATCCGCACCACACCTTCTGATTGAGAAAGATGTCGGTCGGTATCGGAAACCTATGTATCCGCAGGATGTCGCGATGCCCTCCGCACCGGATGCAGATCGGCGACAGAGACCGGAGAGATCAGACGGCCTGCCCGGCGACCCAGCCGGACGACCAGGCCCACTGGAAATTGTAGCCGCCGAGCCAACCGGTGACGTCGACAACCTCGCCGATGAAATAGAGGCCGGGCACGGTCTTCGCCTGAAGGGTCTTCTGGTCGAGCACACGCGTGTCGATCCCGCCCAGCGTCACCTCGGCCGTGCGATAGCCTTCCGAACCCGCCGGTTTGATGCGCCACTGGTTGACCGCCGCGTCGACCGACCTCAGGTGGGCATCGTTCAAATCGGCGAGATTGCCGTTGAAGCCGAGCCGTTCGGCAATCGTCTGCGCGAGTTTCTTGGGCAGATGGGCCGCAAGCACGGTCTGCACCGCCTGGCGACCGTTGCCCCGCTTGGCATCGCGCAGAATGGCGGCGACGTCAGTTCCCGGCAGCATCGAGATGGCGATTTCGTCGCCCTCGCGCCAATAGGACGAGATCTGCAGGATGGACGGGCCACTGATGCCACGATGGGTGAACAGCATCGCTTCGGAAAAACGCGTCTTGTTGCAGGAAACCTCGGCGTCGACGGCGACACCCGACAGCGGCGCAAGCCGCTCGAGCGTGTTGGCGTCGAAGGTCAGCGGCACCAGCGCCGGCCGCGTCTCGACGACAGGCAGGCCGAACTGAGCGGCGATCTCGTAACCGAAGCCTGTGGCGCCCATCTTGGGGATAGACTTTCCGCCGCAGGCAACGACCAGCGACTTGCAGCGCACCTTGTTGCCGTCCAGCTTCAGGTCGAAGCCGTCAATCGAGCGCGTCACGCTCTCGACTGACGTCGCAAGCCGCAGCTCGACGCCGCCGTGGCGCATCTCGGTCACCAGCATATCGATGATCTGGCGCGCCGAGCCGTCGCAGAACAGCTGCCCTAGTGTCTTTTCGTGATAGGCGATGCCGTAACGCTCGACGAGACTGATGAAGTTGCGCTGGGTGTAGCGGCTGAGCGGCGAAATGCAGAAATGCGGGTTCTGCGACAGGAAATTCTTCGGGCTGGCGTTGATGTTGGTGAAGTTGCAGCGTCCGCCACCGGAGATGCGGATCTTTTCGCCGGGTGCCGAGGCATGATCGACGATCAGCACCGAGCGGCCGCGCTTGCCCGCTTCGGCAGCGCACATCATGCCGGCTGCGCCTGCGCCGATCACGACCACATCAAAGGATTGCATCAGGATTTTCCGCTGGCAAAAAATCGGCGCCCGACGGCAAGCCGGACGCATGTGCCGGCCTGATAGCCGACATCGATGGAATTGGCAAAGCCGGGCGCTAGCTGAGCGTCTCCGCAAACAGCGTCAGCAGGCGCCGCCAGTGGCGCTCGGCGCCCGCCTCGTCATAGACGCCATGATCGGGCACGCACCAGCCATGGCCCATGCCCACATAGTTTTCGAGGATGTGGTCGACCCCGGCCGAACGCAGCGCCTCGGCGAGCAGCGCCGACTGTTCGGGCGGAAAGCTGCCGTCGACGCCGGCTGAGCCGACATAGATGCGCGCCTTGAGCCTGGCGGCGTTGCGCCAGGGGCTGTCGGGTGCATCACCGGCAAGATTGCCGCCATGGAAGCTTGCCGCGGCAACGATGCGGTTGGGATGGGTCGCGGCCGCATTGAGCGCGCGCGAGCCGCCCATGCAATAGCCGACGGCGCCGACCGGGCCAGCAACGCCAGCATCCGCCAGCGCCTCGATGAAGGCGCCGGTGTCACGCATCGTCATCTCCTGCGTGGTGCCGCCGATCAGAGCCCGCAGTTCCGTCCGCGTCTTTTCCTCGGAGAAGGCAGTCTTGGCGTCGAAGGGACCATAGGCGCCGGCACGATAGAACAGGTCGGGCACTAGCACCGCGTAACCGTCGCTGCCCAGCCGCTCGGCCATCTCGTCAAGCGCGGCTCGCGGCCCGAAGGCATCCATGTAGAGGATCACACCGGCTTTCGCATTCGAAGGTCCAAACAGTCCGGCCTTGGCGACGCCATCCGCCGTCACAATTTCGATGTCGCGCTTGGTCGCCATGGCAAAGCTCCTTCTGATGTCCCGTCGCGAACATAGGGACTCCGGCCAGCCAGACAAGCTCAGGCGGCGTCGATCGGCTCCGCGCGGGCACCGACATGTAGCGCCCTGCCCGCGCCCAGCCCCATCACGGCGACGCCGAGGCCAAGCGCCACGAACAGCACCGAGGAGGCAGCGAAGCTGCCGGTCCAGTTGCGGATAAGCCCTACCAGGAGCGGGCCGATGGCAGCCAGCGTGTAACCCACGCCCTGCGCCATGCCGGAGAGATGGGCCGCGACATGCGAATCCGGCGAGCGCAGCACGATCAGCGTCATCGCCGCCGCAATCAGCCCGCCCTGACCGATGCCCTGCAGCACCGCCCAGAACAGGATGGTCGAGGTCGGCGCAAACAGGATGCCCAGCAGTGCAATGACCGCAGCCGCGGCAAGCGCCACGTTGACGCCGCGCTGGTCCTTGCGGCGGACGGCGATGGATGGCACGGCAAGGCAGGTCACCACCTGCGCCATGACCGAAAGCGACACGATGGCGCCGGCGGTCGTGGCGTCGAAGCCGCGTTCGCGCAGGATCGGCGCCAGCCAGCCGAAGACGCAATAGGCGAGCGCCGACTGCAGCCCCATGAACAGCGTCACCTGCCAGGCCAGCCGGTCGCGCCACAGCCCAACGACGCGGAAGCCGCTGTGGCTAACCTGCCTGCGGCTGCCGAGTGCCTGGGGGGTCCAGATCAGCAGCACGATGAAGGCCGGCACCGCCCAGACAGCCAACGCCCCGGACCAGGACCCGGTAACAAGGTGTTCGATGGGCAATGTGAGGCCGGACGCCGAAGCGGCCCCCGCGCACAGCGCCATGGTATAAAGCCCGGTCATCATCGCCGCCTTGTCTGGAAAGTCGCGCTTGACCAGCCCGGGCAGCAGCACATTGCCGATGGCAATTGCCGCACCCGCCATGAAGCTTGCCGCAAACAGCAGCGGCACAGTGCCAAGCCCCCGCAGGGCTGTGCCGAAGGCGAGCAGCAACAATGCGATGAGCAGCGTACGCTCGGCGCCGAAGCGCTGCGCGAGTTTGGGCGCCAGCGGCGCAAACAGGCCGAGACAAAGCACCGGCAGTGTCGTCAGCATGCTGGCGCCGACCGGCGAAAGGCCCGTCGCCTGCATCACCTCGGGCAACAATACCGACAGGCTGGAAAAGATCGGGCGGAGATTGAAGGCGATCAGCACCAGGCTGGCGCCGAGCACGAAACGCGCCATGCCGCTGCGCAGAACCGGCGCCTGCGGTGCCGGCCGGCTGTCGACCTCGGCATCGATCAGCTGGTCGTCGAGACCTTCGATGGCCACCGCCTCAGCGGCCCGGCCCGAGGGAACAAAAGTCTGGTTCATTGGGCAAGTAACCTGTCGAGTTCGAAAAGTACGGGCGCCATGAAGGCGCGAACCGCGGCTGCGGCCCGGTCCGGATCGCCGGAGGCCACGGCATCCACGATGGCCTCATGGGCCGGCGCATCGGGCTCGGGCAGTTCGCCCGACAGCGTCGCCTTGATGGTCTCGGTGATCGCTCCGGTGAAGAAGTCGTAGAGTTCGATCATCGCCCGGTTGCCGGAAGCTTCGACAACCGACTTGTGGAAGTCGATGTCGCGGCGGATGAAGGCTTCGTGCCCGCCATCGGCCACGGTGCCGCGCGCCTCGAGCAACCGCCGCATTTTCACCAGATCCGCTGGTGTGTGGCGCAATGCTGCCAGCCGCGCCGCTTCCGCATCCAGGGCGGCGCGCGTTTCCCACTGGTCGCGCAGGCCGGCGCGCTTGACGCGGTCCAGCACCGCCGAAGGGTCGACTGCCGAGCGGACATAGGTGCCGGAGCCTTGCCGCGTATCGAGCAGACCTTGCGAGACCAAGGCACGCACGGCTTCGCGCACGGTGCCGCGGCTTACCGACAACAGGTCGGTCAATGCCATTTCATTGGGAATACGCTCGCCCACGGCCCAGCGGCCGCTGACGATTTCGGCTCGCAGGCTGTCGGCGGCGCTGTCGGTGAGATTGGTTCGGGTGGCTGGCTGCATGGCAACATTCATCAAGTCATCTGATGACTTTGAATATGCCTGTCGGCCGGCAAAGGCAACAAGCGAGCCGGGAAAGCGATTGGGCCAGCCGAGCGAGCTCAGAGGCCGGCGTAGCTCTTCATGTGAAAGGCCTGAACATCGGCCGGGTAGCGATAGGCCGTCCCATATGGGCATGCATTGCGATCAACGCACCCCGCCGTGCGACAGGTCCCGCCGTCAGGGCCGCGCACATGCGCAAGGCATCGTTCATAGGCAAAACCCGCAACCAAATAGGCTTCCACAGGACAGGATTTAAGGCAGGGCTTTCCGACACATAGATCGCAAAGGTGACTCTGTTCGCGAAGCTCGGCAAACTCCAGCCCGACATCGAACAGCAATGCCCCGCGATAAGCATGCCAGAGCCCATATTCGGGATGCATCAGGATGCCCAGCGGCGACGGCTTGAGCCCTTCGGCCCGCATGGCCCATTGCTGGAACGGCAGATAGGGCTTGTCGGATGGCGACACGGCGCGCGCGCCGAACTTTTTCGCGACATCGCCGATCACCTCACGCGACCAGCTGTCGAGCGGGTTTTCGAGTTTGGCCGGCTGCGTTGCGCGCCATCGCTGAAAATGCGGCCACGGCGCCGCCCCCGCCTGCCCGATCAGCAGCACCGACTGCGCCGGCCTGCCTGTCGGGCCATTCGGTGCCGTCTCCTCATTGCCGAAAACGAAACCGCCGCGCTGGATGAGGCCATGGCTGGCCAGCGCGGCGGAAATTATGTCCACGTCGGGGGACGGCAAGCGCTACCCCTTCGGGTCCGGGTCGGAGAATGCGCTCCGCCAGACTTCCTTGTGGATGATGCTGGCGACTTTAGCCCCGCCTGTATCGGGCTCCCTTCAAGTGAAGGCGTCGGGCATCGACGCCTTCTTCGCGGCGATGAAGTCCTTGAGCCCATCGTCAATGCTGGGATCGAGATATGGCGCCTCGTAGCTCTCCAGCCAGCGGCGGGCCAGTTCGTTGGCGCGCTGGGGTGCTGTCTTCTGCCCTTCGGCCAGCCACTGCTCGTAGGAATTGTTGTCGGCAATGTTCGAACGGTAGAAGGCCGTCTGGAAGTTCGCCTGGGTATGGTCGCAGCCAAGATAGTGGCTGCCCGGGCCGACCTGGCGGATGGCGTCCATCGCCTGGCCGTTCTCGGAGAGATCGACGCCTTCGGCAAATTTCTGCTGCATGCCGAGCTGGTCGATGTCCATCATGAACTTCTCGTAGCAGGAGGCGAGACCGCCTTCGAGCCAGCCAGCCGAATGCAGCACGAAGTTGGTGCCGGCAAGCAGCGTCGAGTTGAGCGTGTTGGCGCTTTCATAGGCTGCCTGCGCGTCCGGGACCTTCGAGGCGCAGAGCGAACCGCCGGTGCGGAACGGCAGGCCGAGCCGCCGTGCCAGCTGCGCTGCACCGTAAGACACCAGCGACGGCTCCGGCGTGCCGAAGGTCGGCGCTCCTGACTGCATCGAGATCGACGAGGCGAAGGTGCCGAACAGCACAGGTGCGCCCTTGCGGATCAGCTGGGTGAACGAGGCGCCGGCCAGAACCTCGGCCAGAACCTGGGTCAGCGTGCCCGCGACCGTCACCGGGCTCATAGCGCCGGCGAGGATGAAAGGCGTGACGATGCAGGCCTGATTGTGGCGTGCATAGACCTTCAGCGCCCCAAGCATGGTCTCGTCGAAGACCATCGGCGAATTGGCATTGATCAGGCTGGTCAGCACCGTGTTGTTTTCGACGAAGTCGTCGCCGAAAACGATCTTGGCCATCGCCACCGTGTCCTCGGCGCGCTCGGGCGCGGTCACCGAGCCCATGAACGGCTTGTCCGAATATTTGATGTGGCTGTAGATCATGTCGAGGTGGCGCTTGTTAACAGGCACATCGACCGGCTCGCACACCGTGCCACCCGAATGGTGAATCGACGGCGCCATGTAGGCGAGCTTCACGAAATTGCGGAAATCCTCGATCGTGGCGTAGCGGCGGTTGCCGTCGAGATCGCGCACGAAGGGCGGGCCATAGACCGGCGCGAAAACAGTGGCGTCGCCGCCGATCTGCACCGACCGCTCCGGGTTGCGCGCATGCTGGGTATAGATGGACGGTGCCGTCTTCAGCAGCTCGCGGCAGAGGCCCTTGGGGAAGTGGACCCGCTCGCCCTTGACGTCGCAGCCGGCTTCTTTCCACAGCTGCAATGCCTCGGCGTCATCGCGGAATTCGATGCCGGTCTCTTCCAGCACCGTGTCGGCATTCCTCTCGATGAGGGCAAGACCCTCCTCGTTCAGCACCTCGTACACGTTCACCTTGCGCTTGATATAGGTGAGCTGGGTGCCCGGACCGCCGCCGCTGCGCGCCGCGCGCCGTGCCGCGGCACCACCGCTTGCGCCACGCCCACGCCTGCCGCCTGCCTGTTCCTGATCGACTGACGGGTTATCGCTCATCGTCGTTTCTTCCCTGAATCCGTTTTGCGCCGCCTGTCGCGGCTCCTTGCCGGATCGTAGCCATGCACCCTTATCGAAACGGCTTGTCAGCGCCAAGAGCTGTCGCAAATTCGACAAGAAAAACGATAGATTGTCAGTCGCTTTCGTCTTGCAGGAAGTCGCAAATCAGCTATGGATTTGGAATGCTTGCAGGCTAGGAATAGCGAAGTATCCGCACGCCGCGATACGGCCTGCACCAGGGAGCCTTCCAAGATGTCCGACGACGAAATCATCCTGTCCGAGCTTTCCGACGACGAACTCGTGCAGCAGATGCACGACGACCTGTATGACGGGCTCAAGGAAGAGATCGAGGAAGGCACCAACATCCTTCTCGAACGCGGCTGGGTGCCCTACAAGGTGCTGACCGAGGCCCTCGTCGAAGGCATGCGCATCGTCGGCGAGGATTTCCGCGACGGCATCCTGTTCGTGCCGGAAGTGCTGCTCTCGGCTAACGCCATGAAGGCCGGCATGCACATCCTGCGTCCGCTTCTCGCCGCCACCGGCGCGCCGAAGCAGGGCAAGATGGTGATCGGCACCGTCAAGGGCGACATCCACGACATCGGCAAGAACCTCGTCGGCATGATGATGGAAGGTGCCGGCTTCGACGTCATCGACCTCGGCATCAACAACCCGGTCGAGAACTATCTCAACGCCATCGAGGAGCATCAGCCCGACATCATCGGCATGTCGGCGCTGCTGACCACCACCATGCCCTATATGAAGGTCGTCATCGACACGATGAAGGAAAAGGGCATCCGCAACGACTATGTCGTGCTGGTCGGCGGCGCGCCGCTCAACGAGGAATTCGGCAAGGCCGTCGGTGCCGACGCCTACTGCCGCGACGCCGCCGTTGCGGTGGAAACCGCCAAGGATTTCATGAAGCGCCGGCACAACGTCCGCGCCTCGGCGTAATCCAAAACAGAAAAGGCCGCGCCTCGCAGCGCGGCCTTTTCGTTTATGCCCCAGGGGGCCGTCCTAGCGGACCGTGTCCTGGATGGCGTGTGCGGTGCCCTTGACGTCCTTGCCGACGCCGCGGATGGTGTTGGCGCAGGATGAAAGCGCCAATGCGCAGGCGATGACGGCGATCGGCGCCAGATGTGACAGCTTCATGGACGATGTCTCCCTCGTTCTGTAGACTCGCCCCCGAGACCCTAAACCCTGCGAAACTGGTCGCATGAGCGCGCCGCGAACACAACATCAGATATCCGCCGACAAGGTGCTGGTCATAGGCTGCGGCATGATCGCGCGCGAGATTTTGGCGGTCAAACAGCGGCTCGGCCTCGACCATCTCGAACTCACCTGCCTGCCGGCCGACTTCCATTTCCATCCCGACCGCATCGCGCCCGCCATGGACAAGGCGATCGCCGAGGCCAGGCAGGAGGGCTACCGGAACATCTATGTCGGCTACGCCGATTGCGGCACCGGCGGCCTGCTCGACCGCGTCTGCGAAAAGCACGGCGTCGAGCGCATCGAAGGGCCGCACTGCTTTGCGTTCTATCAGGGAGCCGAAGCCTACGCCAAGGTCGCCGAGGACGACATGATGTCGTTCTACATGACCGATTTCCTGTGCCGCCAGTTCCAGGCTTTCTTCATCAAGCCACTCGGTCTCGACCGCCACCCGGAGCTGGTGACCGATTATTTCGGCAATTATGAAAAGCTGATCTACCTCGCCCAGACCGACGACCCCGCCCTCGACAAGGTGGCGGAAGATGCCGCCAGAATGCTCGGCCTTGTCTATGAGCGTCGCGCCACCGGTTATGGCGACCTCACCCAGGCACTTGCCAACGCGACGTCTGCAGCGGCAAATCGCTGAACGCCTGATTCCGCAACAGGAACAGGCACGTTCGGGAGAGGTCCGATGCTCGTTCGCAAATTGACGCTTGCAGCACTCCTGCTGGTATCGTCAGGCGTTGCCCACGCCGACGGCGTGGTCCAGAAGCTGATTACGCCGGCAGACAAGGCCAAGCTCGAGAAATACGACGCCACCCGCAAAGAGGCGCTCGACGAGGCCAAGGGTGGCCTCAAGCGTGAGGTGGATGTTCTCGCCACAATCGTTGCCAAAAAACCTCAGCCGTTCTCCGATTTCGACATGACCGGAAACTGGCAGTGCCGCACCATCAAGGCCGGGGGCATCGGTCCGCTCGTCGTCTACGACTGGTTCAAGTGCAAGGTCACCGACGACGGATCGGGCTGGATGCTCGAGAAGATTTCGGGCTCGCAGCGTACCAGGGGGCGCTTCTACACCGACAGTGATACGCGGCTGATCTATCTCGGTTCGGGTTATGTGTCGGGGGAAAAGCCCAAGGCCTATGGCCGCGGACAGAAAACCGACCAGGTCGGCTACGCCTTCCGCACCGGCCCGGCTGAATGGCGCCTGGAGCTCCCTGCCCCGTATTACGAATCCAAGCTGGATATTCTCGAATTCCGCCGCTGACGTTGCAATCGGCGCAAGCCGACATCACATTGCAGCGTTCAAGGCAACCTTCCGGCGTCATCAAGGATTAACCTCGCCGTCGCACACTGCGACCGGGGACGACGTGCCGGCAAACAACGTCGCAGACAGGCAAAAGGACTTATGGAGCAGGGCTTGAACGGGGAGCAAGGTCAAGGAGGCGAAACCGCCCCAAGGCGCCGTCGTGGCCGCCGACTGTCCTCGATCTTCGCCGAACTCGCCCACAACGCAAAAGGCGACATCTCCATCGGCGACATCAGGGATACGCTCGGCAAACGCAGCTTCGCGCCGCTTCTTGTCCTGTTTGCCGCTTTCAATCTTCTCCCCCTGCCGCCGGGCGCTTCGGCCATCCTCGGACTGCCCTTGCTCATCGTCGCCGCCCAGATGGCCTTCGGCAGCAATCAAGCCTGGCTGCCTGCCTTCATCACCAAACGCTCGCTGTCGGCCGAACAGTTTCGCAACGTTACCGACTGGGTCATTCCGCGTCTGATCCGCCTCGAAGAGGTGGTGCGCCCGCGCTACTGGCCGTTCTGGCGCAGGCGTGGCGACCGCGTCATCGGCATCATCGCCCTTATCCTGTCGGTCTCGATCACGCTGCCCATACCGTTGGGCAACTGGCTGCCGGCCTTTGCCACCGCCCTTCTGGGGCTCGCACTTTCAGAGCGCGACGGCATCCTTTTTGCCGTCGGCAGCGTCGTGGGCGTCGCTTCGCTGGTGGTGGTCGGTGCGGTCGTCGGCGGTGCCGGCTTTGCCACCCACGCATTTCTCGCCTGGCTGGGGTAGCCTGAATGAGCCGCGGACCGATCGTCTTCGTCACCGAAGGCGGCCCACATATTTGGGCGATCGCCAACAGCCTCGTCGACCGTTTCGGCCCCATCACCGTCATCCAGGAAACACCCTACTCCAAACGCGACCTGCTCATGCGCCGGGCCAGGAAACTCGGCTGGATGAACGTCGCTGGCCAATTGGGCACCATGGTGCTGGTCCGCCTGGGTAAGAGCCTGTTTGGGGGCAGCATCCGGCACATCGTCGAGGCGGAGGGCCTACAACCAGAGCCGCGGCCCGGCCAGGAAATCATCGACGTCGCCTCGGCCAACAGCCCGGAAGTTCTTGAAATCGTCGACAGGCTGAAGCCCTCAGTGGTGTTTCTCGCCGGATGCCGGTTGCTGTCGGAGACGACCCTGGCCGCCATCCCCTGCCCGGTTCTCAACTACCACGCCGGCATCAATCCCAAATATCGCGGCATGAACGGCGGCTATTGGGCGCTTGCTTCGGGCGACGCTGGAAATTTCGGCTCGACCGTCCACCTTGTCGACGCGGGCGTCGACACGGGCGGCGTGCTCTATCACGCTCGGGGAAAGCCTGAAAAAGGCGACACGATCTCAACCTATCCCCTGCGCCAGGCGGCGTTCTCGCGCGCCATTTGCGCCAGCGCCATCGACGATGCGCTGTCAGGCAGATTGAACCCGGTCGAGACCGGATTGCCGTCCCGGCAATGGTACCATCCGACCATCTGGCAGTACCTTTGGACCGGCATTCGTCGCGGTGTCTGGTAGCGCCGCAGCAACGTCCCCTGCATATCTCTTTGCGACACCTCGCCGCGTCGCTTTTGAAGGCGCGCGCGTCGTCCCATAACAAGCGGCACCCCACCGGTTGCGGCAATGCTCGACACACTGAAAGCGAGACCGAAATGGCCGATCTGATCATCGTCTACTGGCGCGACATCCCTGCACAGGTGATCGTCAAGAAGGGTCGGCAGAACGCCAAGCGCGAACTGCCGCTGCGCTTCACCGAAGCAATCGACATGTGCGCGATGCGGACAGGCGCCGGCGACACCGACGCCTATCTGGCCGAATGGCGCAAGGCGGATCCGATTCCCGTCGGCGACGACCTCGAAGCCGAGGCAGACAGGGCAATGGCCGACATCGACGCAAAATTCACCAGGGAGCGGCTGGTCGCTCTCGTCAAGGCAGGCGGCAAGGAAGATGGTTGATACCCAGCCGACATCGAGCGCGACACCTCATTCCGGCGCCACCCAGGCGACGCTGGTCAAGAAAGCCGCGCCCAAGAGCGACTACAAGCCGGCCGACGTGTCGCCGCAGCGCCGCGTACAGCGCACATTTGCAGTGCGCCTATGGTCGATCCGCCATTCGCGCATGCTGGAGTGGTTCTACAGCCGTTTCGCCGATGCATTCCTGACGCTTCACCCGCTGTGGAAGAAGATCGGCTACGGCCGCGTCGAAGCGCCGGTCAAGTTCGTCGAAAAGCACGTCAAAGGCTTCATGTTCGACTGCCGCATGTGCGGTCAGTGCGTGCTGTCCTCGACTGGCATGTCGTGTCCGATGAACTGCCCCAAGCAGCTGCGCAACGGCCCTTGCGGCGGCGTGCGCGCCAACGGCAATTGCGAGGTCGAGCCCGACATGCCCTGCGTCTGGGTCAAGGCCTGGGAAGGCTCGCGCAACATGGCCAAGGGCGACGCCATCCTCAACGTCCAGAAGCCGGTCGACCAATCGCTGCGCGAAACCTCGGCCTGGCTCAGAGTGACGGCGCAGGCAGCGGCCGCACGCGAAACCGCAAGCAAGGAAGTCGCATGACCCCGCCGCGCCCACGCCAGATCGACGAGCATCCCGATGGCATCGACCTGCCGCTGGACGCCCTGCCCGGCCATTCCTCGCGCGGACGCCTGGAGCGCGTGCTCCGCCGCGGCGAGTTCGCGGTGACGACCGAGCTCAACCCGCCCGACAGCGCCGACCCCGAGGACGTCTACAACCGCGCCAGGATTTTCGACGGCTGGGTCGATGGCATCAACGCTGTCGATGCCTCTGGTGCAAACTGCCACATGTCGTCGGTCGGCATCTGTGCTCTTCTGACCCGCATGGGCTACGCACCGATCATGCAGATCGCCTGCCGCGACAAGAACCGCATCGCCATCCAGGGCGACGTGCTGGGTGCCGCCGCCATGGGCGTGGCCAACATCCTGTGCCTCACCGGCGACGGCGTGCAGGCCGGCGACCAGCCGGGCGCCAAGCCCGTATTCGACCTCGATTCGATGTCGCTGCTCGAAACCGTTCGCATCATGCGCGACAACGGCAAGTTCCTCTCCGGCCGCAAGCTCACCACGCCGCCACAGGTCTTCCTGGGCGCTGCCGTCAATCCCTTCGCTCCGCCTTTCGATTTCCGCCCGATCCATTTGGGCAAGAAGATCGCCGCCGGCGCACAGTTCGTGCAGACACAATATTGCTTCGACGTGCCGATGTTCCGCACCTTCATGGAGCGGGCACGCGACCTCGGCCACACCGAAAAGGTCTTCATCCTCTGCGGCGTCGGCCCCCTGGCTTCCGCCAAGACGGCCAAGTGGATCCGCTCCAACGTACCGGGAATCCACATTCCCGATTCCATCATCACGCGGCTCGAAGGCGCTCAGGACCAGAAGAAAGAAGGCAAGCAGATCTGCATCGACATCATCAACGAGGTGAAGGAAATCTCGGGCGTATCGGGCATCCATGTGATGGCCTATCGCCAGGAGGAATATGTCGCCGAGATCGTCGATGAATCAGGCGTGCTCAAGGGCCGCCGCCCATGGGTCCGCGAGCCCCGCGCCGACGACCGGCTCGTCGCCGACAGGCTCGAACACATACTGCATGACGATGTCACCGAATCCCAGGTCGACATGGTCAAGACTGCACACTGAACAAGGGTGCCTGACCGGCGCTTGAACGAGACCAGATAACGATATAAAGAAATCTTTATATCCCACGGAGGATTTATGACCCGCACTATCGTTGCTTCGGCGACCCGCGAAATCGTCATCGGTTTCGACCAGCCCTTCTGCGTCATCGGCGAACGCATCAACCCGACCGGCCGCAAGAAGCTGGCCGCGGAAATGGTCGCCGGCAATTTCGAGACGGTCATCAAGGACGCGCTCGAACAGGCCGCCTGCGGCGCAACGATGCTCGACATCAATGCCGGCGTGACGGCGGTCGACCCGAACGCCACTGAACCGGCGCTGCTGGTGCAGACGCTGGAGATCGTCCAGAATCTCGTCGACCTGCCACTGGCGATCGACAGCTCGGTGTCTGCCGCCATCGAAGCCGCGCTCAAGGTCGCCAAGGGCCGTCCGTTGGTCAACTCCGTCACCGGCGAGGAAGAAAAGCTCGAGGCCATCCTGCCGCTGGTCAAGAAGTACAACGTGCCCGTGGTTGCCATCTCCAACGACGAGACCGGCATTTCGATGGACCCTGACGTCCGTTTCGCCGTCGCCAAGAAGATCGTCGAGCGTTGCGCCGATTTCGGCATTCCCGCCCATGACGTCGTCGTCGACCCGCTGGTCATGCCGATCGGCGCGCTTGGCGACGCCGGTCGCCAGGTTTTTGCCCTGCTGCGCCGCCTGCGTGAGGAGCTCAAGGTCAATACCACCTGCGGCCTGTCCAACATCTCCTTCGGCCTGCCGCACCGCCACGGCATCAACGCCGCCTTCATCCCGATGGTCATCGGCGCTGGCATGACCTCGGCGATCATGAACCCGGTTCGCCCCCAGGAAATGGAAGCGGTGCGCGGTGCCAACGTGCTCAACGGCACCGACGAGCACTGCACCAACTGGATCAAGACCTACAAGGACTACAAGCCGGGCGAACACACAGCGCCGGCCCCCGTTGCCGTCACCTCGCCGGCTGACGGCGCTGCCGCCGGCGGTCGCCGCCGCGGTGGCCGCGAAGCTCGCATGGCAAGGGGATAACCAGCCTATCGTGAACAGGAACGCCGCGCATAATCCTGGTCGCGCTCCCGCTGCAGGGGAGCCACAGGACGCGGCGTCTCGGAATTTTCCTTCTCCCCGGTTCCGGGGAGAAGGTGCCGGATTGCGGATCGTGGACAGCCCGATCGCATGGCCGGTGCAGACTGGAGCATTGCCATGAATTCGCCCGCCAACATCACCGATCCGCTGGTTCTCTTCATGCCCTCGGGCAAGCGCGGACGGTTCCCGGTGGGAACGCCGGTTCTCGACGCGGCGCGCCAGCTTGGCGTCTATGTCGAGAGCGTCTGCGGCGGACGTGCGACCTGCGGGCGCTGCCAGATCGAGGTGCAGGAAGGCAATTTCGCCAAGCATAAGATCGTCTCGTCCAACGACCATATCTCGCCCAAGGGTCCCAAGGAGGAGCGCTACGAACGCGTCCGCGGCCTGCCCGAAGGACGCCGTCTGTCATGCTCGGCCATGATCATGGGCGACCTCGTCATCGACGTGCCCCAGGACACCGTCATCAATGCCCAGGTGGTGCGCAAAGCTGCCACCGACCGCGTCATCGAGCGCAACGCCGCTGTCCAGCTCTGCTATGTCGAGCTGGAAGAGCCGGACATGCACAAGCCGCTCGGCGATCTCGACCGGCTGAAGGTCGCGCTGGAAAAGGACTGGGGCTGGAAAGACCTGCTGGTTGCCCCCCATCTCATCCCCCAGGTCCAGAAGATCCTGCGCACCAAGCTGCCCGATCAGCCGGAAGTCAGCCCCGGCAAATGGGGCGTCACCGCCGTCGTCCACCGCGACATGGATTCGTCGCGGCCCTTCATCATCGGCCTCTACCCCGGCCTCAAGAACGAGGCCTACGGCATCGCCTGCGACATCGGCTCGACCACCATCGCCATGCATCTGGTGTCGCTGCTGTCTGGGCGCATCGCTGCGTCCTCGGGCACGTCGAACCCGCAGATCCGCTTCGGCGAAGACCTGATGAGCCGTGTCTCCTACGTGATGATGAACCCGGACGGACGCGAGGCCATGACCAAGGCCGTTCGCGAGGCGGTCAACTCGCTGATCGGCAAGGTCTGCGAGGAAGGCAATGTCGATCGTCACGACATTTTCGACTGCGTCTTCGTCGCCAACCCGATCATGCATCATTTGTTCCTCGGCATCGACCCGACGGAACTCGGCCAGGCGCCCTTCGCACTCGCCGTGTCGGGTGCCCTGCAGTTCTGGGCGCATGAGATCGGCATCGAGGTATCTCAGGGCGCGCGCCTCTACACGCTGCCCTGCATCGCCGGCCATGTCGGCGCCGACGCCGCCGGCGCCACCTTGTCGGAAGGCCCGTATCGCCAGGACAAGATGATGCTGCTCGTCGATGTCGGCACCAATGCCGAGATCGTATTGGGCAACAACAAGCGCGTCGTTGCTGCCTCGTCGCCGACCGGTCCTGCCTTCGAGGGTGCGGAGATTTCCTCCGGCCAACGTGCTGCCCCCGGCGCCATCGAACGCGTCCGCATCGACCCGGAAACGCTGGAGCCGCGCTACCACGTGATCGGCACCGAGCAGTGGTCGGACGAGGAAGGTTTCGACGAAGCCTCCTGGAAGACCGGCGTCACAGGTATCTGCGGTTCGGCGATCATCGAGGTCGTGGCCGAAATGTATCTCACCGGGATCATTTCGGAAGACGGCGTCATCGACGGCGCGCTCGCCGCCAAGAGCCCGCGCATCATCGCCAACGGCCGCACCTTCTCCTACCTGCTGCGCGAAGGCCGCCAAGGTGAGCCGCGCATCACCGTCACCCAGAACGACGTGCGCGCCATCCAGCTCGCCAAGGCAGCACTTTATGCCGGCGTGAAGCTCCTGATGGAGAAGCAGGGCGTCGAGACGGTGGACACCATTCGCTTCGCCGGCGCCTTCGGCTCCTTCATCGACCCGAAATACGCCATGGTGCTCGGCCTGATCCCCGACTGCGACCTGTCGGAGGTCAAGGCCGTCGGCAACGCCGCCGGCACCGGCGCGCTGATGGCCCTGCTCAACCGCAACCATCGCCGCGAGATCGAGCAGGAAGTCGGCCGCATCGAAAAGATCGAGACCGCGCTGGAACCGCACTTTCAGCAGCTCTTCATCAACGCCATGGCGCTGCCCAACAAGGTCGATCCGTTCCCCAAGCTGTCCGAGCAGGTCAAGCTGCCGCCACGCAAGGCGATCGTCGAAGGCGATGCGGACGCGGCCACTCCGCGCCGCCGCTCGCGCGAGGAGCGCGCCGCCCGCCGCACACGAGACTGACATGCCACCCCATCCTTGCATCGCCAGGTGAGGCACCCTGCCTCACCTGGGCAGCCATTTTGTGCTAGGATGACGCGTTTCGGGCGTGTTTCCGCAAGGTAACCTTTCGACTTGCGGTTGCCGTCCGAACGAAATCGATACGAAACAAGATCGAAATAGCTTCCACGCGTCGAACCGCCTGATGCGGAGCCTGTCTTCACATCGGCATGAGGATGAAAGGAAGACACCATGTCGATCATGAGTTCGATCGGCCGCTATGGTGCGGTCATCCGGAAGGCGCGACGCGATGCCAGGTCGGTCCGCGATCTCAACAGCCTCCCGCCAGAGATTCAGAAGGACATCGGCTGGCCTGTCGAACAGGATATCAGGTCGAGAAAGCTCCGTTCGAGCATCTTCCCAGGGCACTGACAGAGCCTTGGCCAACGGGCGCGTGTTTCAGAGAAACACCCATTTTGAAACAGAAACGCGCCTTGACGATATCAAACTGAAACAAAACCGAATGTAAGATTGCATCGGCCGGCAGCGTATCCAGTCTCGCGTAGCGTTGCCGGCCCATCATTCCCAGGAGGCGTTCATGTCGATCATCGGTGAGTTCCATCAGTTCGGAGCCGTGCTTCGCAACGTCGGCCGCGACAGCCATGTCGAAAGGATGATGGACGGCCTGCCGCATGAGTTGCAGGTCGAACTCGGCTGGATCGACGGTCCCAATCCACACGGAACGGGCACGGCCGGACAGCTGCACAAATACGGGCGCGTGGCGCTGTTGATGAACAAGCTGCCGCTCGACATCCAGATCGAGCTGGGCTGGCCCGTGGGTCCGCTCGCCTCGATGAACAACGTCATTTCCTTCGACCGGCGGAAACTGCGCTGCGCATGACCTTCGCCGCAAAGGTCCGCATGCTTGACTTCCGTCGAAGCAGCGCCGGCCGGTCTGCCCTGGCCGACCGGCGACTGCTCAGCCTGCTCAAGACTTCACCTCAGTCACGCTGATCCCCCCGCTAAAGCGTCGGCGCCATCAAACTGGAAGGCACGATGCCTCTTTTCGACGACTTCAACCGCCTTGGCGCTCGCTACAGGCGGGCGCGAAGCGCACGCCGCACGGTGCGCATCATGAATGCGCTGCCACCGGAAATCCAACGCGACCTCGATTGGAACCCACCGCCATCGGTGATGGCCAAGGTGTTTCACTGGATGACGGGGGCCATGCGCCGCTGAACTGCCTCACTCGATCTTCATGTCGAAGCAGAACACGCCATCGAGCCCGCCATCGACAGCGGCCAGCAACCGCTCGATGATCGGCGGATGCTCGGGGTGCCTGGTGTAGGCGTCCTGGGCCTTGGCATCGCGAAAATCGAGAATGAAGCCTTCGTCGAACCCCCAGGCCAGGCGTTCGGCATTGACGTTGGCACCAAACGCAGCGCTCTCGAGACCGTCGATCTTCACCTGCAGGCCGCGCAACGCCGCATAGATCGAATCCCGTTCGGCCTGCGGCACCGCCGGCTGGAATTTGACGAACACGCAATGCCTGATCATCTCGCCACCGACCATCGCTGCCCTCTCAACTATAGGTATAGGGCACCTTGCGGCGGCGGCGAGCGGTACGAAGGACGGCGCGAAAATATCGCACCTTGCCCGGCAAGGTGCCGAGCCGAGAAGCTTGCGGCCTCAGAATTTGCCGGTGAGATTGAACGTCTCGAATGCAGCACGGATATGCTCGGCTGCAGCCTTGACCGGTGCGCTCGCCTCCGGCGCCACGATCATCGCCAGGCTGTAGTTGCCGATCTCCGGCATGCCGTCCTTGGATCCGAGTTCCACCATCTCGTGCCCGAGGAACGACTTTGGCAGCGGTGCGACCGCAAGGTCGGCGAGGATGGCCGCGCGCTGGCCGGCCGTATGCGCGCTCATATAGGCAACGCGATAGTTGCGGCCCTCACGCCCCAGCGCCTCGAGCGCCCCTGCCCGCCAGGCGCAGCCCTCTTCCCAGATCGACACCGGCAGCGGCTCGCGCATATGGGCACAACCACCCTTGGCGCCGGCCCAGACGATCGGCTCGGTCAGCAGCACTTCCGCGCCTGCTGCAACCGCCTTGCAGGAATTGGTGAGAAGCGTGATGTCGAGCGCCCGGTCGTCCATGCGGCGGCGCAGGTTGACGCTCTGGTCGATGATCACGTCGACAGCGATCGACGGGTGGGTCTCGGCAAAGCGCTTCAGCACATGCGGCAGCACGCGCTCGCCGAAATCGTCAGGCGAGCCCAGGCGGACGACGCCGACGATGTCGGGAATGATGAATTTCGACACTGCCTCGCGATTGATGGCCAGCATGCGCCGGGCATAACCGAGCAGCATCTCACCGTCAGTGGTCAGCGCCACCGAGCGCGCGTCGCGCAGGAAGACCGAGCGGCCGAGAATGTCCTCGAGCTTCTTGATCTGCATAGAGACGGCCGACGGGGTCCGGTACACCGCGTTCGCGGCGGTGGTGAAGCTGCCAGTTTCGGCAATCGCCACGAAGGTGCGCAGCACGTCGAGATCGAGCAGCGGCAGCGGATGGTTGAGTGGCGCGTTCATTAGATGGTCCTTCAATATTTCTGATCGAAGACATCATTTCATTTCGTTTGATTGAACATGATCCGTCAGCGATAGTCAACACCATCGAAGCGACGGCCATTGGCCCACCCAACGGTCCGCAACGACAATGCCCGGCAAAGAATGCGCGATCCGCGCAAACGGCAGAAACCACGCGGTGCCCACCGGGCGAGCACCTCAGGCCGGCCTTGAACCGGCTCGGCAGGAAAGGAAACCGCAATGTCTATTCTTTCGACGATCGGCCGCATCGCCACCGAGTTCAATGCGGCCCGCACCCGCTACCACACCGAACGCCAGATTCGCTCCTTGCCCTTCGAACTCCAGAAGGACATCGGCTGGCCGGAAACCTATGAATCGAAGACCGGCTACCGCGTTGGCCACGCCGGCGAAGCCATCTGAACAAGGTACGCCTGATCTGCCGGCCAACGAAAGATCAGGTTCCTTGAAGATGTCGCAAGCGGTGTCGCATTTACGGCGCACCGCTTCGCTTTCCCGCCATACCGCGCGCGATACAATCACTATATCCGCCTCACCAAACCGAGATGCCCCACTCCAGCGCGCGAAGGCACCCGTGTAACCCTGGTGCATGGAGACGTGTCATGAAGCTTTTCGCCCGCCTGTTCCGCATCCGCCGCGACGCCTCGCTGTCGACCGCCATGGAGCGCCAGCGCCTCGCCAGGACCATGCCTGGCCAGACCGCAGCCATCGCCGCCAACCGGCTTGGCATGCTCGTCGGCTGAGCCGGTTCGCGCTGGGCGTAGCCGTCCGGCGACGCGCACAGGACATGATCTGAGGTGGCCGCGCCTTCCGCTACGTGAAGGCGCGACCGCAGTGCCCTCGCAACTTCGGGCACCGTGGCGACACGCCCACCGACTGCCCTGACGGCAGCCATGTCGCAGACAAAATTTTAGCGACAGCTTCAACCCCATTGACAGCAAGGGAATTTGCTGTTGACGCTATGCTATTCGCGACATGGTCGTGTAGCTTCCTGGCTAGCGTGAGGGTTCCTTGAACGCCATCAGACATCCGATCAAAAGATCGCTTGTGTTCTTCCTTGTTCCCGATTTTACCATGGTCGCCTTTGCGACAGCCCTAGACCCGCTGCGCATCGCCAATCGCATGCTCGGCTACGAGGCCTACAAGTGGCGGCTGGCCAGCCTCGACGGCAAGGCCGTGCCTGCTTCCAACGGCGTCGAATGCGCCGTCAACACCTCGCTCGAGGACGAGCGCAAGAAGATGGCAGGGCCTGAGCGCCCGTCCATGGTCATCGTCTGCACCGGCATCAACGTCGAAACCTATTCCAACAAGTCGGTCTTTGCCTGGCTGCGGGAGGAATACAATCGCGGCGTCGCCGTCGGCGGCCTCTGCACCGGCGCCTATGTGCTGGCCAATGCCGGCCTGCTCTCCAACAAGCGTTGCGCCATCCATTGGGAAAACCTGCCGGGCTTCTCGGAAGCCTTCCCCAAGGCCAATGTCTATGCCGATCTCTTCGAGGTCGACCAGAACGTCTACACCTGCGCCGGCGGCACCGCCGCCCTCGACATGATGCTCAAGCTCATCGGCGACGATTTCGACGACAACCTCGTCAACCGCATCTGCGAGCAGGTGCTGACCGACCGGGTCCGCAGTCCCACCGACCGCCAGCGCCTGCCGCTCAGGGCACGTCTCGGCGTGCAGAACTCCAAGGTTTTGACCATCATCGAATTGATGGAGGCCAACCTTTCCGAGCCGCTGTCGCTGATCGAGATCGCCGACCATGTCGGCCTGTCCCGGCGCCAGATCGAGCGCCTGTTCCGCACCGAGATGGGCCGCTCCCCTGCCCGCTATTATCTCGAGATCAGGCTCGACCGCGCCCGGCACCTGCTGATCCAGTCGTCGATGCCGGTGGTCGAGGTGGCAGTCGCCTGCGGTTTCGTCTCGGCGTCGCACTTCTCCAAGTGCTATCGCGAGCTTTATGCCCGCTCGCCGCAGCAGGAACGTGTCGACCGCAAGCAGCTGATCGCTGCCTGAGTGACGTTACCAGTGGCAGGATCGATCAGCGATCCTGCCACATCCACGAGCGGTCTCGCCACAGCTTCTCGCCCACCAGGCAGTCGAATTTGGGCTTTGCCTGGGCAAGCACGACAGGTGGATGGGCAGCCTCTTCCGCGGCTCTCAACGACGACGCAGGTCCGGCCAGCTCCATCACCAGCTTGCGACGGATCGCCTCCGGGAATTGCGACCAGTCGTTGACCGGGATCATGAACGCACCCGGCCCGCCGATGACGCAGTCGGCATAATAGCGGTCGAGTTCGGCAACATCGTAGGCGCTGCCGAAGCTGCTGTTGGTCATCAGCGGCAGCCCGTTGATGACGATGCCCTGCGCCACCAGGCCGTCGCGGATCAACTCGACGGGTGCGCCCTGGTTGTTGGGGCCGTCGCCGGAGATGTCGATCACCCGCTTCATGCCGCGATAGCCGCTCTCGGCAAACAGGTCGCCGCCGAATTCGAGCGCCGCCGAAATAGACGTGCGACGGGCGCTGTTCGGCGGGTTCGCAGTGAGTTGCTGCACCACCCGTTCGGCATCGGCGCGATTGGCGATGATCGTCCACGGCACGACAACCACCTGCGAGGTGGTGCCCGCCCATTCGACATAGGTCACCGCAATCTTGCCGTAGGCGCCCTCGGCAATGGCGTCCAGCACATGCTTGTGCGTCAGCGCGGCAGCATAGCCATGGCGCTGGATCTCGAGTTCGTCGGGCGACATGGAAAGCGAAACGTCGACGGCAAGCACGAGCTCGACATCGACCTGGTCTGCCGCGCGGGCCTGATCTGCCACGCGGGATTGAGGCACCAGCCCAAGCATCAGCGCCAAGGTGGCGCCGCCTGCAAGAAGAGCTTTGGCCGCAGCAGACATTACCGGAGCGTAAGCGAGAATCGCCCGTGCCAAAAGAAAAGCCCGGCAAAAAAGCCGGGCTCTTCATTCACATTTTTGCGAAGTTCGATCGTTCTACTTGGCCACGCCATTAGCTGCGCGGCTTGAGGTTCTCCGGGTCGTAGAGCGGCTTGTAGCCGACGCCTGCGACCTCGACCGGATAGGTCTCGCCGAAATACTCGACATTGAGCTTGCGGCCCTCCTGGGCGTAGGCGTGCGGCAGGTAGGCCAGCGCGATGTTCTTGCCGATGGTCGGGCCGAAAGCGATCGAGGTCGTGTAGGAGCGACGGCCGAGTTCGTCGATGAGCACGGCACCCGTCTCCGGGTCCATGACCGGCAACGTGCCGACAGGATAGCGCTTGATGCCTGATTTGTCGGTGTTTTCGGTCATGACCAGCGTGCACAGCATGGCGGGCTGGTGGGGCCTGGTCTTATACTCCAGGTGCTTGGCCTTGCCGCGGAAATCGGCGTCCTTGACCTTTGGACGGGCAAGGTCGGCTTCGATCAGGTTGTACTGGGTGAGAAGGTCGGCGTTCTGCAAACGCAGGCTCTTTTCCATGCGCCGCGAATTGGCGTAGGTCTCGACGCCGAAGGCCATGACGCCAGTCGAGCGCAATGCGTCCCAGACGGCCAGGCCGTCCTCGTACTTCATGTGAAGTTCCCAGCCCTGCTCGCCGACATAGGAGATGCGGAAGGCAGTGACCGGCTTGCCGGCGATCTCGATCTGCTTGATCGCGGCGAAGGCGAAGTTTTCCTGGTCGAGACCGGCAGGATCGGCAACCACCTTCTTCAGCGTCTCGCGGGCATTCGGGCCCCAGATGCCGATGGTGATGAACTTTTCCGAGGTGTCGGTAATGGTGACGTCAAGGCCACGATCCTCGGCAACGCGCTTCATGTAGTGGAAGTCGCGCGGGCCGGCGTCGGCACCATTCACCAGGCGACAGCGATCGGCCATGCGGAAGACGGTGAAGTCGGCGCGCACCATGCCCTCGTCATCGAGGAAGTGGGTGTATACGCCCTTGCCGACATTGCCGTCGCCGCCGATCTTGGCGGCGCAGAGCCATTCCAAGAGCTCGACATGGTCAGGGCCTTCGATGTCGACCATGTGGAAATGGCTGAGATTGACGATGCCGCAATCCTCGCTCATCGCCAGATGCTCGGCGTTGGAAACGCGCCAGAAATGCCTGGAGTCCCACTCGTTTTCACGAACCGGCACGCGGTTGCCGTACTTTTCCAGCAGGTGCTCATTGGCCTTGTAGCCATGCGCACGCTCCCAGCCGCCGAGCTCCATGAAATAGCCGCCAAGTTCCTTTTCGCGCTCATGGAACGGCGAACGCTTGACGTTGCGGCCGGTGGCATAGGGTTCGCGAGTGTGCACGGCCGGGAAGTAGATCTTCTGGGCCGCCTCGAAGGTGCGGCCTTCGATGAACTTCTCTTCCAGCTGATGTGGGTAGAAGCGCGCATAGTCGATCGAGTTGTGGTCGATCTCGGTGCGGCCGTCGGTCATCCAGTCGGCGATCAGCTTGCCGTAGCCGGGGCCGTCCTTGACCCAGATGGCGACGCAGTACCAGAGACCGCGCACCTTCTGGCTCTCGCCGCAGGAGGGACCGCCGGCGGCAGAAACCTGAAGCAGGCCGTTGAAGGAGTGGCTTTCGTTGTAGCCGATCTCGCCGAGGATCGGCGTCAGCTCCATGGCGCGCTCGAGCGGCTCCATGATCTGTTCCATGTCGAGGTCGCGTTGCGACGGCGACAGGCGCGCCTCGTGCTTTTCGAGGATGTCGCGCGGGTGGCAGAGGCGCGGATTGGTGGTCTCGTAGTAGCCCCACTCGATCTGGCCACCCTCCGTCGTCTTGGGGTCGCCGGTGTCGCGCATATAGGCGGAATTGCCCTGGTCGCGCAGCAGCGGGAAGCCGATCTCCTTGCCGGTGCCTTCGAACTCGTTGTACGGGCCGAAGAAGGTGAGCGGATGGTCGACAGGCATGACCGGCAGGTCCTCGCCGACCATTTCGGCGATCAGGCGGCCCCAGATGCCGGCGCAGACGATGACATGGTCCGCCATGATGGTGCCGCGATGGGTGACGACGCCCTTGATGCGCCCCTTCTCGACGATGAGCGACGTCGCCGGCGTGTTGCCGAAGACCTTGAGCTTGCCGGACTTTTCGGCGGCATCGACAAGCTTGCCCGCAACCGTCTGCGAGCGCGGGATGACGAGGCCGGCGTCGGGATCGAACATACCGCCCATGACCTGATCTTCCTCGATCAGCGGGAACATTTCCTTGATCTCGGAGGGCGAGACATAATGCGCACGCGTACCGAACGCCTTGGCGGAAGAAAGCTTGCGCTTGATCTCCTCCATCCAGGTATCGTCGCCGGTGCGCGCGACCTCGAGGCCGCCGATGCGGGCGTAGTGACCCATCTTCTCGTAGAAATCGATGGAATACTGGGTCGTCCAGACGCTGAGATAATCGTGGCTGGTCGTGTAGCAGAAGTCCGACGCATGCGCCGTCGAGCCGATATCGGTGGGCACGCCCGACTTGTCGATGCCGACGATGTCGTCCCAGCCACGCTCGATCAGATGATGGGCGATGGAAGCGCCCACGATACCGCCAAGCCCGATGATGACGACCTTCGCCTTGTTCGGAAACTCTGCCATTTCCCACGACTCCGAGATGATATTGCGCGCACACTATAGTGCGCATCAGGGCGAGTGCAGCCTGTTTGCGACATTGCCACAAGGCCGCGCGACCTCGAATAAATTGCCGACGCGCAACTTCCTGAAAAACGTGTCCGCGCCGTTAACTGCACGTTTGTAGTGCATTTGCTAACAAACGCGCACAAGGGGGCGGGGTGTGAATTGCAGAACGTGGCTGAAGCCCACAATGTTGGGCCGATAAAGGACAGGCTGCGCGAAATTGTCGTCGGCCAGGAGCCCAGTTTCGACTTCGGCGCGGCCGAATATGCAAACCTGTTTGCGTCGTCCGGCACGACGGCGTTCCAGCACCCGACCTGGCTGGACGCCTTCTACGGCAGGCTTTGTCCGTATCGCGGCGCCGAGAAGATCGTGGTCACGGCACGCTCGGCTGCGACCGGTGCGCTGCTCCTTGTCCTGCCTCTGATCCGCAGGCGTCACTCGGGCGTCGTCCTGCTCGAAAGCTGCGACCTTGGCGTCAGCGACTACGCTGCACCGGTGGCGACGTCTGCATTGATGGCCTACGTTTCGCTGAAGCCGGCGATCGCAGCCGCACTTCCCGCCTTCGACCTGATGCGGATACGTCCGATCCGCCAGGAACATGTCGGACAATGGACGTCCCTGCTTGGCGGGCAGGCGCAGCCACTCGGCTTTTCCGCGCACGCCGCAGAACTGGGTCCGAGTTTCACCGTCTGGCGGGAGAATGCGCTCGACGACAGCTTTCGCCGCATGCTCGACCGCAAGAAGAGGCGCTTCCTGAAACAGCCCGGCGCCAAGGTGAGGCGCCTCGACGAGCCGGACGCCGTCCGCAACGCCATGACCCAGCTTGCCCGCCTGCGTAGCGGACGCTTCGCCGGCGACATGATCCAGACGGCGGAAGTCGAAGCCTTCTACACCGAGGTCGCGGCCGCTGGGCTGGCCGACCGCTACGCCAGCCTCTATGAGATCGCGACCGACGACGGCGGCTTCGGCTATGCCTTCGGCATCGCCCATGCGGGGCGTTTCAACTACCTGCTCATCGGCTGCGACTATGCCGGCCAGGGACGGAATTCGCCTGGTTTGATCCTCTATGACCAGATGATCGAGGACTGGATCGCAAGGGGCGGGAAAATCTACGATTTCACCATCGGCGATGAACCGTTCAAAAGGCAGTTTGGCACGCGCCCGACCGAAATGTGGACGGTGACCGCGAACGCCACCTGGCGCGGCAGGCTGGCGGCGTCGGGTTTTGCCCTGCGCGAACGCATCCGCGCCTGGCGCGACCGCAGCGACGCTCCGGATACTTCAGAATAGCAGGGTATTGGGGGGACTTATGCAGCAGGATTTTCTTGAGAATTCGATGATTGTCGGCGCGCATCCCGACGACGAGTTGCTGTGGTTCAACTCGATCCTCAAGGATGTAGACGAGGTCGTCATCGTCTACCGCGAGTTCTGGGCCCAGCCCGGGCTCGGCACCGCCCGCAGTGCTGCAATCGCCGAGTTCCCGCACGCCAACGTCACCTGCCTCGACATCGACGAGTCGGGCGCCTATGGCTGCGCCAACTGGGCCGCCCCCGTCCTGACCGACTACGGCATCGGCTTCAGCCTCGAAGCCAATCGCCGCGAGATGACGCGGCTGGCGCGCAAGTCGGTCGGCGCGCTCCCGGCCGTCAAGCTCCAGCGCGTCGCCACCGCCAGCGTCGCGGCCGCCTACGAGGCCAACTTCAGGCTGCTGTGCGAGCGCCTGGAACCGCGCCTCAGGCCCGATATGAACGTCTTCACCCACAATCCCTGGGGCGAGTATGGTCACGAAGAGCATATCCAGGTGTTCCGGGCGTTGAGCCTTTTGCGCGACAAGATCGGCTTCAAGCTGTGGATGTCGAACTATTGCACGGAGCGCGCCTTGCCGCTGGCGATGCGCCATTTCGCTGCGGCCCCCGGCCCCTACATCAGGTTGCCCACCAACAAGGCCTATGCCGAGCAGGTCGCCAACGTCTACCGCAAGCACAAGTGCTGGACCTGGGCCGACGATTGGGCCTGGTTCGACGAGGAGTGCTTCATGGAGGCACCGCGGCAGTCGGTCCAGACCACGGCGCACCACCACCTCTTTCCGCTCAATTTCTTCACCATCGACGGCATCGAGCGTTCGAAGAACTGGTTGCCCCTGGCCGTCGGCATGTCGGCCGCCCTCGCCTTCACCCTCGCCGAGGCCATCTAGGACAGCGGCCACTTAACGCTTTCCTCGCCAATTGCCTGCTATTTGCTAGGCAATTGGCCTTCCTGCGGCACAGGCAGCAGATGAACATGACATTTTCCGCATCCGAGGCATCCAGGCAGGGCGGCTTCGCCGCGGCCATCAAAAGCCCGCTGTTCCTGCTAGGGCTGGCGCTTGTTGCTGTCTGCGTGTTGCTGGCGCTGCCGCTGGCCGCCCCCATCGGCCCGATGTACTGGGATGTCTTCATCTATTACGACGCGGCCAACCGCATCTTCGACGGCCAGGTGCCTGCCAACGACTTCTTCACGCCGGTCGGGCCGCTTGGCTACTACCTCTTTGCCGGTTGGCTGTGGCTCTTTCCGAACGCCCAGCCGACGCTGATCGCGCACTGGTCGCTGCTTGCCGCCACAGCACCTTTGATGGCGCTGGTGCTGTGGGATGTCGGCAAGCGCTCGCGCGGCCTGGGCTTTGCCCTGCTCGTACCATTCCTGGTCTTTGCGCTGCTGCCGTTCAACACGCGCGAGTTTTACCCCTTCCCGGGATCCGACGCCTTCGGCATCTACAACAGGCAGGTCTGCCAGGTTCTGTATGTGCTGGTCGCGGCACTCGTGTTCGTGTGCAACAGGCAGCTGCTCGTCATCCTCATAACCTTGTCGATGACGGCCCTGTTCTTCCTCAAGATCACCGGCTTTGCCGCCGGCGGCGTCATTGCCCTCTACGCCTTTCTGGCTGGACGGGTGCAGTTCAGGCATGCGGTTGCTTCGGCCTTGGCGTTCCTTGCAGTCATCGGCGCCCTGCAACTCTACAATGGCATCGTTGGCACCTATCTGGCCGACATCCTGCGCCTGGTGGACAAGAACGCCGGTACGCTGCTGCCCCGCTTCCTGCAGGCAGCCTCCATCAACTTCGGCGCGGTCCTTGCCACCACATCGCTGGCATTGCTGCTGCTGTGGTCGGATCGTCGCGAAATCGCCGCCCAGTTCGCGGCCCAGCGCGAGACCTCGACCATCAGCGCGCTATCGGACCTGCTCGATCATCATGGCTTCTGGCTGCTGGCGGTGCTGTTTGCAGGCATCCTGTTCGAGACCCAGAATACCGGCAGCCAGGCCTTCATCTTCCTCTGGCCTGCCGTGCTCGCGGCACTGGCGGCACGCATCCGGCCAGGCGCAGGCTCGCCGCTCCGCCTTGGCATCGTCGTGCTGGCTGCGGCCACCATTGTGCCAGCCGTGCTCGGCGTCACGGAAAGAGCCGCGCGGGCCTACATCGGCGCGGTCAAGAACGAGCGATTGAAGCAGCGCAATCTCGGCCCGCTTGGTGCTGTCAACATGCGCAGCGAGGTCGCGGTTCGCGTCGACCACATGCAGCGCTTCTATCCGGCACACCGCTCGCTCTACGAAGACCTGACGGCGGCCGACGAACTCGCGACGCCGATGCTCTATTCCGACTACGACTTCCAGATCGGCTATCTGATCTCGGTCGACGACGCCATCGATGCGATCCGCGAGCTCGAAAGCGACAAGGGCGTCCATTTCGAAACGCTGATGTCGCTGAACTTCGTCAATCCCTTCCCATGGCTGATGAACCGCTCGGCACCCTTGCAGATCGCCATCGGCGCCGACCCGATGCGCGCCGTACCTGATCTGACGCTGGATGAAACCAAGGCTGTGTCCGAGACAGACCTCGTGCTCTTGCCGACCTGCCCGCCGACCACGGCCAACGCCATGCTTTACGATCATTACAAGGATGCGCTGACCCAGCATCGCCGCATCCGGCTCGACGATTGCTACGACGCCTTCGTCAATCCCAAATTCCTCGGCGCTCTCGACAAGTAAGGCCCCGAAAACAAGAAAGCCGGGGTGTGAGCCCCGGCTTTCGGCTGTCGTCATCTGGCTCGGGTCACTTGACCTGGCTCTTCACGAAATCCTTGACGATCGAAACGATGCCGCGGCCGAGCAGGTCGTCGAGCGCGGCAATCAGCACGTCGACGTCGGCGGGGCTGCACACCAGTGGCGGCAGCAGGCGCACGACATTGCGATTGTATTCGGTGAAGGCCACCAGCACGTCGTAATCGCGCAGCAAAAGCGCACCGACAAAGCCCGACAGCGAGCCCTTGAGCTTGTCATCGAGCATGCTCACGACAGGACGCAGAACCATCGGCAGCGTCTGCGAGAAGTCGTGGAACTCGAGCCCGACCATCAGGCCCTTGCCGCGTACGTCCTTGATGATCTTGGGATACTTCGCCTGAAGCTCCTGCAGGCGCGCCAGCAGGTAGTCGCCGGTGCTCGCCGAATTCTCGATCAGATGCTCGTCATAGAGCACATTCAGGGTTTCGATGGCCGTGATGCAGCCTTCGCCGATTCCGCCGAAGGTCGCCATGGCATGGATCATCGCCGTCTTGGGCGTGCCATAGGCCTTCATGTAGACGTCCCGGCGGGCGATCATCGCCGCCATCGCCGCCTTGCCGCCGCCGAGCGACTTGGCGACCGCAGTGATGTCGGGCACGACACCATAATGCTCGAAGGCATAGAAGCGCCCCGAACGACCGACGCCGCACTGCACCTCGTCGGCGACCCAGATCACGCTGTACTTGTCGCACAGCGCGCGAAGCTTCTGCCAATATTCTGATGGAGCCTGGTTGATGCCGCCGCCGCCCTGGATGGTCTCCAGCACGATCGCGCCGATTGCCGGATCCGAGCGGAACAGGCGCTCGACCGCATCGATATCGCCGAACGGCACGCGCGCGGTGTTGTCGGTCAGCTTGAATTCGCCGCGATAGAGTGCGCCGTCCGTGATCGTCAGCACGCCCTTGGTCTTTCCGTGGAAGGAATTCTCGGCATAGACGATCTTCGGACGTGCCGGCCCGGCCGCGCGCTCGGCCAGCTTGACCGCTGCCTCCATCGCCTCCGAACCGGATGAGCCGAAAAACACCATGTCGAGATCGCCCGGCGAAATCTGCGCCAGATTGTAGGCCAGCGCCGAGGCATATTGCGACATGAAGGCGATGCCGATCTCGTGGCGCTTCTCGTCCTGGAAGCGCTTGCGCGCCTCGATGACGCGCGGATGGTTGTGACCGAGCGCAAGCGAGCCGAAACCGCCGAAGAAGTCGAGGATCTTGCGGCCGTTCTGGTCGACATAGTGCATGCCTTCGGCACGCTCGATCTTGATCTTGTGGAAGCCGAGCAGCTTCATGAAATGCAACTGGCCCGGGTTCAGATGCGCCTTGAACAGGTCCGTCATCTTGACGACGTCGAGCGCCTTGGCGTCCTCGACCGTCATCAGCTTCGGCTTGGCGAGCGCGGCTATCGGCATGGCCGGAGCCACTGCCACGGCATGGGAATGGGCTGTATCCGGCGTGGTGTTGAGCGTCATGACATCTTTCCCTATTCGGCCGGGGCGGGCTGCGGAGCGACGACGCCGTCCATCTTGGCGCGATATTCCTTGTAGGCGGCGATCAGCATGTCCTCGTCGCGATATTTCGGCACCCAGCCGAGCTGGCGCTCGCCCTTGGTGACATCGAGAACGCACTCTTCGTCGGCGATGAGATACTGCTCGGGATCCATGATCGGCATGTTCATCAGGTCGAGCAGGTCGAGCGTACGCTTGACCGCCCATCCCGGCGTCGGGATGAGGATGGATTTCGACCCGGCCGACTTGATGAGATCTCCGAGAAGCTTGCGCACCGGCGGCGGGTTGAGCGAACCGAGATTGTAGGCTTCGTTCGGCACGCCTGCCTTCCAGGCGAGACGCGCAGCCTCGGCGCAGTCGAACACCGAGATGAACTGGTAGGGGTTCTTGCCCGAGCCGATCATCGGCACAGGCAAATTCATGTCGATGAGCTTGAACAGCTTGGACAGGATGCCGAGACGACCGGGCCCGATGATCAGGCGCGGGCGAAACAGCGAAATGCGCATGCCGCGCTCGCGCCACACTGCCGACAGTTCTTCCGTCTTCCACTTGGACAGGCCGTATTCGCCGAGCGGCGACACCGGATGATCCTCGGTCATCGGATAGGTCACCGTATGGCCGTAGATCATGTCGGTGGTGAAATGCACCAGCTTCGACGCACCGGCCTGGTCCATAGCCTTGATGATGTTCTCGGTACCGAAGTAATTGACCGGGAAGAAGAAGTCGTGCCGCTTGGCCCTGACCTGGATCGGCGACAGCATCTTGGCCGACAGATTGTAGATCATGTCGTCGGGCGCGATGCCGACCGCAGCGATGGCCGCAGGATCGGTCACGTCACACTGGACGAAACGCGCGTTGCGGTAATGCGGCAGGTCGCTCTTGACGATGTCGGCGACGATCACCTCGTCGCCATCGGCAACAAGCTTGGGGGCAAGATGACGACCGACGAAGCCGTCGCCTCCGAAAATGACGTGTCTCATCGCACCAACTCGCTTGTCTTTGTGGTTTCGGCAGCCGCCGTGACCTGTTCGCCATGCTCCCGCCCGCTCTGCGCAATCAGCACCGTGCCGACGCAGATGAAGGCGATGCCGGCGATGCGCCAGGCGTTCAGGTCTTCGCGGAAGACGAAGTAGGCAAACACCGCAACCGCGACATAGGCCAGGCTGAGGAACGGATAGGCAAAGCTGAGTTCGACCTTCGACAGCACATAGAGATGCGAGGCCATCGAGATGACGAAGGTCAGCAAGCCGGCGAACACCCAGGGGCTGAAAACGATCTGGAGCAAGCGAACCAGCGGATTCGCGCCCTCGAACGAAATCGGGCCAAGCACCATCATGCCCTGCTTGAGCATAAGCTGGGCAGCAGCATTGGTCATGACCGTGAAAAGGATAAATGGCAGATATTTCATTTATTTGTCCGTCCTTTTCGAGAACCTAGCGGCAAGCCACTTATATTCAGTGAAATCTTCCCGAAAATTTTAGCTTTCACTTGGCCGCAGCACCGTTACTCTGCCGCCTGGGCCATCCGTCCTGACTTCAATCGACCCACCGTCCGCATCCAGAAGTCCGACATGAAGGCGGGGTCGCGCATCGATTCCAGCTGCGCCCAATCAGGAAAGGAGGCGGCGAAGGTCACTTCCGACATCCGGGCATCCTTGTAGGGATTGACCGCGCCGCCTGCCCCGATCGTGATCCGGTCCAGTTCGGCCAGCAGAGCAAGCGTTGCTGCACCGCGATTGGGAAAATCCAGCGTCAGCGTGTAGCCCTTGCGGGCGAACGACATCAGCCCCGGCGAGCGTTGCCCGCCAAATCGCTTCAGCACTGTCAGGAAAGAGCCCTGCCCCGATCGCCGCGCAGCCTCGAGCAATTCAGGCACGGCCTTGTGGGCCGCCTCTTCCGGGAGGACGCTCTGGTGCTGATAAAGCCCGTTCGGACCATAAAGCCGGTTCCAGTCGCGGACGCCGTCCAGCGGAAAAAAGAACGTCCGATAACTGGACAGGCTTTCGCCAGCGCGGCCGCGCCGCCAGCGATAGGCGCTGTTGAACAGCCTGAGAAACGGCCGGTTCAGAACCGTCACCGGCGGCTGGAACGGCACCGACAGCTTTGCCGGCGCGCGGTCGGCGGTGCGGGCGCCGAACTGAGCGTGGTTGCCGGCGAGCAGCAGCCCTCGTCCGGCATTTTTGCCGCCGGCCAGCTGGTCGATCCAGGCCACTGCATATTCATTGTCGCGGTCAGTGGCTTCAGCCAGGTCGAAATACTCCTGGAGATTGGCGAAGGGCCGCACGGTTTCGGTGATGTCGAGGGAGGCAACCCGCATCAGCCTCATCGTCACCGTCAGGATAATGCCTGTCAGTCCCATGCCGCCAACGGTAGCCCTGAATAGAGACGCATTTTCAGATGGAGAGCAGACATGGGTTCGGCCGGCGGAGCGCAACAGCGTCAGCCGTTCGACATGGCAGCCGAAGCTGCCGCGGCGATGATGGTTCTTGCCGTGCACGTCATTGGCGACAGCGCCGCCAAGCGTGACGAATTGCGTTCCGGGAACGACAGCCGGAAAGAAGCCATGCGGCGCCGCAAAGGCGATGATGTCGGCCAGAAGCGCTCCCGCCTCAGCCTCGAGTAGCCCCGTTTCGGCATTGAACGACAGGATCTTGTTGCGCGGGCGCATGTCGACGATTGCGCCAGCGCGGTTCTGGCAGCTGTCGCCGTAGCTCCGGCCATTGCCATAGGCAAGCAAAGCCCCCGGCCCCGCCGAACCGCTCATCAGCATCCGTGTCGCGGCGGCGAGCTCGTACACCTCCCTGGTAGCCGGTACGGTTCGCCCGAAGCTCTGATAGCTCGGTGAATTCATTGGACCAGACCCGCGCCCACCAGCAAGACAGCACCGACGAACACCATGATCTGGCTGCGCCAATCCCGGATGATGAAGACCACAGGGTCTTCATGCAGCTCGTCGCGGCGTGCCAAAAGCCAGATGCGCATGGTCAGATAGAGCACGATCGGCGCCAGCGGCCAGACCAGCCAAGGGTGGGGATAAAGTTCGCGCACAGCGCTGCTGTCGATGTACAGCGCCAGAACCAGCGCCGCCGCGAAGGCGGAAGCCATACCGGCCTGGGCGATCATCTCCTGGTCTTCCGAGCGGTAGGCGCGGCCTGCGATGTTCTCGCCGACATTCAGCGACGAGGTGCGCAGTTCGACATAACGCTTCACCAGTGCCAGCGACAGGAAGAAGAAGATCGAAAACGCCAGCAGCCAGAACGAGACATCGACGCCGGTTGCCGCCGCCCCACCGAGGATACGCAGCGTGTAGAGCCCTGCCAGCACCAGCACGTCCATCAGCAGCATGCGCTTGATCGACAGCGAGTAGGCGGTGGTTGCGACGAGGTAGACCAGAAGCACGCCCACGAATTCGATCGATGTGCATACAGCGACTGAAAGGCTGACGACGAGCAACATCGTGGTCGCGACCAGCCCGAAGGGCACCGAAAGCCTGCCGCTCGCGAAGGGTCGCAGGCGCTTGGTGGGATGTGCCCGGTCCTGTGCCAGGTCGAAGAAGTCGTTGATGATGTAGATCGCCGATGCCGCTGCGCTGAACGAGATGAAGGCCAGCAGGGTCTGGATGAGCATCTCCAGGTTGAAATATTTGTGTGCCAGCACGACTGGTACGGCAATCAGCGAGTTCTTCAGCCATTGGTGGACCCGGAGCATCTTGATGATGCTGCGGAGGTCGGGATCCTGGGCGGGAATGAGTTCGCAGGCGTGCTGCGACTGCCAGCGCCGTGCAGCCCGGTCGGGCGCGACGACAATTGCCTGACGCGCGGCATCGAACACCTTCAGGTCGTGGCGGCTGTTGCCGGCATAGTCGAAGCCGCCATCGCCATAGGCGTCGACCAACGCCTTGCGCTTGCGCTCCGCCGTCAGGTTTTCCTCGCCATCCGTGGCCAATACGGCATCGAACAGGTCGAGATGACGGGCGATCTCCTCGGCAAACTTGCGCGGCGTCCCGGTGGCCAGCACCAACTGCCGGCCCTCCCCCTGCTCCTTGCGCAGCAGCTTCAGCATTTCGGGACGATAAGGCAGTGTCGCAGGATCGATGTCGACAGTCTTGGCGATGGCCTGCTTGAGATATGCCGGGCCCTTGAGAAGCCAGATGGGTATCAGGAAGATGTTCAGAGGGTTCTTCTTGAGAAGCGCAAAAAGGCCTTCCCACAGAAGGTCCGTAGCAATCAGCGTACCGTCGAGATCCACCGCAAGCGGTATCGCCCTGTTTTCCGATCGTACGTCCATCTGACTGCTGCCCTGCCCTTGTCGGAGGGCAAGACCTCCGGACCCAAGCGCCGCTATAACGAACAGGAGCATTCCACCTGGTTAAATTGGCGGCAGCTTGGCATGCCAGCGCAAAGCATTTTGAAAGTCATGCTTAAGCGGATATTATCGTGATGCAAAAAAGGCCGGACAGAAGTCCGGCCTTTGCCAATTGTCAGGCGTGCTGCACGCCAAACTTACTTGATGCGGGCGACGCCGCCCGAGATTTCGACCGTCTCGCTGCCTGTCAGCGCTTCACGGTCGCCATTCGGCATGGTGACGAAGCAGCCGTTCGAGCAGAACTCGACCGTCTCGCCGGCGGCGAGAGCCAGTTCAGACTTCGAGCCACCTTCGGTCACGATCAGCGTCCGCGGCTCAGTATCAAGGTTTACCGCGCTCGCGGCATGCGCCGCGCCCGACATGGCCAGGAAGAGCGCGCCTGCAGCGACAAGAAACCTGTTCATTTCATCATCGGTGTTTCCACCGCCTCTGTTCACATCGGCAAGGCATTCTCGCCCTTTGCGTGGACCTTATATGAGTTCGAAGCTGAACGGCAACTGAATGCCATGTTCATGCCACAATCTGCTCTGCCGCCACTTCAGACTTACTCGGGGTCGGGTTTCCTGCGCCGTCCCGGCCTGCGCTCCGCCTCGGCCGCCCGTTTGCTGCGGGCCTCTTCTTCCTCAGCGACCTGAGCCTCGGCCTGCTCGTCATCGACGGGCCACTTCTCGGCAGGCTTGACGTCCTGTGCACGCGGTGTCGAGGGAATATGGATGTGCTCGCGTTCGAACACTTCGAGGATCGCGAAGCGGATATCGTTCTGGACCGTGTTGCTGTTGGTCACATCGGCCAGGAAGCAGCGGATTTCGAACTCAAGCGCGGCCGTGCCGAAATTGGCAAAGAGCACAAACGGCTCCGGGTTCTTCAGCACCAGCGGATGCGACCGAACGACATCGAGCATCAATTCATGCGCGCGCCTGCCGTCGGAATCGTAGGCGACGTTGACCCTGATGTCGACGCGCCCAAGCTTGTTGCGATGGGTCCAGTTGCCAACGGCGCTGTTGATCAGTTCCGAGTTGGGCAGGATCACCGACTGGCGCTGGAACGTCTCGATCTCGGTGGCGCGCACGCTGATCTTCTTGACGGTGCCGGACGTCGCCCCCGCCACGATCCAGTCGCCGACCTTGAACGGCCGCTCGGCGAGCAGGATCAGGCCGGAGACGAAGTTGGACACCACGTTCTGGAGGCCGAAACCGATACCGAGGGACAGCGCACCGGCGACAAGGGCGAGGTTGGAGAGATCGATGCCGGCGGCCGAAACCGCAATCAGCGCCGCAAGCGCAATGCCGGCATAGCCGACGGCAAGGCGGATCGAGTTACGCACGCCGGCATCGACCTTGCCGCGTGCCATCACCGATCCGTCAAGCCAGCCCTGGAACCAGCGGGTCAGGAAATAACCGACGAAGAACACCAGAACGCCAGACAGGATGCCTGCCGGCGAGAAGGTAAAGCTGCCGATCTTAAAGCCGGCAGCGATCTTGTAGAGCCAGGTCGTCATGTCGCCCGGCTGGAAGCCCCACTGGAACAGGATCAGCGGCACACCGACGACAAGCACCAGAAGGTTGATGACGATGCTGGTCAGGAGCCCCAGCTGGTCGAGCGTCGTGTCGTCAAGCTTGAGCCTGCGTTGCAGGCGCCGACCCACTGTCGTCTTGGCGAAGGCGTCGTCCTCGTTGATCGCTCGCGACGACAGGAAGCCGATATACATGGTGGTGAGGATCGCGCCGGTGACGACGATCTGCTGCGATACGAAGCGCGCGAGCCCGATAAAGCCGAGCAACGCCGCCGCGATTGTGACCCCGCCGAGAGCGAACAGGATGTAGCGCAGCACCGGCGGCCACGGTTTCGGCCTGCCATTCTCGTCGATGAAAGGTTTGACCAGCGCGATCAGCACGACCAGCATGCCGATGATGACGGTCGAAACGAGCGCTTCGCCGACGGTCAGGGCCAGCGGCGAGCCGAGCACCTGGTAGACGGCGCTGAGGAAGTAGTCGATGCCGGTGAAGACGGCTGTCGCGATGATGAGCAGCACGAGCCAGCGGGCCGCGCCGCTTTCGACCGGGATCAGGCGCCAGTTGGGCAGCGAGGGCGAAAGTGCCGCCGTCGCCAGCCGAGAGACGAAGAACACGATCGCGATGACATAGAACAGCGAGCCGAGCATCGTGCCGATGTCGCCGCGCAGCACCTCGAAATACTGGTACAGATAATAGGTCACGCCCAGGAAGACGACGACCGCCATGGTCTGCATCAGCGTCGACCAGAAGGCCACCGAGATGCGGCTCAGATAGGACGGCTCGGTGACCCGGGGGTCCGGCACGAACATACGGCCGAACATGCGTCGGCCGCCGACCATCATCACGGCCGCCGCCGCCAGCGCAAGGAAGGTCGCTGCCAGAATCGATTTGAGCTTGAAGCTGGACACGAAGCGCAGCCACGACGAGATCGTGTGGAAGAAGTCTCCCATCTCCGTCTCGAAGGCGCTGATGACCTCGGAGGCCAGGGCGAAATTGATGTCGTAGCGCTTGGTCAGAAGGTTCTGGAACAGGTCGCGCCTGATTTCGGTGATCTGGGCGACCAGCTTGTTGATCCGGATAGAAAGGTTCTCGGCCACGCCGAGCACGGCGTTGATCTCGGCCTTTTCAGCCGCAAGGCTCTCGCGCTCGCTGGTGACGATCTGCGGTTCCGGTGCCTGGCCGTCGGCCGGCGGCTTGCCCAGTTGCTCCAGCCGCGCATTGATCTCGGTCAGCCGCGGACGGAACGCGACACCGCTCTGCAGCAGATCGCGCGACAGCTGCTCCAGCTGGACGCGGATGTCGACAAGGCCTGCATCGTCCTCGGAGTTCTGCTCCATCTTCTTTTGCAGGGCGTCGATCTTGGTGGTCAGGCTGGCGATGACCTCCTGCTGATCGGCAATCACGCCGGCCGAGGCTTTGCCAACGTCCTGCGCCGAAGCCTGCGTCAGCGACGCGGCAGCGATCAGGAATATCGAAACGGCAAAACGCCTGAAGGCCTGTAGAAACATGATTTGTCTGCGACTCACGGTCTGGATGCGTTGCGCGAAGGCGCGCCATTGATAAAGACGAGCATCCAGACGGGCAAGCCGACCTCAATGCTGGGGTGGGAAAGTCGGCCTAGCGAAAGGCGATGGCGGAATATTGGCCTTCAACAATCGAACCAGATAATAGTGTCTGCCCATAGCCCCAGGGATGACATGTTATATGGCGGAATATTCGGTCTTTTCGCTGCTCAGGAATGCGCTCTCCGGAAATCAGGACTGGAAGCCCGCCTGGCGCAAGCCCAATCCCAAGCCGTCCTATGACGTGATCGTCATCGGCGGCGGCGGACATGGCCTTTCCACCGCCTACTATCTCGCCAAGGAGCACGGCATCACCAATGTCGCGGTGCTTGAAAAGGGTTATCTCGGCTCGGGCAATGTCGGCCGCAACACGACCGCCGTGCGCTCCAACTACCTTTTGCCGCAGAACACGCGCTTCTACGAGCATTCGATGAAGATGTGGGAGAACCTCTCCCATGAACTCAACTACAATGTCATGTTCTCCCAGCGCGGCGTGCTGAACCTCGCCCACACGCCGGCCCAGCTCGACGATTATGCCCGTCGCGGCAACGCCATGCGCCATCTCGGCGTCGATGCCGTTCTGATGACGCCGTCAGAGATCGGCCGCCGCGTGCCCGGCCTCGACATGTCGCAACAGGCGCGTTTTCCGATCCTGGGCGGCCTGATGCAGGAGAGCGCCGGCACGGCCCGTCACGATGCGGTCGCCTGGGGCTATGCCCGCGGCGCCGATCGGCGCGGCGTCGACATTGTCGAGAATTGCGAGGTGACCGGCTTCCTGCGCGACGGCGACCGGATCGTCGGCGTCACCACCAACCGCGGCGAGATTCGCGCAAAAAAGGTGGCGGTCGCGGTCGCCGGCAGCACCGGGCGGGTCATGCAGCTGGCCGGCATCGAGCGCATGCCCATCGAGAGCTTCGTGCTCCAGGCCTTCGTTTCGGAATCGCTGAAACCCTTCCTCGACACGGTCGTCACCTTCGGCATGGGCCACTTCTATGTCGGCCAGTCCGACAAGGGCGGCCTGATCTACGGCGGCGATCTCGACGGCTACAACAGCTACGCCCAGCGCGGCAGCCTGCCCATCGTCGAGGAGGTGATGAGCGAGATGCTGGCGCTGTTTCCGTCGCTCGCGACTGTGCGGGTACTGCGCTCCTGGGGCGGCGTCTGCGACATGTCGATGGACGGCTCGCCGATCATCACGACGGGCCCCCTGCCCGGCATGTATCTCAATTGCGGCTGGTGCTACGGCGGCTTCAAGGCGACGCCGGCTTCGGGTTTCTGTTTTGCCCACACCATCGCCAAGGACGCGCCGCACGAGTTCAACGCGCCCTTCACGCTCGACCGGTTCAGCCGTGGCACTGTCATCGACGACAAGGGCCAGGGTCCGACGCCACGGATGCACTAGAGCAAACGCATGCTGATCACCTGCCCTTATTGCGGCCCGCGCGATGTCTCCGAATTCGCCTACCAGGGCGACGGCAACCGCACCCGACCCGACCCGGCCTCGACCGACAGCGAGGCATGGCACGCCTATGTCTACGAACGGCCGAACCCGGCCGGAGCGCATAACGAGATCTGGCTGCATGCCGGCGGCTGCCGGGCGCATCTGGCCGTGGTCCGCGATACGCTCACCCACGAAATCGCAAGCGTGCGCTTCGCCCGCGAGCACGGTGCCGCACCGCACGGACGCCGCAAGCCGGGAGCCAAAGCATGAGCCCGCGCCGCACACCATCGGGCGGCCGCATCGACCGGCTGCGCACCATTCGCTTCACCTTCGACGGCATAGCCTACACCGGCCATCAGGGCGACACGCTCGCCTCGGCGCTGCTTGCCAATGGCGTTTCGCTGTTTGCCCGCTCTTTCAAATATCACCGTCCGCGCGGCGTGCTCACGGCAGGCATCGACGAGCCCAACGCACTGGTGACGGTGCTGCGCGGCGAGGTACGCGAGCCGAATCTGCCCGCAACCATGGTCGAGATTTACGACGGGCTCGTTGCGGTCAGCCAGAACCGCTTCCCTTCGCTCGCCTATGACGTGAGCGCAATCAACCAGCTCGGCGGCAAGTTCCTCTCGGCCGGCTTCTACTACAAGACCTTCATGGGCCCGGTGGTCGGCCCGCTCAAGGGCACGCGCTTCTGGATGATGTGCGAACACGTCATTCGTCGTGCCGCCGGCCTCGGCCGTGCCGGCCGCGAGCCTGACACCGCCCGCTATGAGAAGATGAACGCCTTCTGCGACGTGCTTGTGGTCGGTTCCGGGCCGGCGGGTCTTGCGGCCGCCCGCGAGGCCGCGGCATCGGGCCATCGCGTCATCCTTGCCGAACTCGACGCCTTGTTCGGCGGCTCGACCAACTGGTCGGGCGAGGCGATCGATGGCGAACCGGCCTCGGCCTGGGCAGGCGACATCATAGGCGAGCTAAAGGGACACAGGAACGTCCGCCTGCTCAAGCGCACCACCGTCTGGGGCTATTATGACGGCAACACTGTTGCCGCTCTCGAGCGTGTTTCCGACCACAAGGCTTCGGCCGCCAAGGGCGCTCCGCGCCACCGCAACTGGACGATCCGGGCCGGCAAGATAGTGCTCGCCACCGGCGCCTTCGAGCGGCCGCTGGTTTTCCCCGGCAATGATAGGCCGGGCGTGATGATGGCGAGCGCAGCTCAGCGCTACGCCAACCAGTATGGTGTGCTACCAGGCGACAAGATCGCTGTCTTCGCCAACAACGACAGCGCCTATCGGGCGGCTGCAGCCCTCAGCAAGGCCGGCGCATCGATCGCCGCCATTGTCGATGTTCGCCCTGACATCTCGGAGGATTGCCGCACACTCGCCCGCCAATGCGGCGCAGAGCTTCTGGTTGGCCACGCGGTCGTCGGCACCGAAGGCGGCAAGAAGCTGACCGGCATCAAGATTGCTCCGTTCACTGCGGCTGCGGGAGCATTGCCCGGTGGCGGCCGCAATGTCGAGGCCGATTGCCTGCTGATGTCTGGCGGTTGGTCGCCGACCATCCATCTCGCCAGCCAGGCAGGCGCGCGGCCCGTCTGGGATGCCGACCTGCAGGCCTTCCTGCCGCCCGAAGCCGGCAAGGGCTGGGTCGGCGCCGGCGCTTTCAACGGCGCCTTCTCGACCGCGGAAGCCATCGCCGATGGTTTTGCCGCAGGCCGGGTGGCCGCCGATCTGCCGACCATAGAGATCGGCACGCTGCCACAGGTCGAACCTGAAGCGCTCGATCCTCGCCCCGCGCCCGTGTTCGAGATCAGAGCCAAGGGAAAATCCTTCGTCGATTTCCAGCACGACGTCACCTCAGACGACGTGCGTCTCGCCCATCTCGAAGGCTTCGTTTCGGTCGAGCACCTCAAGCGCTACACCACATTGGGCATGGCGACCGACCAGGGCAAGGGCTCCAACGTGCCGGGCCTCGCCATCATGGCCGAGGCGGTGGGCAAGCCGATTCCCGAGGTCGGCACCACGCGCTTCCGTCCGCCCTTCGCGCCGGTGTCTGTCGGCGCATTGGCCGCCGAACGCTTCGGCGACCTCAAGCCCGAACGGCTGACGCCGATGCACGACTGGCATCTCGAAAACGACGCGACCATGTATTCGGCCGGCCTGTGGTTCCGTCCGATGATCTATGGCGCTCCTGGCGAGACGGTCGAGCAGGCCTATGTCCGCGAGGCCGGCACGACGCGCGAGACCGCCGGCATCGTCGACGTCTCGACGCTCGGCAAGATCGCCGTGCAGGGGCCTGACGCAGCCGAATTCCTCGACCGCGTCTACACCAACATCTTCTCCACGCTGCCGGTCGGCAAAGCGCGCTATGGCCTGATGCTGCGCGAGGACGGCATCGCCTTCGACGACGGCACGACCTGGCGGCTCGGTGAAAACGACTTCCTGATGACCACGACCACCGCCAATGCCGGCAAGGTCATGCAGCATCTCGAATATTTTCTCGACGTCGTCTGGCCCGACCTCAAGGTGCACCTGACCTCGGTCACCGACCAGTGGGCAGGGGCTGCCATCGGCGGGCCGAAGGCCAGGGAAATCCTTGCCTCCTGCGTCATCGGCACCAAGGTCGACAACGAGGCCCTGCCCTTCATGGGCATCGTCCATGGCGAGATCGCAGGTGCACCTGTCATGATCTGCCGCCTGTCCTTCTCCGGCGAGATGGCTTTCGAAGTCTATTCGGGCGCCGGTCACGGCATACACGTCTGGGAGGCCTTGATCGAGGCCGGCAAGCCCCATGGCATGGTGCCCTACGGGCTCGAGGCGCTCGGCACCATGCGTATCGAGAAGGGCCATGTCACCGGCGCCGAGATCGACGGCCGCACCACCGCGCGCGACCTGCATCTCGGTTGGATGCTGTCCAAGAAGAAGCCGTTCATCGGTTCGGCGATGATGGAGCGCGAGGGCCTGATTGCATCAGACCGCCTCGAACTGGTGGGGCTGATCTCGCTGGACCACCGCCCGCTCAACGGCGGCGCCCACATCGTCATGGAAGCCGATCCGGAAAACCCGCACGGTTCGCTCGGCCACATCACCGCCGCCTGCTTCTCGCCGGCGCTGGGCAAGTATATCGCGCTGGCTCTTGTCTCCGGCGGCAAGACGCTGCACGGCAAGCGCGCGCAGGTCTCCGACCCGCTGCGCAATCGCTTCGGCCCGGTCGAGATCGTCAGCAACCACTTCTTCGACCCCGAAGGGAAGCGCATGCATGGTTGAGCAGCTTTCACCACTCGGACAGGCCTTTCGCCCCGGCTCCCATGGCAACTTCGCCAATGGCACAGGCGTGACCTTGTCGGAAATTGCGCCGGGCTCGATCGTCCAGGTCGCCGCATGGCCGGGCGAGCAGAAGAAGGTGATGACCGCACTTGCCACGGTCACCGGCCTGAAGCTGGCCGATGGCGCAGGCACCGGTGCCGTGTCCGAGCGCCACGCCGTCTTCGGCTTCGCGCCGGGCAAGTTCCTCGTCACCGATACATATGAAGGATTGGTGGCGGCACTTTCGGCCAAGATCGGCATCGACATCGGCACGGTCACCGATCTGTCCCATGGGCGTACCGCCATCCGCATCGACGGGCCCAAGGCCGAGTGGGTGCTGGGCAAGCTCTTTGCCATCGACTTCGAGCCGGCATCGTTCCCGGTCGGATCAGGCATCGCGACTGCCCACCACGACATCTTCACCCAGATCCAGCGCAGCGGAGCGGAGCGTTTCGACCTCTACGTCTTCCGCTCCTTCGCCCGCTCGTTCTGGAAGATGCTCTGCCACGCCGCCGACGAGGTCGGCTACGAGGTCGCCTGACCGGCGGCCTCGATCGCGCCCCAGGCAGCGTTCTGCAGCACGACGCGATAGCCGTCAGTGTCTTCGAAGGTCACGCCTCGCCGGTCCCAGTAGGGGTTGAAGGAAGGCACGGGCTGGTAGCCATGCGCCTTCATCCGCTCGACGGCCGCTTGCCAGTCGCTCAGATCGGGCAGGTAGAAGACGACCAGATTGTCAGGCGTGGGCGCCCTGCCCGCATCATGGCCATGCGCATGGGTGAACTCGAAATGATGCGCCTCGCCGCGCTTACCGAGCATGACGCCATCGAAACCGTCGTGGTTTTCGAAGCGCGCCAGCACATCAAGGCCGAGGCCATCGCGATAGAAACGGACGATTGCCTCGAGGTCGTTGGTCGGTCGGGCAACACGCAGGACGACATGCTGTTTCATGAACGCCTCCAGAGCGCCGAGCCTAACCAACAGATGCGATGGCGTGCAACGCCCGGATGAACTAACATGGCGTCTGCCCGAATGGCGGGCGCTCTCGGTGTCCAGAAGGTGCCGGGCATGGCCAGCAATTCATTCCGCTTCGACGAAGCCTGGGAAATCCCCGAGGCCCCGCCACAGGAAGTCTGGGACGTGCTCGCGGATGCGACGTTGCTGCCGCTCTGGTGGGGCGATGTCTACAAGAACGTCGAAAAGCTCACCGACTTCGACAAGCCGACAATTGGCGGCAAGGTACGCGCACGCGCCCGTGGGTTCCTGCCCTATGAATTGAACTTCATCCTCGAAGCCGTCGAACTGAAGCCCGGACGGGTCGTGGCGGTAAAGACATCAGGCGACTTCGACGGCCACTGGCGGGCAGTGCTGACGCCATCCGGCCAAGGCACGCATGTCGCGCTCACCTGGCAGGTACTGGTCGAGCGCCCCATTCTGCGCTTGCTGTCGCCGCTGCTGCGGCCGGCCTTCGCCTGGAACCATCGCTGGACCACGCCGCGCGGCGAGGCCGGCCTGCGCCGCTTCCTTGCCGCCCGCCACGCTTCAGCCGGCTAGCGAGCCGATCACGTTGCGGGCAATATGCCGCCTTGAGGGGGAAGCCATGGAATTCATCAACTCAGCCAAAGCAAAGGCACTCAAGCTGCCGTTCAGCCAGGCCGTTCGCGTCGGCGACGTGCTTTATCTCTCCGGTGCCTTGGGCAATCGTCCAGGCACGCTCGAACTCGTGCCCGGCGGTATGGAGGCCGAGGCTCGGCAGACGATGGAGAACATCAAGGCGGTGCTCGAGGAGAATGGCCTTGGCATGGCCGACATCTTCAAATGCACGGTCATGCTGGCCGACATGTCGAGATGGCCGGAGTTCAACAAGGTCTATGTCGGCTACTTCGACCCGGACCGCCTGCCGGCACGCTCGGCATTCGGCGCTAACGGCCTGGCGCTGGGCGCGCAGGTCGAGCTGGAATGCTGTGCCTATGTAGGCAATCGAAAGCCCTGAGCTATTTCAGGAACTGAACCCACTCTTCCTGCGGCGCGCGGTCGGTGCGGAAGGTGCTTTCCGGCTTGCTGGTGTCTTCATGCCCCAGCGCCATGCCGCAAACCACCACTTCCTCGTCGGGAATGCCGAGCACCGGCCGGATCTGGCGGTGATAGGGCGCGAATGCCGCCTGCGGGCAGGTGTGCAGTCCCCTCGCCCGTGCCGCGATCATGATGTTCTGCAGGAACATGCCGTAGTCGATCCACGAACCCTGGTTGAGCCGGCGGTCGATGGTGAAGATCATGCCGACGGGCGCATCGAAGAAGACGAAGTTGCGGTCGTGCTGCGCCCGCATCCGGTCGACGTCGCGCCGGCCGATGCCGAGCGCGCTGTAAAGCCCGAACCCGTTGGCGCGACGACGGCCGAGATAGGGTTCGAAGAACTGGTCGGGATAATATTTGTATTCGTCCCAGACAGCCTTTTCAGCGCGCACTCCCGAATTGAGGATGGCTTCGCCGATGCGCTGCAGGGTGCCGCCGGAGGTCACATAGACCTTCCACGGCTGCATGTTGGTGCCCGAAGGCGCACGCGCGGCAACGTCGAGAATGTCCTTGATGACGCCGTCCTCGACAGGCGTCGGCAGGAAAGCGCGCACCGAACGCCGCGAGACGATCGCTTCGTCGACGATTTCGGTGTCAGTCAGTTCGAGCGGCTTTTGCTCAGGTGCCAGCATTTACGGTCCCTTGGCTTCGAAAATGGTCGAAACGGCCCCCGCCTCCCGTGAGGCCAGCCTTTGCACCGTCGGCAAGAGTCCCGCAAGCGAAACTTGCTGAGCCATGAAAAAGCACTTGAAAATTTCACATCAATGACGTCTCATGAAATTCAAATGTATTTTTTCACGAGGTTTCCGTGGGTCCGGCAGGCACTGCACGCAAGGAAGGTGATGTCGCGAGCGACCTGCTCGCCAACGACCTGCGCGCGTTGCGCAAGTCGCGCGGGCTGACGCTGGCCGAGATCGCGCTCAAACTTGGCCGTTCGGTCGGCTGGGTCAGCCAGGTGGAGCGCGGCTTGTCGACGCCGTCGATCGGCGACCTCCGCGCCTTTGCAGAATTGTTCGGCGTGCCAATCAGCCTGTTCTTCGCCCACGAAGCCACCAACGAGATCGAGCGCGGCGTCGTTGTCCGTTCAGGTCGACGGCGCTCGCTGGGCAGCAGCGAATCGGGGCTGGTCGAAGAACTTCTGTCACCCGACCTCGGCGGCAGCTTCGAGATGCTGCGCTCGATCTTTGCGCCGGGCGCCGGCATGGCCAAGCCGGTGACGCGCCCCACCGAAGAGGCTGGCTACGTCGTCTCCGGCGGCTTCGACATCGAGATCGATGGCACATGGCACAGCTTGGGCGAAGGCGACAGTTTCCGCTTCGACCACAAGCCGTTCCGGTGGCGAAATCCGGGCTCCGCGCCGGCTGTCGTCATCTGGGTCGTATCGCCACCGGTCTATTGATTGCGCTTTTGGGGAGGAAGACATGGCTGAGTTGCCGAGCACGGCGCGCGTGGTGATCATCGGCGGAGGCGCGGTCGGCGTCTCCTCGCTCTATCACCTGGCCAAGTCAGGCTGGACCGATTGCGTGCTCCTCGAAAAGAACGAGCTGACATCAGGCTCCACCTGGCATGCCGCCGGCAACGTGCCGACCTTCTCGTCATCGTGGTCGCTGATGAACATGCAGCGCTATTCGACCGAGCTCTATCGCGGCCTGGCGGCCGAGGTCGACTACCCGATGAACTATCATGTCACCGGCTCGATCCGCCTCGCCCACAGCAAGGAGCGCATGCAGGAATTCCAGCGCGCCAAGGGCATGGGCCGCTATCAGGGCATGGACATCGACGTCATCGGCCTCGACGAAATCAAGCGCCGCTATCCCTTCCTGGAGACGCATGACCTCGAGGGTGCACTTTATGATCCCAGCGACGGCGACATCGACCCGGCCCAGCTGACGCAGGCGCTGGCCAAGGGCGCGCGCGACATGGGCGCGAAGATCATTCGCTTCTGCCCTGTCATTTCAGTGCGCCGCGATAAGGATGAATGGGTCGTTTCGACGGAAAAGGGCGAGATCCGCTGCGAAAAGGTGGTGAATGCTGCCGGTTATCGCGCCGCCGAAGTGGGAAAAATGTTCGGCCGCGACGTGCCGATGATGGTGATGAGCCACCAGTACATCCTGTTCGACGAGATCCCCGAAATCGCCGCATGGTCGCGGGAGGCAGGCCAGAAGCTGCCGCTGCTGCGCGACGTCGACACCTCCTACTACCTCCGCCAGGAGAAGAACGGAATGAATCTCGGTCCCTATGAGCGCAACTGCCGCGCCCATTGGGCAACATCAGACGACCAGATGCCCGCGGATTTCTCCTTCCAGCTCTACCCCGACGATCTCGAGCGGCTGGAATGGTATCTTGATGACGCTGTCCGCCGCGTGCCGATCCTGGGCACGGCCGGCCTCTCCAAGGTCATCAACGGACCGATCCCCTACGCGCCAGACGGCAACCCGCTGATCGGCCCCATGCCCGGCGTGCCCAACGCCTTCGAGGCCTGCGTCTTCACCTTCGGCATCGCCCAGGCGGGTGGCGCCGGCAAAGTGCTGGCCGAGTGGGTCACCCGGGGCGAGACCGAATGGGACATGTGGTCCTGCGACCCGCGCCGCTTCACTTCTTTTGCCGCAGCACCCGACTACGCGGTCGCCAAGGGCATGGAAGTGTATGGTCACGAATACGCCATCCACTTCCCGCGCCACGCCTGGCCGGCGGCGCGTAACCGCAAGCTCTCGCCCATCCACGACCGCATCGCGGCGCTTGGCGCGCAGTTCAACGCCTACAATGGGTGGGAACGCGCCACCTGGTACGCAAAGCCTGAGGACGACACCTCGGAAGCATCGACCCAGACCTTCGCCCGCTCCGGCTCCTGGGAGAAACGCATCCGCGAAGAGTGCCTTGCCGTGCGCGATGCCGCCGGCATCCTCGACCTGCCCGGCTTCAGCCGCTTCAATCTCGACGGCCCGGGTGCGGCTGCATGGCTTGAGACGCAGGTCACCGGCACTGTTCCCAAGGTCGGCCGCATCGGGCTGTGCTATTTCACCGACGATCACGGCCGCATCGTCACCGAGATGTCGGTGGTCAGGCATTCCGAGGACCTGATGACGCTGATCACGGCTGCCGTGGCGCAGTGGCACGACTTCGAATGGCTGAAGTCGCATATGCCTGCCGACGCCCCCTTCAAGCTCATCGACCGCACCGAGGAATATTCGACCCAGATCCTCGCTGGCCCGAACTCGCGAAAAATCCTGGTCGGAGTCTGCGAGGCCGACCTGTCCAAACCTTGGCTGACGCATCAGGAGACGACCATAGCCGGGCGTTGGGCCAAACTGGTGCGCGTCTCCTTCGCCGGCGAACTCGGCTGGGAAATCCACACCAAGGTTGCCGATACGGCCGATGTCTTCGATGCTGTGTGGGCTGCCGGCCAGAAGCACGGACTAAAACCGTTCGGCATGTTCGCGCTCGATGCGCTCCGCCTGGAAAAGGGCTACCGCGCCTGGAAGGCTGATCTGTCGACCGACTACACCATCCTGCAGGGCGGGCTCGAACGCTTCGTCAAATGGGACAAGCCCGACTTCCGCGGCAAGGCGGCGCTGCTCAGCGAGAAGCAGCAGGGCGTGAAGAAGCGCTTCGTCACGCTTGTCATCGACACGCCAGGCGAGTGCGACGCGCCCTACATGTCGACGCTCTGGCACAATGGCGCGATTGTCGGTGAGACCACGTCAGGAGGTTGGGGGCACAGGGTGGACAAATCGATCGCGCTGGGCATGCTGCGTGCCGATCTGGCCGTGCCTGGCGTTACCATCGAAGTCGAGATTTTCGGGGAGCGCTTCAGCGCCACGGTCCAGGAGGACAAGCCCTTGTGGGATCCCGAAAACGAAAGGCTACGCTCATAATGTCCCTTCCCCATTCCGGTCGCGCCTTCGGCGCCTTCATGTTCGACATGGACGGCACCATCCTGAGCTCGATCGCCTCCACCGAACGCGTCTGGAGCGCATGGGCGGTCAAACATGGCCTCGATGTCGAAACCTTCCTGCCGACCATTCACGGTGTTCGCGCCTATGAGACCATCAGCAGGCTGAACCTGCCCGGCATCGACCTGATGACCGAGATCGAGGCGCTGACGCAGGCGGAATTCGACGACGTCGACGGCATCGAATCGATCCATGGCGCAGCGCATTTTCTCAACGCCCTGCCTGTCGACCGCTGGGCGATCGTGACGTCGGCGCCGCGCCGGCTGGCGCTGCGCAGGCTCGAGGCCGCCCGCCTGCCTGTCCCGCCGATCATGGTCACCGGCGAGGACGTCGCCAACGGCAAGCCTGCTCCCGACTGCTTCCTGCTCGGCGCTCAGCGGCTTGGCCACAAGCCGGAGGATTGCCTGGTGTTCGAGGACGCGCCGGCCGGCATTCGTGCAGCGGAGGCCGCAGGCGCCCAGGTGCTCGTCATCACCGCCACACACAATCATGCCGGCGGCACGCCGCATCCTTCGGTTCCTGGCTACGGCGCGCTTACGCCCCGCCTCGACAGCGCCAGCAGGCTGACGCTCGCCCGCCTGGCGGCGTTGCAGGAAGCGGAGGCCTGACATGCCGAAACCATCCTCCCGCATCTCCGGCATCGTCCCGTCAGGCAAGGACGGCTGGGAAGTGCATTTCGCCGCCATGACGCGCAAGCAGGCCGGCGAGGACATCATCATGCTGTCGGTCGGCGACCATGACTTCGACACGCCGTCGGAGACGGTCGAAGCCTGCGTCGACGCGGTACGATCAGGCTACCACCACTACACACAGCTGCCCGGCCTGCCGCGCCTGCGCGCCGCCATGGCCAGAATCTCCACCCGCTGCACCGGCGTCGATACCGCACTGTCCGAAATCATCGCCACGCCAGGCGGTCAGGCCGCGCTCTACGCCGCCGTGCAGGCGACGCATGATCCGGGCGACCACGCCGTGGTCGTGGCTCCCTATTACGCCACCTACCCCGGCACCTTCCGCGCCGCCGGCGCCAGCTACACCGTGGTCGAGGCCCACGCATCAGATGGCTTCCAGCCGCGTGCGGATGAGATCGAGAAGGCGCTGAAGCCAAACACGCGCTCGATCCTGATCAACACGCCGAACAATCCGACCGGCGCCGTCTATAGCAGGAAGTGCCTGGAGGACATCGCCGAGCTCTGCACCCGCCGCGACCTCTGGCTTTTGTCGGACGAGGTCTACTGGACGCTCGGCGGCGGCGAGCACGTGTCGCCGCGCGCCCTGCCCGGCATGGCCGAGCGTACGCTGGTCATCAACTCGATGTCCAAGAGCCACGGCATGACCGGCTGGCGCATCGGCTGGCTCACCGCACCCGCCGATCTGGTGTCGCTGGTCATCAACCTCAACCTCGTCACCACCTACGGCCTGACCGACTTCGTCAGCCGTGCGGCGATCGAGGCATTGGAGAACGACTTCGGCGTCGAGCAGATCGCCGCCACTTATGCCGGCCGTCGCACCCTGTTCGTCGACCAGATGCGCGGCCTGAACAACGTCACCGTGCGCGGTTCGGAAGGCGGCATGTATGTCATGCTCGACGTCAGCGCCATCGAGCCTGACTGCGAGAAATTCGCCTGGGATCTGCTCGAAGCCGAAAAACTCGCCGTCATGCCGGGCAAGAGCTTCGGCGACGCCGCCTCGGGCCACATCCGCATCAGTCTGTGCCAGCCCGACGACGTGCTGAGGGAGGCCGCCGGCCGCCTGAGGCGCTTCGCCAACAGCTATGAGAGATCAGCCGCATGACCGAAATCCCCGCCCGTGCCCGCGCCGTCATCATCGGCGGCGGCGTGTCCGGCTGCTCCGTCGCCTATCATCTGGCGAAGCTCGGCTGGACCGACATCGTGCTTCTGGAGCGCAAGCAGCTCACATCAGGCACGACATGGCACGCGGCGGGGTTGATCGGGCAGCTGCGCGCCTCGCAGAACATGACCCGGCTGGCGAAATATTCCGCCGACCTCTACGTCAAGCTGGAGGAGGAAACCGGCGTCGCCACCGGCATGCGCCAGGTCGGCTCCATCACGGTGGCGCTGACCGAGGAGCGCAAGCACGAGATCTATCGCCAGGCCTCGCTCGCCCGTGCCTTCAATGTCGACGTGCGCGAGATTTCCCCCAACGAAGTCAAGGAGATGTACCCGCATCTCAATGTCGCCGACGTTGTCGGCGCCGTGCATCTGCCGCTCGACGGCCAGTGCGACCCAGCCAACATCGCCATGGCGCTCGCAAAAGGTGCCAGACAGCGCGGGGCGAAAATCATCGAGAACGTCAAGGTGTCGAAGGTCCACACCAAGGACGGCCGCGTCTCCGGCGTGTCCTGGGCTCAAGGTGGCGAACAGGGCACCATCGAGACCGACATCGTCGTCAACTGCGCCGGCATGTGGGCGCGCGAGCTTGGCGCCCAGAACGGCGTCACCATCCCGCTGCATGCCTGCGAGCACTTCTACCTCGTCACCGAAGCCATCACAGGCCTTGGCCGCCTGCCGGTGCTGCGCGTGCCCGACGAATGCGCCTACTACAAGGAAGACGCCGGCAAGATGATGCTCGGGGCTTTCGAGCCGGTCGCGAAACCCTGGGGCATGGACGGCATCCGCGAGGATTTCTGCTTCGACCAGTTGCCCGAAGACATGGACCATTTCGCGCCGATCCTCGAAATGGGCGTCAACCGCATGCCGATGCTGGAAACGGCCGGCATCCATACCTTCTTCAACGGCCCTGAAAGCTTCACCCCCGACGACCGCTATTATCTCGGCGAAGCGCCCGAACTCGGCGGCTATTGGGTCGCCGCCGGCTACAACTCCATCGGCATCGTCTCCTCGGGTGGAGCCGGCATGGCGTTGGCGCAATGGATCCACGACGGCGAGGCCCCCTTCGATCTCTGGGAGGTCGACATCCGCCGCGCCCAGCCGTTCCAGAAGAACCGGCGCTATCTTAGGGAGCGCGTCTCCGAGACGCTCGGCCTGCTTTATGCCGACCATTTCCCCTATCGCCAGATGGCGACCTCGCGGAACATCAGACGCTCGCCCCTGCACGAGCACCTGAAGGCGCGCGGTGCCGTGTTCGGCGAAGTCGCCGGCTGGGAGCGTGCCAACTGGTTTGCCCGTGAAGGCCAGGAGCGCGAGTACAAATACTCATGGAAGCGTCAGAACTGGTTCGACAACCAGCGCGAGGAGCACCTGGCCGTTCGCAATGGCGTCGGCCTGTTCGACATGACCTCGTTCGGCAAGATCAGGATCGAAGGCCGTGACGCGCTGGCCTATCTGCAACGCCTCTGCGCCAACGACATGGACGTCGAACCGGGCAAGATCGTCTACACCCAGATGCTCAACCAGCGCGGCGGCATCGAGAGCGACCTGACGGTCACGCGCCTTTCGCCGACGGCCTTCCTCGCCGTCGTCCCCGGCGCCACGCTCCAGCGCGACCTCGCCTGGTTGCGCAGGCACTTGGGCGACGAGTTCGTCGTCGTCACCGATGTTACCGCCGCAGAGTCCGTCCTCTGCCTGATGGGGCCGAAGGCGCGCGAACTGATCCAGAAAATCAGCCCCAACGACTTCTCCAATGACAAGAACCCGTTCGGCACCTGGCAGGAGATCGAGATCGGCATGGGTCTCGCCCGTGCCCATCGCGTCACCTATGTCGGCGAACTTGGCTGGGAGCTCTATGTCTCGACCGACCAGGCAGCGCATGTGTTCGAGGCGATCGAGGACGCCGGCGTCGATCTGGGCCTCAAGCTCTGCGGCCTGCACACCCTCGATTCCTGCCGCATTGAAAAGGCATTTCGCCATTTCGGCCACGATATCACCGACGAGGACCATGTGCTCGAAGCCGGGCTCGGCTTTGCTGTGAAGACCGGCAAGGGCGACTTCATCGGTCGTGACGCGGTGCTGCGCAAGAAAGAGGCAGGCCTTGCCCGCCGGCTGGTCCAGTTCCGGCTGACGAACCCGGAACCGCTGCTGTTCCACAACGAGGCCATCGTCCGCGACGGCAGGATCGTCGGCACCATCACCTCGGGCAATTACGGCCACCATCTCGGCGGCGCCATCGGGCTCGGCTACGTCCCCTCGGCCAGCGAGACCGAGGCAGATGTGCTTGGTTCCCGCTACGAGATCGAGATCGCCGGCGAGCGCTTTGCTGCCGAGACATCGCTGAAGCCGATGTACGATCCCAAGGCCGAACGCGTGCGCATGTAGCCGCCCCTTACAAAATCGCCCGCGCTGACATATTCAGGCGGAGGCGAATTCATGCGGCGAGGCCGGGCAGTGACGAAAAAGCAGCGACGCGTCTGGTGGGGCGACTTCAAGGCGGCCGATTTCACCGGTCTCGACCCAGAGGCGACGATCGCCGTCATCCCCGTCGCTGCCATCGAACAGCATGGCCCACATCTGCCCGTCTCCACCGACCTGTCCATCATGGAAGGCATGCTGGCCGAGACCTTTGCCTATCTGCCCGACGACCTCGACGTCCGCTTCCTGCCTATCCAGGCGGTCGGCAAATCCGATGAGCACATCCACGCGCCCGGAACGCTCAGCCTGCCGGCCAACATGCTGGTCGAAGCCTGGACCGAACTCGGCGCCTCGGTCGCCCGCACGGGCATCCGCAAATTCGTGTTCGTCACCTCGCATGGCGGCAACGAGGAGGTGATGGGCATCGTCTCGCGCGAGCTGCGCCTGCGTTTCGCAGCACTTTCGGTGCGCTCGAGCTGGAGCAGGTTCGGACACCCCGACAGCCTCTACCCGGCTCGCGAGATTCAGCTCGGCATCCATGGCGGCGACGTCGAGACCTCGCTGATGCTGCATTTCCGTCCAGAACTGGTCGACATGGCCAAGGCCCAGGACTTTGCCTCGAGCTTCGAGCGCGCCGAAGGCACGTTCGACCTGCTGCGCTCACACGGACCTCATGGCTTCTCGTGGATTGCGAGCGACCTCAACCCGCATGGCGTGGTCGGCAACGCGCTCGCTGCGACTGCCGAAAAAGGCCGGCTGACGGCCGCGCATCAGGCTGCTGGCTTCGTCAAACTGCTGCAGGACATCCGCAAGGCAAAGCTGGCGGAGTGGATCGCCTGAGGGCTGCCACGCGGTTGCCCTCACATGGTGAACTTGTCGAAGCACGAGGGCGCCCAGTTCAGCATGCCCCAGCACCTGCGGTTCGACAGGCTCACCATAGGCTTTGGGGTTTGATGGCTTAGACCTCCAACCCGAACGGCACGCCCTCGAAACAATCGGCGCCACGCCCAATCGCGGCGATTGCTGACACCATTCGCCCGTTGCGCCCCAAAATCTGGTCTGCCACCGCGATCAGGCGCGGATTGGGCGTCGCCGTCGGCGAAAGCTGCCGCAACAGCGCAGCAAGCTCCGCCTCGTCGCGGCTGGGATCGAACGCCGCCGCGATGATGTAGGCCGAAGCCGTCGAGCGGCTGACGCCGGCCCAGCAGTTGATCGCCAGCGGGCGCGAGCGGTCCCAGGCGCGGGCGAAGGCCAGCAACTGCCGCACGTGGACCTCGCCGGGCAGCGTCATGCCGTCCTGCTCGGTCGCAATGTCGTGCATGTTCATCAGCAGGTGGTTTTCAGCGCGGATCGACACTGGCCGGATCATCTCCGTCCCGGCCGACAGCAGTGAGATCAGCCGCTCCGCACCTATGCGGGTGACCGTGTCATCAACCTTCGACAGCGGGCAGACATAAATCAACGCGCCGCCTCCTTCTTCGCCTCGCCCCGCTCCTGCGCCCAGTCGCCCAGCGCGACGTCAAGCCTGCGCCATTCGACCTCATGGCCCGGCAAACCGCAGCGCAATTGCGTCGGCCTGTCGGCAAAGCTGCGCACCAGAATGCCCTCGCGGCCCAGCGCCGTGAACAGGCCTGCGGCGTTGGGAATATCGACATGACGGAACAACGACGTGCCGCCGGTGACGATCACGCCGGCGCGAGCGAAAACCTGGTCGAGGCGATGGGAGGCATGCGCCAGCGTCGTCCGCATCTCGCGTTGCCAGTCTATGTCCGAAAGCGCCTTGATTCCATATTCGAGCGACGGCACCGCCACCGACCACGGTCCCAGTTCCTCCTCCAGTCGCCCGGCAATGTCTGGATGCGTCAGCGCAAAGCCAAGACGAACCCCTGCAAGTCCGTAGAATTTGCCGAAGGAGCGCAGCACGACGAGGCCGCCCAGATCGATGTCGCCGGCGAGACTCTGCGCCTGCGGGCCGACATCCATGAACGCCTCGTCGACGACCAGAAGCCCGCCGCGGGCGCGCAGACTGGCCGCCAGCTCCAGCAACTCCTTGCGCTGGACGACTCGACCGTCCGGATTGTTCGGATTGACCACCACAGCGAGATCGGCGTCGAAAAGCTGGCTGAAATCCTTGACCTCGGCCACTTGATGTCCCGCGATAGCCGCGGCGCGCGCATGTTCCTGATAGGTCGGCCCGAGCACGAAGGCGCGCCCCGGACGCACCAGTGAAGCGATGCGCGGCAGAAGAATCTGCGTGCCCGGCGCCGGAACCACATTGGCCGCCGACGGTGCGCCATAGGCGGTGGCGGCGACCACTGCGAGGTCGCGCGCCCGGCCCGGCTCGGGCAGCCGCGACAAGGCGGTGGCAGGCAGCTCGAAAAGCGGATAGGAGTTCGGATTGATCCCGGTCGACAGGTCGACGAACGGCTCGGGCGCTCCCGGAAACAGCGCCCTCGCCCGTTCCAGGCTGCCGCCGTGGTCCACAGTCCCTGTCCTACGTCCTGCAAGAAGCGTCATGTCTTTTCCGCTCGCCTTCCTGTCGCTTCTGGTTGAACTCGGTCTGGGCTATCCGGACCGGCTTGTCCGCAAGATCGGCCATCCGGTGATCTGGATCGGCAAGCTGATATCCTTTCTCGACATTAGCCTCAACCGAGCCACCGATACCGACGCCGTGCGCCGCATCTGGGGCGTGGTCGCCCTCTTCGTCATTGTCGTCGTGCCCGCCACGATCGCTTTCGCGCTCGAACGCCTGTTCGGCCTGTTACCTCTAGGCATCCTACTCACGGCCATCGCCGCCTCCAGCCTCGTCGCCCAGCGCAGTCTCGGCAGCCACGTGAAGGCGGTTGCCGACGCACTCGACAGCGGCGGCATCGTTGCCGGCCGCAAGGCCGTGTCGCAGATCGTCGGCCGCGATCCCGAGCGCCTCGACGAAGCCGGCGTCAGCCGCGCGGCCATCGAGAGCCTCGCCGAAAATTTCTCCGACGGCATCACCGCACCCGCCTTCTGGCTCGCCATCGGCGGTTTCGCCGGTGGCGCTGCCTACAAGGCCGCCAACACCGCCGATTCGATGATCGGCCACCGCACCAAGCGCCACGAGGCCTTCGGCTGGGCGGCGGCGCGTTTCGACGACCTCATCAACCTGCCAGCCTCACGCCTCACCGCGCTCGCCATCGTGCTCGCCGCTTACTTCGTGCCGGGCGCCGATCCGAGGGCCGCATGGGACGCCGTCTGGCGCGACGCAAACAAACATCGCTCGCCCAATGCCGGCTGGCCCGAGGCCGCCATGGCCGGTGCGCTCGGCCTGGCGCTGGCCGGCCCGCGCGCCTATGGCGGCGTGATGGTCGAGGACGCCTTCATGGGATCAGGCGGTCGTCGCGAGGCCAATGCCCAGGATATCCGCTCGGCGCTGCGCGTCTACTGGACGGCTGATTCCATCCTCGTCGGCACCATCGGCCTGGTCGGCTTCGCCATCTGGCTCTGACGCGGCGAAAGCTAGAACTCGATCCCCTTCTGCGCCTTCACGCCGGCCGCGAAGTGGTGCTTGGTCGCCCCCATCTCGGTGACGAGATCGGCAGCCTCGACCAGCGCAGGCTTAGCGTTACGGCCAGTCACGACCACATGCAGGCCTTCGCGCCGGTTCTTGAGAGTCGCGACAACCGTTTCCAGATCGAGATAATCGTAGCGCAGCGCGATGTTGAGTTCGTCGAGCACGACAAGCGAAATGCTTGGATCGGCCAAAAGCTCCTGCGCCTTCACCCAGGCGGCTTCGGCGGCGGCAATGTCGCGCTTGATGTCCTGCGTCTCCCAGGTGAAGCCCTCACCCATCGTGTGCCAGACGACGCGGTCGCCGAAGGCGGCAAACGCGTCCTGCTCGCCCGAATGCCAGGCGCCCTTGATGAACTGAACCACACCGACGCGGTGGCCATAGCCCAACATGCGCAGCGCCAGCCCGAAGGCGGCGGTCGACTTGCCCTTGCCGGGACCGGTGTTGACGATCAACAGCCCCTTCTCGACGATGGTCTTGGCGGCGACCTCGGCATCCTGCACGGCTTTGCGCTTGGCCATCTTGGCCTTGTGGCGCTCGGCTTCCTGCTCGTCGATCGTCTTCATCATTTCACCTTCATCGGCAGGCCGGCGACCAAAAACAGCACCTCGTCGGCAACAGCCGCCACCTTCTGATTGAGCCTGCCGGCATCGTCGCGGAAACGGCGGGCCAGCGCATTGTCGGGCACGATGCCGAGCCCGACCTCGTTCGACACCACAAACCACGGCCCGCGCGGACGCGACAACGTTTCGATAAGCGCCGCGCATTCGGTAGCGACATCGTGCTCCGCCAGCATGTGATTGGTGAGCCAGAGTGTCAGGCAGTCGACGAGCACAGGCGCGCCGTCAGGCAGACCGGCGAGTGCGCCCACCAGATCGAGCGGCGCGTCGATCGTTTGCCAGCCGTCACCACGGCGCCCCACATGAATGGAGATGCGCTCGCGCATCTCGTCATCATAGGCCTGCGCCGTGGCGATATACGTCCACGGCGCAGGAAACTGCGTGATGAGCCGCTCGGCATGCGCGCTCTTGCCGGAGCGCGCGCCGCCGAGCAGGAATGTCAGCGTCTCAGGCAAGGCGACCGTTCAGCGCCTGCGGCTGCTCGCCCATGAAACGGCTGCGCACGAAGCCGGCGACAGCGCCCAGAACCACCCAGAACACCAGGTTGGAGATGGTGACGGCGACGACGAAGCTGTGGTGCAGATCGGCCGGGATCGGCGAGTCGTGGCTTTCGGGCTGCGGTGCGCCGATGACGTGCGGTGCAACGATCAGCGCCACGCCGAGGATCGCCAGCGGCAACGATTTCCTGAAGGCGATCAGTGCAAGGCCTGCAGCGGTGGCGACGACCGTGGAAATCCACCAGATCTGGCGCGAGACAAGATCGGCTGCGGGCATCGCCGGCAGTTCTGGCGGCAGGCCGAGGCCGGGTGCCAGGGTGAACACGGCAAAGCCGGCAAAACCCCAGAAGACACCCTGGCGCCAGTTGGCGATGCCACCGGCGAACTCTGAAACGGCGACCAGGATCAGGCCGAAGGCGATACCGCTGATGATGTTGGCGAGTGCCGAATAGGCAAAGCGCTCGAAGCCGTCGGCAGGCGCCCACGCTTCTTCCTCGGCCGGGGCCTGTGCGACGACAGCAGGCGCAGTCGACTGCGCGGTAGTGGCAGGCGCTGTCGCCTCGGTGCCTTGAGCGGGTGTAGCGGCATGATCGTGGCCGCCAGCGTTCTCATAGGTCTCCGCCTTGAAGATCAGCGGGTCGGTTGAATAGGTCTGGAGCGCGGCCAGGATCACGCCGGCCAATAGGCCGCTGATCGCCGCGATGAACACGACGTTGCGAAAGACAGACATGGTTGGATTGCCTTCGTTAGTGGCAGGGGAAGGCCATCGAGTGGCGATAGTCGTGGGCAGCGTTGTGCACCACTTCCATATGCGAGAACCCGAGGAAGCCAACAACGAAGATGCCAAGCAGCGCGGCCATCGCCAGCTGCATTGCGCGCGACTGGGAGGAAACGCCAGTGCCGAGTGCGGAAGTAACCGTGTTCATTTCAATGTCCTTTCACCCTCCACCCGAGGGCATAGAATAAAGTCTTCGTCGCCGGCAGGTCTCCTGGCTTGCGGATCGACACCCTTCCCCGCCTTCCCGAAGCAAGCTTCAGTGGCCTTTGGGGAGAGCTAACCGCACACAGTTGCGGGGGCAGCCGCGGCTTTGGGCAAAAACTCCCTCACCGCATTCCCTCTTGATTCCAAAAACTGGAACCGACGACGGCTGCGACTATAGAAACAAAAGCATGGGGCGGCAAACCAAATTCCGACGCCGCAGCGCTCGAATGCGGCGTTCCTGCGATCAGGCACGCGCAGCGATTCGTTCCGCCACCAGATGCTGCAGCCGCCACAGATGCCGGTCGTGGATCGAACGCTGTTCCAGGTTCTTGACCACATTGTAGAGATAGTCGGCCGCCGAGCCCCAATGACCGCACGTCGTGGCCAGCCGATTCACAACCTCGTCTTCGCCGAGCGCCCCGGCATAGGCATGGCCTTCGCGGTTGATGACGAAGGCAAGTGCGGTCAGCGGACCTTGATCGGTGGCCAGCGTCAGCCAGCGCGGCTTGTAGGTCGAGGGTTTCAGCGTCATCTCGCGACGGAAGAGCTTGTCGAGTTGCTCGCGCCGGTCGCCATCCATCAGCCGCAGCGCCACACCCTTGCACTGGCCGCCGCGATCCATGCCCATCATCAGCCCGGGCTCGGCTTTTGTCGCGCGCCAGCGGGTCATGTTGATGCAGAACGAACGATGCCAGCCACGCGCCAGCGCCACCCTCTCCTCGGCATGCTCGACCTCGGGTTTCCAGATCAGCGAGCCATAGGCGAACAGCCACAGCGGCCCCTCCTCGGGATTGGCCGCCAGCGTCTCGTCGATCATTCGCGCATAATCGGCGTCGTCGAGATGCTGGGCGTCGGGATCGGGACCGGCATCCGCCACCTCGCGGTGGCAGCGCGCCACCAGCTCCTCGGTCAACGACATCACGCGACCGTTCATTGCCGACATCCCCGAACCCTGTGCATGACGTTGGCTAGTCCCTCTGTTGCCGCGCTTCAACCATGATAGTGCTGCATGGGCGGCGAAACACCCGAAAGCCGAAGCGAATGGCCATGACGATGCAACCGACCACCGACCAAGTTCAAGCCCAAACGCCACGCGTCCAGGTGATCGACATCGCCCGTGGTGCAGCGCTCATCGCCATGGCCATCTACCATTTCGCCTGGGATCTCGAGTTCTTCGGCTATGCCGATCCCGGCATGACCGCCTTCGGCGGCTGGAAGCTGTTCGCCCGCTCGATCGCCTCGAGCTTCCTCTTCCTCGTTGGCGTAAGCCTGGTGCTCGCCCACGCCAAGGGCATCCGCTGGCGCGGCTTCTGGAAACGGCTTGCGATGGTGGTTGCCGCCGCCGCCGTCATCACCGGCGCGACATGGTATGCCATGCCGGATACCTTCATCTTTTTCGGCATCCTGCACCAGATCGCCTTTGCCAGCGTCGTCGGCCTTGTTTTCCTACGCCTGCCGCCGCTGCTGACGCTCGTCGCCGCAGCCTTGGTGATCGTTGCCCCCAGCTATCTGCGCAACGACGTCTTCAACCATCCTGCCCTGCTTTGGGTCGGCCTCAACACCGTCGCTCCCCGCTCCAACGACTTCGTGCCTGTCTTCCCATGGTTTGGCGCGGTGCTGGCAGGCATGGGCCTGGCTGGACTGGCGTTGAAAGCAGGCCTGTTCGAAAGGCTGGCGCGGCTCAAGCCCGGCATCTGGTCGAAGCCGCTCGGCTTCTTCGGCCGCCACAGCCTTGCCTTCTACCTCATCCACCAGCCGGTGCTGATCTCGCTGGTCTGGGCCTGGGCGCAGTTCTTCCCCGCCCCTGTCGAAACCCGCGAAGTCGGCTTCCTCAAGTCGTGTCAGGTCTCTTGCCAACAGAGCCGCGACACCGAATTCTGCTCGCGCTACTGTGTGTGCATGCTCGACGAGTTGCAGAAGGACGATTCGCTCGATCGCCTCTATGCATCGGACAAGAGCCCCGAACTGAAGGCGCATGTCGGCGACACCGCCGCCATGTGCTCCGCCAGTACGGACAGCCAGACACCCGTGGGAGGAGCGCAATGACCGACATCAAGGCAGCCCCTAGCCGAGTGCCGTGGCCGCCGATCATCTACCTGCTGGCGATTGCCATCGCCATCGTGCTCACCCTGCTCTATCCCTTGCCCTGGATCACCGAGCCGATCTCGGACCTGCTCTTCGCCGCCGGCTGGCTGGTGATACTGGGCGTCGTCGCCATCGAGGTTTCGGCAATACGCGCCTTGAGGCGCGGCAACACCACCATCAGGCCGGACAAGGCTTCGGACCACCTGGTGATGGATGGCCCGTTCTCCTTCACCCGCAACCCGATCTACTTTGGCAACACGTTGCTGTTGATCGGCATCGGCATGGTCAGCGGCAGCCTGTGGTTCATCGCCCTGGCGCTGATAGCCGCTTTCGCTACGCAAAAACTGGCCATCGAGCGCGAGGAGAAGCACCTCCAGTCCCGCTTCGGCAAGAAATACATCGACTACACCAAACGCGTTCGCCGCTGGATATAGCAAGGCCGGCCGGCTTTCCAAAAAGCAAGAGCAGGCAATGGATTACGGCTGAACTCAGATTCAGCTTGCGAGCAGAGGGCGATTGGCGATCCTGACTCAGGTCGTGACGCCGAGTTCCACCAGGCGCTCGACGCAGGACTCCTCTGCCTGGTCCAGTTCGGCCAGCGTCTCCTCGAGATCGCGGCGCTTCTGGCGCAGGTCCTCGCGCTTCTCCTCGATGCGCTTGATCATAAGCTTCAGCTGACCGACCTCCCCCGGGGGCTCCCGGTACATCTGGATGATCTCTCGGATCTCGTTGATGGAAAAACCGAGCCGCTTGCCACGCATGATCTGGCGAATGAGGTGCCGGTCCGACGGCTTGAACAGGCGCGTCCGGCCACGCCTCACCGGCTGGATCAGCCCCTCGTCTTCGTAAAAGCGCAAAGTCCGCGTCGAGATGTCGAATTCGCGGGTCAGTTCGGTGATCGAGTAATATTCCCGCATCTGTGCTCCACCCGACGGGGCGATGTCGCGCCGCCTCAAGGACTGCCGGGCTTCGGCCATGCCGGTAATGCCGGGCGACCAGGCGGCCGCGCAGCCGAAATTGCTACAAGTCCGCAAGGAGTCTCGCACGCGACTTACGTAAAAGTCAATTCGGAACGGCCTTTAGCCGGCGCCTGCACCAAGATGTAGCCACCATGTGGCAAAGCTCAGGAAGGCAAGGAAGCCGATCACGTCGGTGATCATCGTCGTGAAGATCGACGACGAGATCGCCGGGTCGGCACCGAGCTTGTCAAGCAGCAGCGGGATCAGGATGCCGCCGAGCGCGGCCGCCAGCATGTTGACGATCATCGCAGCAGCGATGACGAAGCCAAGGTCGGGATTGTGGAACCAGAAGCCGGCGACCAGCCCCAGAAGCGTGGCGATGATGGTGCCGTTGAGCAGTCCGACCATGACCTCGCGGCGAATGACGCGGCCGGCATTGTAGATGTCGAGATCGCGCGTCGCCAGCGCCCGCACGGTCACCGTCATCGTCTGGGTGCCGGCGTTGCCGCCGAGCGAGGCGACGATCGGCATCAGCGCCGCCAGCGCCACCATCTCTTCGATCGTCGCGCCGAACATGCTGATGACGGAAGCCGAAATGAAGGCCGTGCACAAATTGACGAACAGCCACGGCACGCGCGACTTCGAAATGGATGCGACCGTGTCCGACAGCTCTTCGTCGCCGACGCCGCCCATGCGCAGAAGATCTTCTTCGGCCTCCTGCTGAATGACGTCGACCACGTCGTCGATGGTCAGCACGCCCACCAATCGCTCGTTCTCATCGACGACGGCGGCGGACAGAAGATCGTACTGCTCGAACTCGCGCGCCGCCTCCTCCTGGTCCATTGTCGCCGGGATCGCGTGGCGGGTCTCGTGCATGATCTCGTCGATCTTTACCGCCCGCTTGGTGCGCAGGATCTGGTCCAGGTCGACCGCCCCAAGCAGCTTGAAGGTCGGATCGATGACGAAAACCTGGCTGAAACGCTCCGGCAGGTCCTTGTCGTCGCGCAGATAGTCGATGGTCTGGCCGATGGTCCAGAACGGCGGCACCGCGACGAATTCCGTCTGCATGCGCCGGCCGGCCGATTCTTCCGGGTAATCCAGCGAGCGCCGAAGCCTGATGCGCTCGGTGAAGGGCAGTTGCGCCAGGATCTCGTTCTGATCCTCGGCGTCGAGATCTTCCAGAATGTAGACGGCGTCGTCGGAATCCAGTTCCTGCACCGCCTGGGCGATCTGCTCGTTGGGCAGGTTGTCGACGATGTCGAGGCGGATCGCCTCGTCGACTTCGGTCAGCGCCGAGAAGTCGAAGTCCGACCCCATGAGCTCGACCAGCGCCAGGCGCTGTTCGGGCAGCAAGGCTTCGAGCAGGTCGCCGAGTTCGGACTGGTGAAGCCCGGCGACGTCACGCTTCAGCGTGAGCGTGTCACGGTCGGCGATCGCCGCGCCGATATGCGCCAGGAACGAGGCAAGGATAACCCCGTCCTCGCCGTAGATTTCGGCGGAGGCATCTGCGGCGGCGGCGCCGTGCATATGATCTTGCTGGGCTTCCATCGGCGCTTCCCGCGAGCGGATTTTCGGGATTCGAAACGCCTTACCCCTAGCCCGCAAACTGCCGAAACATCAAATGAAATGCGCCCCGGGGCGAACATGCGGCACAGGCATTTTTCGCCTGTCTCAATCAGGCCACATGCTCGGTTGCGCAGTGGCCATGGTCGGCCAGAACCTCGATGATGCGGCAGTCGCAGATGCGGCCATGGCCGCATTCGTCGATCATGCGGGCAAGCTCGCCGCGCAGCCGCTTCAGCTTCTCGATGCGCCGGTCGACCTCCAGCAGATGGGACTGGGCGATGCTGTCGGCCTGGTGGCACGAGGCCTGGGGCTCCTGCGACATGGCCAGCAATTCGCGGATGTGGTCAACCTCGAACCCCAGCTCGCGGGCATGGCGAATGAAGTTCAGCCGGTCGATCTCCGTCTTGCCGTAGCGGCGCTGGTTGCCCTCGGTCCGCGGCGGCTCTGCGATCAGCCCGATCTGCTCATAGAAGCGGATCGTCGGCACTTTTACCCCGGTGCGTCGAGCCAATTCGCCAATCGGAATGTTCATCTCGAAAAACCTCTTGATCCTCTAGCGGCTAGAGATTCTAGCATCAGCACACATAGGATTGAAAGGACCTGAAATGAACGATGCCAGCATCGGCAAGACGCGTTTTCGCGTCGGCGGCATGGACTGCGCCTCCTGCGCCACCAAGATCGAGAACGCAGTTACCCGCCTTCCCGGGATCACCGAGGTCGGCATCTCTGTCTCGGCAGGCACCATGACCGTGTCCCACCGCGGCCCGGCACCGTCGGCCGAAATCTCCAGGCAGGTCAAGGCGCTCGGCTATTCCGTCGCCTCGCTCGGCGCGGCACGAACCGCCGAGCCCAAGGCAAAGGCAAAGGCACACGAACACGGTCCGAACTGCAGCCACGACCACGATCATTCGGGGCACGATCATTCCGGACATGCTCACGACGACCATGCCGGCCATGATCATAAGCACGATCATGACGACCACGCCGGACACGACCACTCAGGCCACGATCACGGTCCTGCGGCGGCCGAGTCGGCGGACACAGGCCACAACCATTTCGACCTCGACGACGGCCCCTGGTGGAAAACCCGCAAGGCAAGGATGACCATTGCCTGCGGCGCGGCACTGATCGCTGCCTATGCCATCGGCCAGTTGATGCCGCAGCTCGGCCATTGGGCGTTTCTGGTGGCGCTGGCCGTCGGCTTGATTCCCGTCGCCCGGCGCGCCTATGCAGGCGCCATCACCGGCACGCCGTTTTCCATCGAGACGCTGATGACGATTGCCGCGGTGGGTGCGGTCTTCATCGGCGCCACCGAGGAAGCGGCCATGGTGGTGCTGCTGTTCCTCATCGGCGAGCTGCTCGAAGGTGTCGCCGCTCGCCGCGCCCGCGCCAGCATCCGCGGCCTCGCCGACCTGGTCCCAAAGACCGCGCTGGTCGAGGACGGCGGCACGACGCGCGAGGTCCCGGCTGAATCGCTTGCGCTCGGTTCGGTGATCCTGATCCGCCCCGGCGATCGCGTCGCCGCCGACGGCACCGTGGTCGAGGGATCGAGCACGCTGGACGAAGCGCCGGTGACGGGCGAAAGCGTTCCCAAGCTGAAGAGCGTCGGCGATCAGGTCTTTGCTGGCACCATCAACACCGATGCCGTGCTCAAGGTGCGTGTCACCGCGACCTCGGCCGACAACACCATCGCCCGCGTCATCCAGCTGGTCGAGGAGGCCCAGGAGAGCAAGGCGCCGACCGAGCGCTTCATCGACCGCTTCTCGCGCTACTACACTCCCGCAGTGCTCGTCGTCGGCGCCCTGGTAGCGGTGATGCCGCCGCTGTTTGCTGGCGGCGACTGGCAGGAATGGATCTACAAGGGCCTCGCCATCCTTCTGATCGGTTGCCCCTGCGCTCTGGTCATCTCGACGCCCGCGGCAATCGCCGCCGGCCTGTCCGCCGGCGCCCGCCGCGGCTTGCTGCTCAAGGGAGGTGCTGTGCTCGAAGGCATGCGCCGGGTGACCTCGGTAGCGCTCGACAAGACCGGCACGCTGACCGAAGGTAAGCCCAAGGTGACCGATATCGTCGCAGTAGGCCGTCCTGAAGCCAAGGTGCTGTCGCTGGCGGCGGCGCTCGAGACCGGCTCCAGCCACCCCCTCGCACTCGCCATTCTCGGCCGCGCCAAGGCCGATGGCGTGCCGATCCCACCTGCGGCAGCTGCCAAGGCAGTCGCCGGCAAGGGTGTGACCGGCAAGGTCGGCGGCGAAGAAGTCTTCCTGGCCTCCCCCAAGGCCGCTGACGAGATGGCCACTCTGTCCGGCGAGCTCAAGGACCAGATCGCTGCCTTCAACGCCGAGGGCAAGACGGTCTCGGTGCTGCTCGCCGACGGCAGGACGATCGGACTGCTCGCCATGCGCGACGAGCCGCGCCCCGACGCAATCGCCGCCCTCGCCCGGCTCAAGGAAGAAGGCATCGCAACGGTGATGTTGACTGGAGACAACGAGGCCACGGCACGCGCCATCGGCAAAGGCTTGGGCATTTCGGTACGCGCCGGCCTGCTGCCCGACGACAAGCAGCGCATCGTGCGTGAACTGCAGCAGCAGGGACAGATCGTTGCCAAGGTCGGCGACGGCATCAACGACGCGCCCGCACTTGCCGCCGCCGATTTCGGCGTCGCCATGGGCGGCGGCACCGATGTCGCGCTGGAGACCGCAGATGCAGCCATCCTCCATGGCCGTGTCGGCGACATCCCCGACATGATCGCTCTCTCCAAGTCGGTGATGGGCAACATCACCCAGAACATCACCATCGCGCTCGGCCTGAAGGCGGTGTTCCTGGTCACGACCATCGCCGGCATCACCGGCCTGTGGCCGGCAATCCTCGCCGACACCGGCGCAACCGTGCTTGTCACGGCCAATGCAATGAGGCTGCTTGCCTGGCGCGGGCGCTGAAGCTGACGTCAGCCGATAACAAAAAGCCCGGAGCGACAGCCATCGCTCCGGGCTTTTTTGATTTTGGCCCGGGGCACTCTCGGCGTCGAACAGCGTCGGAGATCTATGAGCGCCATGACGTCATGCATGCAGATCCGGCCGACCAGGCAACCAGCAATCCGCAGCCGATATGAGAGGTGAACGGAAAATCAGGCAACAAAAAAGGCGCTGAAGTATTGGATACTTACAGCGCCTTTTTGAACCAAGTTCGTTGGTGCGGTCGAGAAGACTCGAACTTCCACGGGTTGCCCCACAGCGACCTCAACGCTGCGCGTCTACCAATTCCGCCACGACCGCACGTCACGACAGGGGCCGGTCCGAACCGGCTCGCGGCATGTAGCAAATCGTTTCCGGGGAAACAAGCGCCCCAAGCGATATTCTGCAATCATTCTTGCATGCCCCAGGGGAACCAAGGCGTCTGCCTGTGTCGTGCGGCGCGGAAAGTCCTTTGCACTGGACGCAAGCAGCCTGAACAGCCATATCAGACTGAGAATCGGACCCCGAAAATGACCGAACGCAGCCTGATCGCCACGTCGTTTCTTCCCCTGCCGGGCTCCACGCCCGTCGAATGGCGAATCGAACCCGGCCTGACGCCCTACGATGAGGCGCTCGCCTTCATGGAACAGCGCGCGGACGCAATTCGCCTGGGCACTGCAGGTGAGATTGTCTGGCTGGTCGAACATCCGCCGGTCTACACGGCAGGCACCAGCGCGCAGGAAGAAGACCTGGTCGAGCCGAATCGTTTTCCGGTGTTCAAGACGGGCCGCGGCGGCGAATACACCTATCATGGGCCAGGTCAGCGTGTGGCCTATGTCATGCTCGACCTCAAGCGCCGCCGGGAAGACGTCCGTGCCTTCGTCGCAGCCCTCGAGGCCTGGATCATCGAGGCGCTCGCCGCCTTCAACGTCAAGGGCGAACGCCGCGAGGACCGCGTCGGCGTCTGGGTCGTCAGGCCGGACCGCCCGCCCCTGCCCGACGGCTCGCCCGCCGAGGACAAGATCGCAGCCATCGGCATCAGGCTGCGGCGCTGGGTCAGCTTCCACGGCATCGCCATCAACGTCGAGCCGGAGCTCGGGCATTTCTCGGGCATCGTCCCATGCGGCGTCACCGACCATGGCGTGACCAGCCTGGTCGACCTCGGCCTGCCCGTCACCATGGCCGACGTCGACGTGGCGCTCAAAGCGGCTTTCGAGAACATCTTCGGTCCGTCGGAAGCTGACGCCGACGCCGTTCGCAAGACAGCCTGATCTCAGGTCTGATTGTCAGCTGATTGCCCGGCTCTATCTGTCCGGGCCCAACCGGCTTGTGCCGGCACTTTCATTTCGGTACCGGGCCATGGCCCGACACCCTCAACGGCAAACTGGAGAGCGGCAATCGACCGCCCGGAACGACGCCTCCTCAGAGCGCGCCGATCCACATGGCCATGGTGACGAGGAAGGCGCTCATGCACACCATCGAGACGACATCCTGGATCAGATCGGTCATAACTCGCTCCTGTTTTTAATATGTTCTCAATTTGTTCTAATTTTGTTCAAATGTCAACGCGCCCGGTTGCGCTCTGGCCGGCGGTTGGGGCGGCAAGCGAATCGACGGTAAATGAAGGATTGACGGCCCGGTCCGTTCGTTAACGAACACGCGGCTGGTATCGCCGGGGCACAGATCCACATGCCGAGTTGAATCAAGGGCATTGGCGCGACAGCGACGCATCACTCAACAGCAGGCGCGCTACCAGCCATACATTCCGGTCAGGCATGAGACGGCCAGGATGCAAGGCCAAGGGAGAGCGGCCCTGCCCGCACCCAACGCGGTGTCGGACGATTGCCGACACCGGACCACCACCCGGAAGGCAAAAGGATCGGCGCAGCGCGCATGCCCCTCTGCCGTCGGCCAGCGTGACGAGCCGCTCTATACGCGCGACGAGCTCGTGGTTGTCGATAGCGATCAGGCCCGCAAGTCCGACCGGTGCACCAGGCCAAGCGCTGCCGCTCGCCCCGTCACTCGTACCTCAACGCTTCGACCGGATCGAGATTGGCGGCCCGCCATGCCGGGAACAGTGTCGCCAGGAACGACAGCACCAGCGCCATCACCGCCACCGAAATGGTCTCGCCCATGTCCATCCTCGCAGGCAGCTGGTTGAGGAAATAGAGCTCGGGATTGAACAGAACTGTACCCGAAAGCCACGAGAAGAACTGCCTGATGTGCTCGACATTGAGGCAGATGACGACGCCGAGCAGGACACCCGCGATAGTACCGGCAGTGCCGATCGCAGCGCCCGTCATCAGGAAGATTCGCATGACCGCCCCGCGCGTCGCGCCCATCGTCCGCAGGATCGCGATGTCGTGCCCCTTGTCCTTCACCAGCATGATGAGCCCGGAGATGATGTTGAGCGCGGCAACGAGCACGATCAGCGTCACGATCATGAACATGACGTTGCGCTGAACCTGCAGCGCCGAGAAGAAGCTCTGGTTGCGCTCGCGCCAGTCGATCAGGAAGATTGGCCTCTGCGCTGCCTCGTCCACCTTTGGCTTGATCGCTTCGACATCGTCGGGATTGTCGAGATAGACCTCGAGGCTCTGCGCCCTGCCTTCCGAATTGAAGTAGGTCTGCGCTTCAGACAACGGCATGTAGATGAACGAGCTGTCGTATTCGGACATGCCGACATCGAAGATCGCCGTCACCGGATAACCTTGCTGGCGCGGCGTCGTGCCAAGCGAGGTGACGTCGCCGTCGGGCGATGTCAGCGAGATGGTGTCACCCAGCACCATGCCGAGATTGTCGGCCATGCGGCGGCCGATTGCGACGCCGCCAGCCATGTCGAACCCGTCAAGGGAACCCTGCTTGATGTTGTTGGCAACGAGCGCGATCTTGCCAAGATCCTCGCCGCGAATGCCACGCACGAGAGCACCCTTGCCGGAACCGACATTGCCCTGCGCAAGGGCCTGGCCTTCGATCAGCGGAATTGCGTATTTGACGCCGGGAACGCCATCGATCCGCCGGGCAAGCTCGGCATAGTCCTCCAGCGGCATGTCGGTCGGCGTGACGATGAGATGGCCGTTGATGCCAAGTATCCGCGACAGCAGCTCCGCTCGGAAACCGTTCATCACCGCCATCACGACGATCAGCGTAGCGACGCCCAGCATGATGCCGAGGAAGGAGATCGAAGCGATGACCGAGATCACCGTTTCCTTGCGCTTCGAACGCAGATAGCGCCACGCCACCATGCGCTCGAAACCCGAAAACGGCCCGGCGCCTGCCTGCCTGTCTGCGCTGGTCCGGCTCATGCGGCGCCCCCCAGGCGCCCGAAGGCGCTGGCCAGCGACACCATGAAGTAGCGCGACAAACGCATGGGCCGGTCCACAGATGAGGAAGGCTGCGCCGGAATCAGCGCACAGCAGGCTTCAATCCAATGGCTTCATAGCCATTTCATGGCGGAATGGAAACCGCGCGGCCGAGCAAGCGCCGCTGACCCGTAGGGTTGCCCAGCTAACCCGCAGCTCGTGTTCCCTCGCCCGGTGCGAAGGGCTGCAGACAGTGCCCTGCGATGGATTGCAGGAGACGCGATGCAGCACCGCTCCCCCGCAATAAGAGATCAACGCAGCGGCACGACCTTGCCGTCAGACAGGGTCACGCGACGGTCCATGCGCGAGGCCAGTTCGTGATTGTGGGTGGCAATCAGCGCCGCCAGTCCCGACTGCCGTACAAGCGCCGACAGCGCGTCGAACACATAGCCCGCCGTGACCGGGTCGAGATTGCCTGTCGGCTCGTCGGCCAGCAGCAATGCCGGTCCGTTGGCGACAGCCCGGGCGATTGCCACGCGCTGCTGTTCGCCGCCGGACAGTTCAGAAGGCCGGTGCTGGGCCCGCTTGCCGATTTTCATGTAGTCGAGCAACTGACCGGCCCGCTCGCTGGCGTCGGAAGGTTTGAGCCCCTTCACCAGCTGCGGCATCATCACGTTCTCCAGCGCCGAGAACTCCGGCAGCAGGTGGTGGAACTGGTAAACGAAGCCGATGTCGTTGCGGCGGATGGCCGTGCGCTGGTCGTCCGACAGGCGGCCGCAGGCGCGCCCGGTGATGATGACCTCGCCGACATCAGGCCGTTCCAGCAGGCCGGCCGTGTGCAGCAGGGTGGACTTGCCTGTGCCCGACGGCGCAACCAGTGCCACCATCTCGCCTGCCTGCAGCGAAAAGTTGGCGTCGTTGAGGATCGTCAGCTTGCGCGATCCCTGCTCGTAATGGCGTTCGACGCCCTTGAGCTCGATAACGGCGGTGGCCATCACTCGTACCTCAACGCTTCGACCGGATCGAGCTTGGCAGCGCGCCAGGCTGGAAACAGGGTCGCCAGGAACGACAGCACGAGCGCCATCGCCACCACCGATATCGTCTCGCCCATGTCCATCTTGGCCGGCAGCTGGCTGAGGAAATAGAGCTCGGGATTGAACAGCACCGTACCCGACAGCCACGAGAAGAACTGCCTTATGCGCTCGACATTGAGGCAGATCACCACGCCGAGCAGCACACCCGCCAGCGTGCCGGTCATGCCGATGGCGGCACCCGTCATCAGGAAGATGCGCATGACGGCGCCGCGTGTCGCGCCCATGGTCCTTAGGATCGCGATGTCATGGCCCTTGTCCTTCACCAGCATGATCAGGCCGGAGATGATGTTGAGGGCCGCCACCAGCACGATCAGCGTCAGGATCATGAACATGACGTTGCGCTCGACCTGCAGGGCCGAGAAGAAGGTCTGGTTACGCTGACGCCAGTCGGTCAGGAAGATCGGCCGCTGCGCCGCCTCCTCCACCTTGGTCTTGAGCGCATCGACATTGTCAGGGTTGTCGACATAGATCTCAATCGAGCCGACCTTGCCCTCGGAATTGAAATAGAGCTGCGCCTCGTTGAGCGGCATGAACACGATCGAGCTGTCATACTCCGACATGCCGACCTCGAAGATGCCGGTGATCGGATAGGCTTTGGCCCGCGGCGTCGTGCCCATCGGCGTGACATCGCCGTCAGGTGAGATCAGCCGGATGCTGTCGCCCAGAACCAGCCCCATGTTTTCGGCCATGCGCCGGCCGATGACGACGCCGTCGGTGGTGTCGAAATTGACGATGGAGCCCTGCTTGATGTTGTTGGCGACAAGCGTGACCTTGCCGAGATCGCTGCCCCTGATGCCGCGCACCAGCGCACCGGTACCCGAGCCGATATTGCCCTGCGCGAGCACCTGGCCCTCGACCAGCGGGATTGCATATTTGACGCCGGCAACGCCGTTGATGCGGTCGGCGACGGCGGCATAGTCCTCGAGCGGCGTGTCGATCGGCGTCACGATCAGATGGCCGTTGACGCCGAGAATGCGGGTCAGAAGCTCGGCACGGAAACCGTTCATCACGGCCATGACCACGATCAGGGTCGCAACCCCCAGCATGATGCCGAGGAAGGAGATCGAGGCGATGACCGAGATCACCGTTTCCTTGCGCTTCGCCCGCAGGTAGCGCCAGGCCACCATGCGTTCGAAGACGGAGAACGGCCCTGCTCCGGCCGGTTTTGCCGCCGCCGCCGTTTGGTTCATGCCTTGGAGCCCAGTTTGGCCAGAGCCTCCGCCACCGGCAGCGTCACGCGCTCGCCGGTCTTGCGGTTCTTGATCTCGACTTCGCCCGCCGCAGCACCGCGCGGACCGACGATCACCTGCCACGGCAGGCCGATCAGGTCGGCGGTGGCGAACTTGCCGCCGGCGCGCTGGTCGGTGTCGTCGTAAAGCACGTCCTTGCCGGCAGCCTCGAAGGCCGCGTAGAGCTCGCCACAGATGCGGTCGCAATCGGCGTCGCCGACCTTCATGTTAATCAGGCCGATGTCGAACGGCGCCACCGCCTCCGGCCAGATGATGCCGTTCTCGTCATGGCTCGCCTCGATGATCGCAGCGATCAGGCGGCTCGGGCCGATGCCGTAGGAGCCCATCGACACGAAATGCTCCTTGCCGTCGGGACCGGTCACCTTGGCGTTCATCGGCTTGGAGTACTTTTCGCCGAAGTGGAAGATATGGCCGACCTCGATGCCGCGCGCCGACACCTTGTCTGCTTCCGGCACGGCGGCCCAGGCCGCCTCGTCGTGCATCTCTTCGGTCGCAGCGTATGGCGTCGTCCACTGCTGGACGATGCCGCCGATCTCGCCGTCATTGCCGAAATCGGTATCGGCGCCCGGCACCGGCAGTTCGAGGAAGTCGCGATGGCAGAACACCTGGCTTTCGCCGGTTTCAGCCAGGATAATGAATTCGTGGCTGAGATCGCCGCCGATGGGACCGGTGTCGGCGCGCATCGGGATCGCCTGCAGGCCCATGCGCGTGAAGGTGCGCAGATACGACACGAACATGCGGTTGTAGGCGGCCTTCGCGCCCTCGTAGTCGAGGTCGAACGAATAGGCGTCCTTCATCAGGAATTCGCGGCTGCGCATGACGCCGAAGCGCGGACGCATCTCGTCGCGGAACTTCCACTGGATATGGTAGAGGTTGAGGGGCAGGTCCTTGTAGGACTTGACGTAGGAGCGGAAGATTTCCGTCACCATCTCTTCGTTGGTCGGGCCGAACAGCATATCGCGCTCGTTGCGGTCCTTGATGCGCAGCATCTCCTTGCCGTAGTCGTCATAGCGACCGCTTTCTCGCCACAGATCGGCCGACTGAATGGTCGGCATCAGGATTTCCAGCGCGCCTGCCCGGTCCTGCTCTTCACGTACGATGCGGCAGATCTTGTCCAGCACGCGCTTGCCCAGCGGCAGCCACGAGAAGCTGCCCTGCCCCTGCTGCCTGATCATTCCGGCCCGCAGCATGAGCCGATGCGAAACGATTTCCGCCTCGCGGGGATTTTCTTTCAGGATGGGCAGAAAATAGCGCGACAGACGCATCGAATGTTCCATGAAAACGATGATGCCGGAATCGGCAAATTGATGAGGCTTGCTTGAACGCGCTTCATAGCCATTTCATGGCCAATTGGAAACCCGCGCGCTTGTTTGGCGGCAGCGTCAGAATGCCCTGATTGTTAGACTAGCAACGACTGCCCATGTTTTGTGCAATGCAGCACAGGATTGCTCATCTGGAAGCAAAATTCCGCGTGACAATTCATTTCGGCTTAGTCTAATGTGCCTTGATAACCGAGAGGGCGGAGCACAAATCCGCTCTCCTACGCGGTCAAAGTCTTGGGAGGATGCGATCTAGGCGCGATAACTCGCTGCCGCCGGATGACGGAAAGCAGATCGGACGCGTTTAATTGCAAGGCTTCGTGCCTTGCATTTTTTTTGGCCCAAGCTCACTCAAAATCACACGCGATCAATGTGTTTTGATCGGCTTCTCACCCAACGGATGAGAAGCTCTGGCCCTTCAGATCAGTCGATCTTCGGCAGCATCAGCGGAATGTCGTTGATGCTGTAGCCGAGGCCACGGGTTACGCCATAGAAGGCGCCCATCAGCACGGCCGTGACGATCGTCGTCCAGAACATCGCGCGCAGCATGTGCGGGCCACGCGGCGCACTCGCCTCTGTGCCCGGCACGACGTTGTTGTCATCGTCCTGCGTCTTCACGCCGAAAGGCAGGATGGCAAACAAGGTCAGCCACCAGAAGACGAAATACATGGCAATGATTGAAATCCAGGTCATGCCTGTTCGAGCTCCACGAGCGTGCCCTGGAAGTCCTTGGGATGCAGGAACAGCACCGGCTTGCCATGGGCACCGATCTTCGGATTGCCGTCGCCGAGCACACGGGCGCCCGACGCCTTGAGATGGTCGCGCGCAGCCAGGATGTCGTCGACCTCGTAGCAGACATGGTGCATGCCGCCCGATGCGTTCTTCTCGAGGAAGGCCGCGATCGGCGAGCCCTCGCCCAACGGCTCGAGCAGCTCGATCTTGGTGTTGCCGACGTCGATGAAGACGACGGTCACGCCATGCTCGGGCAGCGCCTGCGGCTCGGTCACCGTGGCGCCGAGCGTATCGCGATAGACCGCACTCGCCGCAGCCAGGTCCGGCACCGCGATGGCGACGTGATTGAGACGTCCGAGCATTTGTTCTTCCTAGCCAATAGCGAATAGTGGGTAGCGAATAGAGCGCCGAAAGAGACGATCCTAAAATCGCTCTATTCGCTACTCGCTATTCGCGACTTCCCATTCGCTCATCTGGTGACGAACACGGTCACCAGCGGTTTCTTGCCCCAGGCTTCGTTGGCAGCACCACGCACCGCGCGACGCACCGCCTCCTGAACCAGGTCCAGGTCTTTTCGGCGCGCACGGGGTATGGAGTCCACGGCGCCTATTGCCGCATCGAGCATCAATTCATCGAGTGCTTCTCCGCTGGCATCAGCCTCGGCAACGCCGATGGCCACCAGGTCGGGGTCGCCCGAAAGCTCGTATTTGTCGTCGAGAACGACATTGACCGCGACATGGCCGGCAAAGGACAGCTTGCGGCGCTCGCGGATGCCCATGGCTTCGTCGGAGCCGACGAGCTTGCCATCCTTGAAGACGCGGCCGAACGGCACCTGGTCGATGATCTCGGCAGCGCCCGGCCACAGCCTCAGCATGTCGCCGTCGCGAATCTGCGCCACCTCGGGAATGCCCGACATCGACATCAGCGACCCCTGCGCCACCAGATGCGCCGCCTCGCCATGAACAGGCACGCCGATGCGCGGGCGCACCCACTCATACATGCGCTTGAGTTCGCTGCGGCGCGGGTGGCCGGAGACGTGGACCAGCGCATCGCCGTCTTCGATGATCTTCATGCCCTGGTCGATGAGCAGGTTCTTGATCTCCAGGATCGCCTTCTCGTTGCCGGGAATGGTGCGCGAAGAGAACACGACGGTGTCGCCTGGCGAAAGTGCAACCGTTTTCATCTCGTCGCGGGCAAGCTTGGCGAGTGCGGCGCGCGGCTCGCCCTGGCTGCCGGTGCAGATGACCACGAGATTTTCACGCGGAATGTAGCCGTAGTCGTCTTCGGAGACGAAGTCAGGCAGCCCGTCCATGTAGCCGAGTTCCGTCGACACATCGATGACGCGCTTCAGAGAACGGCCCATGACCAGCACCTGGCGGCCGGCGTCGCGCGCAGCCTCGGCGATCGAACGGATACGTCCGACATTGGACGAGAAGGTGGTGACCGCAACGCGGCCCTTGGCCTGCTCGATCACTTCCCGCAGCCCCTGCCCGACCTGCTGCTCGGACGGAGAATCGCCCTCGCGCATTGCATTGGTCGAATCGCAGACGAGTGCCAGAACGCCCTTGTCGCCATAGGCGCGGAAGCGTGCCTCGTCGGTCATCGGACCGATCTCGGGCGCGGGATCGATCTTCCAGTCGCCGGTATGGATCACGGTGCCGGCGGGCGTGGTGATCGCCAGCGACATCGGCTCGGGAATCGAGTGGGTGACCGGAATCGCTTCGATCTCGAACGGCCCGATGGTGAATTTCTCGCCGCCGCGATAGACGGTGACGGGGATTTTCGGCGCGCCCTGCTCCGACTGACGCTTGGCCTCCAGCAGGCCGGCGGCAAACGGCGTCATCCACACCGGTGCCTTCAGGCGCGGCCAGATGTCGTGCAGCGCGCCATAGTGGTCTTCGTGCGCATGCGTGATGACGATGCCGCGGAGGTTCTTGAGCTCCTCCTCGATGAAGCGGGAGTCGGGCAGCACCAGATCCACACCCGGCAGGCTGGCATCGGGAAATGTCACGCCGACATCGATCACGATCCACTCGCGCGCGTCGGCCGGTCCGAAGCCATAGAGAGCGAAGTTCATGCCGATCTCGCCGACACCGCCGAGCGGCACGAATACGAGTTCAGCGTTTCCCGCTTTCGCCATACCAGATTTCCTTTCGGGCCCGTCAGGCCGAGCCAGCCGAAGCGACCGCGCCGAAATGCACGTCGCCGGCGGCGATCTTCACCGTTTCACCATTAGCGTCACGAATGACGAAGCGGCAATCCTCGTCGATGGTCTCGAAAGTGCCGCGCACGACATTTCCCTCGACCCGTACAGCCACTTCGCTGCCCAATCCGGCTGCACGTGTCAGCCATTTTTCCCGGATGGCCGCCAGGCCGCGGCCGCCGGCCCACAGGCGCTCGTTCTCGCTCCATGCGTCCGACAGCGCCAGAAACAACGTCTCGGCGTCGGCGTCGGCGCCAAGATTGGCCAGCGAGGTTGCCGGATAAGGCACGTCATCAGGATGGGCCACGACATTGACGCCGATGCCTATGGCGATCGCAAGGCGACCCGGCGACAACAGCGTCGATTCGAGCAGGATGCCGGCCATCTTGGCGCCAGCGGCCAGCACGTCGTTAGGCCATTTCAGCTCGAAGCGCTTGACGCCCTTGCCGTTGCCGCCGTCGACCCCTACGGAAAAGCGCGCATTGGGTGCAACGGCATCGAGCGCGTCCGCAAGGGCAAGGCCGGCGACGAAGCCGAGCGTAGCGGCATGATGGAGGTCGCGGTCGAGAACCTTGAGCAGCGTCGCCGCCAGGTTTCCTTCCGGCGTCGACCAGGCGCGGCCACGGCGGCCACGCCCGCTTTCCTGCTTCTTCGAGACGACCCAGAGCTTGCCCGGGTCACCGGCAAGTGCCCGCTCCAGCGCCAAGGCATTTGTCGAGCCCACTGTCTCATGGGCTTCGAGGCGGAAACCGTCGGCGGTGGCTGTCGGTGCGAGCTGGAATCCCATGCCGTCAGAAGAAGGTCTTCGCCGCAGCCGACGCCATCTCACCCACGGGGCCGCCGATCAGCACGTAGAACAGCACGAACACGCCGGAAAGACCGAGCACGAGGCGCAGCTCGCCTGCCATCGGCTGGAAGCCGCCGACCGGCTCATCGAACCACATGATCTTGATGATGCGCAGGTAGTAGTAGGCGCCGACCACGGAAGCCAGCACGCCGATCACGGCGAGCGCGTAGAGATTGGCGTTGATGGCAGCGAGGAAGACGTACCACTTTCCCCAGAACCCCGCGAGCGGCGGAATGCCGGCCAGCGAGAACATCAGGATGGTGAGGACGGTTGCCATCATCGGGTTTGTGTTGGACAGGCCGGCGAGATCGGAGATCTGTTCGACATTGCCGTCCTTGCGGCGCATGGCCAGGATGAAGGCGAAGGTGCCGAGCGTCATCACCAGATAGATCAGCATGTATATGACCACGCCGCGCACGCCGGCTTCGCTGTTGGCGGCAAGGCCGACCAGCGCGTAGCCCATGTGGCCGATCGACGAATAGGCCATCAGGCGCTTGATGTTCTTCTGCCCGATCGCGGCGAAGGCGCCCAGCACCATCGAGGCAATCGAGATGAAGACGATAATCTGCTGCCAGTCGAGACCGATCGGCTCGAAAGCACCCATGGTGACGCGGACGATCAGCGCCATGGCCGCCATCTTGGGGGCAGCGGCGAAGAACGCCGTCACCGGCGTCGGTGCGCCTTCATAGACGTCGGGCGTCCACATGTGGAACGGCACGGCCGAAATCTTGAAACACAGGCCGGCCAGCACGAAGACCAGACCGAACACGAGGCCGAGCTGGCGCTCGCCACCCGAAAGCGCCGAGGCGATGGCCTCGAACGAAGTGTGGCCGGTGTAGCCGTAGACCAGGCTGATGCCGTAGAGCAGCATGCCCGAGGACAGCGCGCCGAGCACGAAGTACTTGAGGCCGGCTTCGGTCGAGCGCACGTTTTCGCGATTGATCGCGGCGATGACATAGAGCGCCAGCGACTGCAGCTCGAGGCCGAGATAAAGCGCCAGCATGTCGTTGGCCGAGATCATCAAGAGCATGCCGAGCGTCGCCAGCATGACGAGCACCGGATATTCGAACTTGTCGAACTTCTCGGCCTTGGCAAAGCCGACCGACATGATCAGCGTCACGACCGAGCCGAGCAGCGTCAGAAGCTTCATGAAGCGGGCGAACGGATCTGACACGAAGGCCGTGCCGAAGCCCTGGCCGTCGTGACCGAACACGAACATCCAGGCGCCGGCGGCGATCAGCAGGGCAACCGCCAGGCCGGTCACGGTCGAGTTGGCCCGTTCTCCGGAGAAGACACCGACCATCAGCAGCGCAAGCGCGCCGACGGCCACGACCAGCTCCGGCATGACCAGGGAAAGGCTCGAAAGGAGTTCGGGCGTCATGGTTCGCAAAACCCCTGTCAGTTCGCCGCCGCGGTCTGCGCGGCGTCGATCGATACGGTTACGTTGTTGATCAGCGCCTTCACCGATGCGGTCGTCACATTGAAGACCGGCGTCGGGTACACGCCATAGAAGATCACCAGCACGATCAACGGATAGATCACGGCCTTCTCACGACCTGACAGGTCGAACAGGCCCTTGAGGCTTTCCTTGGTCAGCGCGCCGAACACGACACGGCGATAGAGCCAAAGCGCGTAGGCAGCCGACAGGATCACGCCGGTCGCCGCGATCAGCGCCACCCAGGTGTTGACCTGGAAGATGCCGAACAGCGTCAGGAACTCGCCGATGAAGCCGGAGGTGCCGGGCAGACCGACATTGGCCATGGTGAAGATCAGGAAGGCTACGGCATATTTCGGCATGTTGTTGACCAGGCCGCCATAAGCCGCGATCTCGCGGGTATGCATGCGGTCGTAGACCACGCCGACGCAGAGGAACAGCGCGCCCGAAACCAGGCCGTGGCTGAGCATCTGGAAGATCGCGCCCTGCACGCCGGTCTCGTTCATGGCAAAGATGCCCATGGTCACGTAACCCATATGGGCGACCGACGAATAGGCGATCAGCTTCTTCATGTCCTCCTGCATCAGCGCCACCAGGGAGGTGTAGACGATGGCGACGACCGACAGCGCAAAGACCAGCGGTGCGAAGAACTCGGACGCCAGCGGGAACATCGGCAGCGAGAAGCGCAGGAAGCCGTAACCGCCCATCTTCAAGAGGATGCCTGCCAGGATGACCGAGCCTGCCGTCGGCGCCTCGACGTGCGCGTCGGGCAACCAGGTATGCACAGGCCACATCGGCATCTTCACCGCAAACGAGGCGAAGAAGGCCAGCCATAGCCATGTCTGCATGTTGGCCGGGAACTCGTGCGTCAACAGCGTCGGGATGTCGGTCGTGCCAGCCTGCCAGAACATCGCCATTATGGCGAGCAGCATCAGCACCGAGCCGAGCAGCGTGTAGAGGAAGAACTTGAAGCTGGCATAGACGCGGCGCTTGCCGCCCCAGACGCCGATGATGATGAACATCGGGATCAGGCCGGCTTCGAAGAAGACGTAGAACAGCACGATATCAAGCGCGCAGAACACGCCGATCATCAGCGTTTCCAGGATCAGGAACGCGATCATGTATTCCTTGACGCGCTTCTCCACAGACTCCCAGCTGGCCAGGATGCAGAGCGGCATCAGGAACGTCGTCAGGATGACGAACAGCATCGAAATGCCGTCGACGCCCATATGATAGGAAATGCCGGAGTCGAGCCAGGCAAACTTCTCGACGAACTGGAAGCCGGCTTCCGTGGCGTCGAAGTTGATCCAGATCAGCAGCGACACCGCAAAGGTGAACACCGTCGTCCAGAGCGCGACGTTGCGAATGTTGCGGCGTGCAGCCTCGCCGTCATCCCTGATCAGAAGGATGAAGAACGCACCGACCAGCGGCAGAAAGGTGACCAGCGAAAGAATGGGAACACCGGACATTAGAAGGAGCTCCCGAGCATCATCCAGGTCACGAGCGCGGCCACGCCGATCAGCATGGCGAACGCGTAATGGTAGAGGTAACCGGTCTGCAGCTTGACGACGCGGTTGGTGATGTCGACCACGCGGGCCGACACGCCATCGGCACCGAAGCCGTCGATCAGCCAGCCGTCACCCTTCTTCCACAGGAAGCGGCCGAGCCACTTGGCGGGACGCACGAAGAGGAAGTCGTACAGCTCGTCGAAGTACCACTTGTTCAACAGGAAGGCGTAGAGCCCACGATGACGCTGGGCCAGCGTCTTCGGCATCTCCGGCGAGCGGATGTAGAACAGGTAGGCCATGGCGAACCCGCCGATCATCGCCGCGAACGGTGCGAGCTTCACCCACATCGGCACGCCGTGGAAGTCGTGCAGGATGTGGTTGGTGTCGAGCGTGAAGATCGCGCCCTTCCAGAACTCGGCATAGGCCTCGCCGATGAAGTAGTCGTGGAAGACGACGCCTGCGAGCAGCGCACCGACAGCCAGGATGAACAGCGGCACCAGCATGACGGGCGGCGATTCATGCACATGGTGCATGACGTCGGCGGTGGCGCGCGGCTGACCGTGGAAGGTCATGAAAATCAGGCGCCAGGAGTAGAAGCTGGTGAAGCAGGCAGCGACGACCAGAGCGGCGAAGGCAAAGCCGGCGACCGCATTGTGGCCGACGAACGCACCTTCGATGATGGCGTCCTTGGAGAAGAAGCCGGCCGTACCGATGATCGTCGCCGGAATGCCGACGCCGGTCAGCGCCAGCGTGCCGATGACCATCATCCAGTAGGTGGTCGGGATCAGCTTGCGCAGGCCGCCCATCTTGCGCATGTCCTGCTCGTCGGAGACCGCATGGATTACCGAGCCGGATCCCAGGAACAGCAGCGCCTTGAAGAAGGCGTGCGTGAACAGGTGGAAGATGGCGGCAGAGTAGAAGCCCATGCCGAGAGCCACGAACATGTAGCCCAGCTGCGAGCAGGTCGAATAAGCGATGACGCGCTTGATGTCGTTCTGCACCAGGCCGACGGTTGCCGCGAAGAAGGCGGTCAGTGCACCGATGAAGGTGACGACAGTCAGCGCCGAATGCGACAGCTCGAACACAGGCGACAGGCGGGCCAGCATGAACACGCCGGCGGTGACCATGGTCGCGGCATGGATCAGGGCCGACACCGGCGTCGGGCCTTCCATGGCGTCCGGCAGCCAGGTGTGCAGCGGCACCTGCGCCGACTTGCCCATGGCGCCCATGAACAGCAGCAGGCAGACAACCGTCAGTGCGCCGTGCTTGTCGAGCGAGTAGCCGAGGAAGTTGAGCACGGCCGCGCCCTGTTCGGCGCCTTCAGCCGGAAGGTAGGATGCGGCATTGGCGAAGATGGTGCTGAAATTGACCGAGCCGAACAGCACGAAGATGCCGAAGATGCCGAGCAGGAAACCGAAGTCGCCGACGCGGTTGACCACGAAGGCCTTGATGGCGGCGGCATTGGCGGACGGCTTCTTGTACCAGAAACCGATCAGCAGATAGGACGCCAGGCCCACGCCTTCCCAGCCGAAGAACATCTGGACGAGATTGTCCGACGTCACCAGCATCAGCATGGCGAAGGTGAACAGCGACAGATAGGCAAAGAAGCGAGGCCGATGCGGGTCGTGATGCATGTAGCCGATCGAGTAGATGTGGACCAGCGCCGAGACGGTATTGACCACCACCAGCATGACGACGGTCAGCGTGTCGATGCGCAATGCCCAGTCGGCCTGCAGCGCACCCACGTCGAGGAAGCGCAGAACCGGAACCGTGAACGGCTCGGCGTCGCCGAGGCCGACCGTGATGAAGGCCACCCAGGACAGGACGGCCGACACCACCAGGAAGCCCGATGTGATGTACTCGGATGCCTTCGCTCCGATCGAACGGCCGAACAGGCCGGCGATCAGGAAGCCGAGAAGCGGAAGGAAGACGATTGCCTGATACATTTTTGTCCCGTCAGCCCTTCATCATGTTCACGTCTTCGACCGCGATGGAGCCGCGGTTGCGGAAGAATACGACCAGAATGGCAAGACCGATCGCCGCCTCGGCAGCAGCAACCGTAAGCACGAAGAGCGCAAACACCTGCCCGACGAGGTCGCCGAGATGGGCCGAGAACGCCACGAAGTTGATATTGACCGCAAGCAGGATGAGCTCGACCGACATCAGGATGACGATGACGTTCTTGCGGTTCAGGAAGATGCCGAACACGCCGAGCGTGAACAGGACCGCCGAAAGCGTCAGATAATGCGCGATACCGACAACCATGGTCAGATTCCCTTGCCCGTCTCGACCTTCTTGACCTCGATCGCGGTGGCCGGCGTGCGGGCGACCTGAGCCGGAATGCTCTGGCGCTTGACGTTCGGCTTGTGGCGCAGCGTCAGCACGATCGCGCCGATCATCGCGACCAGCAGCACCAGGCCGGCGATCTGGAAGAAGTAGATGTAGTCCGTGTACAGGATGTCGCCGAGCGCTGCCGTGTTGTGGCGCGTGGCGATGTCGGGCGTCGGCTGGGCGACCGAAGTCGCGAGCTTCGGCGCAAGCGCGTAACCGCCGGTGACCACGATCAGCTCGGCAGCCAGGATCAGGCCGACCAGCGCGCCGATCGGCGCATATTGCAGCGCGCCCGACTTGAGCTCGGCAAAATCGACGTCGAGCATCATGACGACGAACAGGAACAGCACCGCCACCGCACCGACATAAACGACGAGCAGGATCATCGCCAGGAACTCTGCACCCGTCAAAAGGAACAGCCCCGCCGCGTTGAAGAACGTCAGGATCAGGTAGAGCACCGAGTGAACCGGGTTGCGGGCGGAGATGACCATGAAGGCCGACGCCACCGCGATGAAGGCGAAGAGGTAGAAAAATACCGCTTCAAGTCCGTTGAGCATGGGTTCCCCCGGGTTTCCTTTCGGGCTCAGCGCCATGCGCCCTGCCCTTGTTCACGTCCGTGCTCCGCCTCCGGAGCTGGCCGCGCGTTCCTTAGACGAGCCTTCGGAGCCCGTCCATTGTTCAAGCCTTAGCGGTACGGCGAATCCATAGCGATGTTGCGCGCGATCTCGCGCTCCCACCGGTCGCCGTTCGCAAGCAGCTTGTCCTTGTCGTAATACAGCTCCTCGCGCGTCTCCGTCGCGAATTCGAAGTTCGGCCCCTCGACGATGGCGTCGACCGGGCAGGCTTCCTGGCAGAAGCCGCAATAGATGCACTTCACCATGTCGATGTCGTAGCGCACCGTGCGGCGGGTGCCGTCGTTGCGGCGCGGGCCGGCCTCGATGGTGATGGCCTGCGCCGGGCAGATCGCCTCGCACAGCTTGCAGGCGATGCAGCGTTCTTCGCCGTTGGGATAACGGCGAAGAGCGTGCTCGCCGCGGAAGCGCGGGCTGACCGGACCCTTCTCATGCGGGTAGTTCAGCGTCGGCTTCGGCGCGAAGAACTGGCGCATCGACAGGAAGAACGCGCCGACGAACTCCTTCAGGAGCAGCGACTTGGCGGCTTGGGCGAGCGCTGACATCAGGCGGCTCCGGTAAGCTTGAGGACGGCGGCGGTGATCACGACCATCGCCAGCGAGATCGGCAGGAACACCTTCCAGCCCAGGCGCATCAACTGGTCGTACCGGTAGCGCGGCACGAAAGCCTTCACCATGGCGAACATGAAGAACACCATGCAGACCTTGAGCACGAACCAGATCACGCCGGGAACCCAGGTGAAGGGCGCGAAATCGAAGGGTGGCAGCCAGCCGCCGAGGAACAGGATCGTCGTCAGCGCGCACATCAAGACGATGGCCACGTACTCGCCGAGGAAGAACAGCAGGAACGGCGTCGACGAATATTCGATCATGTGACCGGCGACGAGTTCCGACTCGGCCTCGACCAGGTCGAAGGGCGGGCGGTTCGTCTCGGCAAGCGCCGAGATGAAGAAGATCACGAACATCGGGAACAGCACGAGCCAGTTCCAGTCGAGGAAGGTGTTCGGCAGGCCGAGGCGCGTGCCGATGCCGTCACCCTGCGACAGCACGATGTCGGTCAGGTTCAGCGAGCCGACGGTCAGCAGCACGCAGACGATGACGAAGCCGATCGAGACTTCGTAAGACACCATCTGGGCCGCCGAGCGCAGTGCGCCGAGGAACGGATATTTCGAGTTCGAGGCCCAGCCGCCCATGATCACGCCATAGACCTCGAGCGAGGAGATGGCGAAGACATAGAGGATGCCGACATTGATGTTGGCGATGGCCCAGCCTTCGCTGACCGGGATCACTGCCCAGGCGGCGATTGCCAGCACCGCCGAAACCACCGGCGCCAGCAGGAACACGCCCTTGTTGGCGCCTGACGGGATCACCGGCTCCTTGAAGACGAACTTCAGAAGGTCGGCGAAAGCCTGCAGCAGGCCCCAGGGGCCGACGACGTTCGGACCGCGGCGCAGCTGCACCGCCGCCCAGATCTTGCGATCGGCGTAGAGAATATAGGCGACGAAGATCAGCAGAACGACGATCAGCACGACCGACTTCAGGAGAATGATCAACGCCGGCAGGACGTAGAAGGAGAAGAAGGTATCCATGACAGCCCTTACTCCGCCGCCTGCTTGAAGCCGTTTTTGGCCAATGCCGAACATTCGGCCATCACCGCCGACGCGCGCGCGATCGGGTTGGTGAGATAGAAGTCCTTCACCGCTGAGGTGAAGGCGCCCTTGTTCAGCCGGCCGCCGAGCTTGGCGACCCTGGCAATGTCGTCATTGTCGCCGGCATCGATCTCGTCGATGCGGGCCAGATGCGGGAGCTCCTGATAGAGCCTGGCGCGCAGCTGCTGCAGCGAATCGAACGGCAGCTTGTGGCCGAGCACGTCGGACAGCGCGCGCAGGATCGCCCAATCTTCCTTGGCCTCGCCCGGCGCGAAACCGGCGCGGCCGGTCATCTGGACACGACCTTCGGTGTTCACATAGGTGCCCGACTTCTCCGTGTAGGCGGCAGCCGGCAGGATGACGTTGGCGCGGTGTGCGCCGGCATCGCCATGCGTGCCGACATAAACCACGAAGGCATCGCCCGCCTTGGACATGTCGATCTCGTCGGCGCCGAGCAGGAACAGCACGTCCGTCTCGCCCAGCATGCCGGCAACATTCTTGCCGCCCTCGCCCGGCACGAAGCCGACGTCGAGGCCGCCGACGCGGGCGGCGGCGGTGTGCAGAACGGCAAAGCCGTTCCAGTCCGGCCGACTAGCCTTGACGGCGCCTGCCAGCTTGGCGGCCTGGCCGAGCACGGCCGCACCGTCGGAGCGAGCGAGCGCGCCCTGGCCGATGATGATCAGCGGATGCGAGGCCTTTTTCAGCGTCGAGAAGAACTTGCCATTGCCGTCGGCCAGATCCTTCAGCGTCTCCGGGCCCGAGCCCAGCTGTTCGTAGGCATAGCGCGTGTCGCCGATCTCGCCGATCACGGCAACCGGCACATCGCCGCCGCGCCAGCGCTTGCGGATGCGGGCATTGAGCACCGAAGCCTCAAAGCGCGGGTTGGAGCCGATGATCAGGATGGCGTCGGCCTGTTCGATGCCTTCGATGGTCGGGTTGAAGATGTAGCTGGCGCGGCCGAGCGACGGATCGAGCGCGGCACCGTCCTGGCGGCAGTCGATGTTCTTCGAGCCGAGCGAAGCGATCAGCTGCTTCAGCGCATACATCTCTTCGACGGTGGCGAGATCGCCGGCGATGGCGCCGATGCGGTCGGCCGACGTCTTCGAAACGGCGTCCTTGATGGCGGCGAAGGCTTCAGCCCAGGTTGCCGGAGCAAGGCGGCCATTGTGGCGCACATAAGGGCGGTCGAGGCGCTGGGTGCGCAGACCGTCCCAGATGAAGCGGGTCTTGTCGGAGATCCACTCCTCGTTCACCGCCTCGTTGATGCGCGGCATGATGCGCATGACTTCGCGGCCACGGCTGTCGACGCGGATCGCCGAACCGACAGCGTCCATCACGTCGATGGATTCGGTCTTGGTCAGCTCCCACGGACGTGCCTGGAAAGCATAAGGCTTGGAGGTCAGCGCGCCGACCGGGCACAGGTCGATGACGTTGCCCTGCAGCTCGGAGGTCATCGCCTGTTCGAGATAGGTGGTGATCTCGGCGTCCTCGCCGCGACCGATCAGGCCGAGCTCGGAGATGCCGGCGACCTCGGTGGTGAAACGGACGCAGCGCGTGCAGTGGATGCAGCGCGTCATGATCGTCTTGACCAGCGGGCCGATATACTTGTCCTCGACCGCGCGCTTGTTTTCCTTGTAGCGCGAACCGTCGAGGCCGAAGGCCATCGCCTGGTCCTGCAGGTCGCACTCGCCGCCCTGATCGCAGATCGGGCAGTCGAGCGGATGGTTGATGAGCAGGAACTCCATCACGCCTTCGCGGGCCTTCTTGACCATCGGCGTGTTGGTGAAGATTTCCGGCGCCTCGCCATTCGGGCCGGGGCGCAGGTCACGCACGCCCATGGCGCAGGATGCCGCCGGCTTGGGCGGTCCGCCCTTCACCTCGACCAGGCACATGCGGCAGTTGCCGGCGATCGACAGCCGCTCATGGAAGCAGAAGCGCGGCACTTCCGCGCCCGCCTCTTCCGCCGCCTGCAGCAGCGTATAGTGGTCGGGTACCGAAATCTCTTTCCCGTCGACCTTAAGCTTTGCCATAGCGCCTCAAATCCCGCGGATGATCCGCATTCGTCCTGCTGGGGGCGCGGCAAGCGCTGCGCCCCGAATTCCAAAATTCAAGCAGCCTATTTGCCGCCCGCAAGCATTGCCGCCTGCCCTATCCAGTCGTCCCGGCCGATCCGGCCCTTGAAGCCGAGATAGTCGTCGGTCCAGGCCACCTCTTCCGCCGTCCAGGCCGCAACCTGGGCATAGGTCCAGACGCCGAGGTCGTTGAGCACCTGCTCGAGCTTGGGCCCGATGCCGGCAATCGCCTTCAGATCGTCAGGCGCCTCCGGCCGTTCGATAGACGCCGGCCGCCTGAAGTCTTCAGGCTGCAGAGCAACAGGCACCTCGACAACCGCAACATCAGCGGCATTCGCCGCTTGCGTTTCGGCATTCGCCGGCCCGGCCTTTTCAAGCTTCAGGGCCAGCGTCTTCACTTCTGCAATCAGCGAGGCAGTCGTTGCCTCCGCCTTCTTCGCCGCCGTCTCGCGCACCGAACCATGCGAAGCACCGGCGAAATCGCCAAAATCCGGCGAGAACATGCGCTGCGCGGCTTCGGAAGCGCCCGATATGGCCCCCATCCACACGCCGAGCGCATGGCTGGCCAAACCGACACCAAGAGCAGAGGCAGCAGCGACGCCCGCAGCAGGATGCACCAAAAGATTCGCCGTGCCGGCGAACTCCTTCGGCAGCATCGCCACGAAGTCCCTGTTCATCTGCTCCAAACGTTCCATCTCAGGCACTGCAACTTCGGGAATGGGAAATGTCGACATTGGTAAGCTCCTTGTCGCCTTCGCCGTTCGCCTCTGCCTCGTCGTTTCCTGTTTCGCCTCGGGCCTTAGGCCCGCACTTTCTGATTTTCCGTTACTCGGCCGCCACCAGCACCGGCTCGCTGCGGTGCGAATTGCGCGAGAACTCGTCGATGCGCCGCTCGATCTCCGGGCGGAAGTTGCGGATCAGGCCCTGGATCGGCCATGCGGCCGCGTCGCCGAGCGCGCAGATCGTGTGACCTTCCACCTGCTTGGTGACGTCGAGCAGCATGTCGATTTCGCGCTTGTGCGCTTCGCCGCGCACCAGACGCTCCATCACGCGCCACATCCAGCCGGTGCCTTCGCGGCACGGCGTGCACTGGCCGCAGCTCTCGTGCTTGAAGAAGTAGCTCAGACGCGCGATCGCCTTAACGATGTCGGTCGACTTGTCCATGACAATCACGGCAGCCGTACCGAAGGACGACTTCTTTTCGCGCAGGCCATCAAAGTCCATCGGGCAGTCGATGATGTCCTCGGCCTTCACCACCGGGCACGAGGCGCCGCCGGGGATCACCGCCAGAAGGTTGTCCCAGCCGCCGCGGATGCCGCCGCCGTGCTTTTCGACCAGCTCGCGGAAGGTGATGCCCATGGCCTCTTCGACCGTGCAGGGCGTGTTGACGTGGCCGACCAGCATGAACAGCTTGGTGCCGACATTGTTCGGACGGCCGATGCCGGAGAACCAGGCCGCGCCGCGACGCAGGATGGTCGGCGCAACGGCAATCGATTCGACGTTGTTGACCGTTGTCGGGCAGCCATAGAGACCGACATTTGCAGGGAACGGCGGCTTGAGTCGCGGCTGGCCCTTCTTGCCCTCGAGGCTTTCGAGCAGTGCCGTCTCTTCGCCGCAGATATAGGCGCCGGCGCCGTGATGGACGTAGATCTCGAAGTCGTAGCCGTTCTTGTTGTTCTTGCCGATCAGCTTGGCTTCATAAGCCTCGTCGATCGCCCGCTGCAGCGCTTCGCGCTCGCGGATGAACTCGCCACGGACGTAGATGTAGGCAGCGACCGCACCCATGGCGAAGCCCGCCAGCAGGCAGCCTTCGACCAGCGTGTGCGGATCGTTACGCAGGATGTCGCGGTCCTTGCAGGTGCCCGGCTCGGATTCGTCGGCATTGACGACCAGGTAGGACGGACGGCCGTCGCTGGCCTTGGGCATGAACGACCACTTGAGACCGGTCGGGAAGCCGGCGCCGCCGCGACCGCGCAGGCCCGACGCCTTCATCTCGTTGATGATCCAGTCACGACCCTTCTCGATGATGCCGGCCGTGCCGTCCCAGGCGCCACGCGACATCGCGCCGGCCAGCGTCTTGTCGAAGCGGCCGTAGATGTTGGTGAAAATGCGGTCCTTGTCCTCAAGCATATTTGTGCTCCTCAGACCGGCTTCTTGCCGAAGACGCGGATGTATTCGGCCACACCACCCTTGGCGAGCGCCTTGGCCTGCTTGACCCAGTCGTCACGCTCGATGCGACCATGAAAACTCAGATAACCGTCGACCCACTCGCGCTCGGCCTTCTTCCACGACGCCACCTGGGCGAAAGTGAAGATGCCGAGTTCGTGCAACGTGCCCTCGATCTTCGGGCCGACGCCCGAGATCAGCTTGAGGTCGTCGACAGCTGCAGGCCTGGCGATGCCGGCGGGACGGTTCTTGTCCTCGAGCGACGGCTTTGCCGGGGCATCGGCCTTCTTGGCCGGTGCTGCCTTGGGCTTCTCGGCGACGGCGGCAACAGGTGCGGGCTGCGGTGCTGCGGCAGGTGCAGTCGCTGCCGGGCCAGCTGCGGCAGCCTTGGCGGCCTTTGCAGAAGCCTTGGCTTCCTTGTCGCGGGTCGTCTTGAGGACCGACTTCTCGTCCTTGAGCGCGGTGAACCCGGTCAGCGGCGCCGACAGGAAGCGCCCCGTCTGCGGCCCAGGGGCTACCTTGTCGCCCTTGCCGGCCTCGAACAGGTCGATGATCTCGGCCAGACGCTCCGGCGTCAGATCCTCATAGGTGTCCTTGAAGATCATGACCATCGGCGCGTTCACGCAGGCGCCCAGGCACTCGACCTCTTCCCACGACAGCGTGCCCGCCTCGTTGGTGTGGAACTGGTCGTGGTGGATCTTCGAGCGGCACACATCCATCAGCTCTTCCGAGCCGCGCAGCATGCAGGGCGTGGTGCCGCACACCTGGATATGGGCGCGCGTGCCCACCGGCTTGAGCTGGAACTGCGTGTAGAAGGTCGCGACTTCAAGCGCACGGATATAGGGCATGCCGAGCATGTCGGCGACGTGCTCGATGGCAGCCTTGGTCACCCAACCGTCCTGCTCCTGCGCGAGCATGAGCAGCGGAATGACGGCCGACTGTTCGCGGCCCTTGGGGTACTTCTTGATCCAGGTCTTGGCCTGCGACGTGAACGCCTTGTTGAAGGCGAAGGACGCGGGCTGGACGCTGGCTTCTGCGAGACGGCGGACTGACATTTAGCGGTCGACCTCACCAAACACGATGTCGAGGGAGCCGAGAACGGCCGAGATATCCGCAAGCATGTGGCCGCGGCACAGGAAGTCCATCGCCTGGAGATGGGCGAAACCCGGCGCGCGCAGCTTGCAGCGGTAAGGCTTGTTGGTGCCGTCGGAGACCAGGAAGACGCCGAACTCGCCCTTCGGCGCCTCGACGGCTGCATAAACCTCGCCGGCAGGCACGCGGTAGCCTTCGGTGTAGAGCTTGAAGTGATGGATCAGCGATTCCATCGACCGCTTCATGGCCTGGCGCTTCGGCGGCACAACCTTGCCGTCGATGTTCGACACAGGGCCCGTGCTCTCCTTGCCGAGCAAAAGATCGACGCACTGGCGCATGATCCTGGCCGACTGGCGCATCTCTTCCATGCGGATGAGATAGCGGTCGTAGCAGTCGCCGTTCTTGCCCACGGGGATGTCGAATTCCATCTCCGGGTAGCATTCGTAGGGCTGGCTCTTGCGCAGGTCCCAGGCAGCGCCCGAACCGCGCACCATCACGCCCGAGAAACCCCAGGCCCAGGCATCGTCGAGCGACACCACGCCGATGTCGACGTTGCGCTGCTTGAAGATGCGGTTGGGGGTGAGCAGGTCGTCAAGGTTCTGCACCGTCTGCAGGAACGGATCGATCCACTTGCCGATGTCCTCGACCAGCTTCTGCGGCAGGTCCTGGTGGACGCCGCCAGGCCGGAAATAGGCTGCGTGCATGCGCGCGCCGCAGGCACGCTCATAAAACACCATCAGCTTCTCGCGCTCTTCGAAGCCCCACAGCGGCGGGGTCAGCGCGCCCACGTCCATCGCCTGCGTCGTGACGTTGAGCAGGTGCGACAGGATGCGGCCGATCTCAGAATAGAGCACGCGGATGATCTGGCCGCGCTTCGGCACCTCGATGCCGAGCAGGCGCTCGACCGCGAGAGCAAAGGCATGCTCCTGGTTCATCGGCGCGACATAGTCGAGACGATCGAAATAAGGCACGGCCTGCAGGTAGGTCTTCTGCTCGATCAGCTTTTCGGTGCCGCGGTGCAAAAGGCCGATATGCGGATCGACGCGGTCGACGACTTCGCCATCGAGCTCGAGCACCAGGCGCAGAACGCCGTGCGCGGCCGGATGCTGCGGGCCGAAGTTGATGTTGAAATTGCGGACGGAGGTTTCAGCCATTTCGGCGCCTCAATTCGTCTTGGCTTTTTCGTCGCCCGGCAGCACGTATTCTGTGCCTTCCCAGGGAGACAAAAAGTCGAAATTGCGGAATTCCTGCTTGAGCTCGACCGGCTCGTAGACGACGCGCTTCTGCTCGTCGTCGTAACGCACTTCGACGAAGCCGGTTAGCGGGAAGTCCTTGCGCAGCGGGTGCCCTTCGAAGCCGTAGTCGGTCAGAAGGCGGCGCAGGTCGGGATGGCCCGAAAACAGGATGCCATACATGTCGTAGGCCTCGCGCTCGAACCAGTCGGCACCCGGATAGACCGCGGTGATCGACGGCACAGGCGTGTCCTCGTCCGTGCTGAGCTTGACGCGGATGCGCAGGTTCTGGCGCGGCGACAGCAGGTGGTAGACGACGTCGAAGCGCTTGCGGCGCTGCGGATAGTCGACACCGGCCGCATCGATGAACGAGACGAACTGGCACTGCACGTCGTTGCGCAGGAAGGTCATCACGTCGACAATGTCGGCGGCCTTCACCGTCAGCGTCAGCTCGCCATAGGCGAGCACGCTTTCCTCGATGTCCGCATCGAGCTTTTCCGCGATATAGGCGGCAAGGTCCTTGAGGGCTTCACTCATTTGGGATCACCGCTCGATGGTGCCGGTGCGGCGGATCTTCTTCTGGAGAAGAAGGATGCCGTAGAGAAGCGCTTCGGCGGTCGGAGGACAGCCGGGCACATAGATGTCGACAGGCACGACGCGATCGCAGCCGCGCACCACCGAATAGGAATAGTGATAGTAGCCGCCGCCATTGGCGCACGAACCCATCGAGATGACGTAACGCGGCTCCGGCATCTGGTCATAGACCTTGCGGAGCGCGGGCGCCATCTTGTTGGTCAGCGTGCCGGCGACGATCATCACGTCCGACTGGCGCGGAGAAGCGCGCGGCGCAATGCCGAAACGCTCGGCGTCATAGCGCGGCATCGAGATATGCATCATCTCGACGGCACAGCAGGCCAGGCCGAAGGTCATCCACATCAGCGAGCCGGTGCGCGCCCAGGTGATCAGCGCCTCGGACGAGGTGACGAGGAACCCCTTGTCGGACAGCTCGTTGTTGAGATCGCCGAAGAAGGCGTCGTCGGAGCCGATGAGCTTGCCGGTGTTCGGATCGATGATGCCTTTCGGCTTCGGCGCGATCAGGGTGCCGGAGGCGTCGTTCAATCCCATTCCAGCGCTCCCTTTTTCCACTCATAAATGAAGCCGATGGTCAGCACGGCCAGGAAGATCATCATCGACCAGAAGCCGAGCATGCCGATCTGCCCGAAGGACACAGCCCACGGGAACAGGAACGCCACTTCGAGATCGAAGATGATGAAGAGGATGGACACCAGGTAGAACCGGATGTCGAATTTCATGCGCGCATCGTCGAAGGAGTTGAAGCCGCACTCGTAGGCCGACAGCTTCTCCGGATCGGGACTGCGGTAGGCGACAAGGAAAGGCGCCACAATAAGGGCTATGCCGACTACGAGCGCCACACCGATGAAGATGACGATGGGCAGATACGAACTCAGGAGAGCGTTCATGCTGCGAATTCCGTTGGTGGCCAATCCACCCAGACTTACAGCACGGGGTCCGTTTCCGGAAGCGCGACGGATTCTCGTCTGCCCTGACGAAACGGTCGTGCTGCAATGCGGCGACGGTTAGCGCAGGCGGTTCGGCGAAGCAAGCCCAACCTTGTCCAAAACGGGGCAAAGCCCACCGCTGGACCAAAATCCTGCCGATGTGGCTCCTGTTTGATTTCCTTCGTCTTTTACTCCACTTTACTCTCCTGACAAGTCCGAACCCGCAGCCCTGCTAGCATCTGCAGCAAGAACTGATTCCACTGCCCTTGCGTCACCCGTTCCGAGACTGCGATAGCTTGCCGCAATGAAAGAGAAACTCTCCCTCGCCACCGCCCGTCGCATCGCTCTGGCAGCCCAGGGTTTTGCCGATCCGCGCCCCACTGGCGCGATCACCCGACGTCATCTCCAGCGCGTTCTCGACCGCACCGGCCTGCTGCAGATCGACTCGGTCAGCGCGGTGGTCCGCGCCCACTACATGCCGCTCTATTCGCGACTCGGCCCCTACCCGATGGCCGTGCTCGACGACGCAATGCAGCCCAGGAAGCGCATGCTCTTCGAATATTGGGCCCATGAGGCTTCGCTGCTGCCGCTGGAGACCTTTCCGCTGATGCGCTGGCGCATGGCGCGGGCCGAGGACGGCATGTATGGCGGCCTGGCAAAATTCGGCCGCGAGAACAAAACCTATATCGAAGAGATATTCCGAACGGTGGTCGATCGCGGCCCCATCGCCGCCTCCGACATAGAAGGCGCAAAAGGCTCCGGCGGCTGGTGGGGCTGGAGCCGTGAAAAGCACGCCTTCGAATGGCTGTTCTGGGCCGGCCGCATCACCACCCATTCGCGCCGCGGCTTCGAGCGCCTCTACGACCTGCCCGAACGCGTCCTGCCCGCAGACATCTACAGCCGCCCTGCCCCGCACGCATCGGATGCGCATCGCGAGTTGCTGCGAATCTCGGCCCGCGCCCATGGCGTCGCCACGGCCATCTGCCTACGCGACTATTTCCGCCTGTCCCCTGCCGACATGAAAGGCCGTCTCGAGGAACTGGTCGAGGCGGGCGAACTGATTCCCGTGCGCGTCGACGGCTGGGACCGGCAGGCCTATCTGCATGCCGATGCCCGAATCCCGCGAAAGGTGCAGGCACGCGCATTGCTCGCGCCTTTCGATCCGCTGGTGTTCGAACGCACGCGCGCCGAACAGCTGTTCGATTTCCGCTATCGCATCGAGATCTACACGCCGGCCGAAAAGCGCCAGTACGGCTACTACGTGCTGCCCTTCCTGCTCGGCGAACGCATCGTCGCCCGCATCGACCTCAAGGCCGACCGCCCGGCCGGCATTCTCCGCGTCCATGCGGCCTATGGCGAGCCTTGCGCTCCGCCCGAAACCGCAGCCGAACTCCACGAAGAGCTGAAGCAGATGCGTGGCTGGCTCGGCCTCGAACGCATCGAGGTGACGCCTGCCGGCGACCTCGGACCGGCATTGGCGGCAATATCAATCTGACGCTTTGAGCGCGCCGGCAACTCAGCCGCGCAGTCCGTCGCGCACCTCCATGAGTGCAAACCCCAGGAGATTTTCTCCGCGCCACCGGAGCGGATCGCCTGCACGCTCGTCGTCGGCGGCAAGACCAATGCCCCATACGGCATCGACAGGGCTTGCCTCGACCAGAATGGCGTCTCCGGTCGAGAGCAGGAAGTCGCGCAATGCCGGGTTCTGTCCGAACTTGTGCTTGTTGCCTGCCGCTACGATGCGACCTTTCTCACGGTCCCAGAGAGTGGCGTCGAACCCCCGCACCTCTCTGCCGAACTGCTTGACCTGTTTTGGACTTCCAGCACCCAGTATCCTGGACGCGATTTCATGATCTCCAAACAGGCGCGCCTTTTCAGCCATCATCCAATGTTCGGCAGTTGGATAGCCGACGCCATCGACGAGAAACGAGGCTGCCCACCATTGACTGAGGCAAGACGAGGTAATCGTCCCGTCCTTTGACGGCTGGTGTCCCCAGAAAAACAGGAACTGCATATTCGCCTGAGCGAGATATGCCTCTTCAACCTGAGCGCGATTTCGATACATGCACGTATTTGAAAATGCAGCCCGCGCTTGTCAATCGCTGCACCCATAGGCCTGCAAGAGAACACCTGCGACGGCAGCTGTCGCTCTGCCGCGTTGACTCCACCCCTCGCCACCGCCTAAATCGCCTCCAGACGGTCCTTCACCCGCAAAGGCGAAGGCTAAGAGGGAATGCGGTGCGGCGCTCTGGCGTCAAATCCGCGGCTGTCCCCGCAACTGTAAGCGACGAGCCAAGGCCGGTAACCACTGGGATGTTTTCCCGGGAAGGCGGTGCGAAGGCGACGACTCGCGAGCCAGGAGACCTGCCGTCTGCAACATTGATCCGATCGCCTGGCGGGTGTCCCAGGCAAGGAGCCTGGAATTTGAAACTCGACGACAATTCCTCGGTCGAAATTGGAGACGCATCCGGCGGTGACGCCGACACGCGCGTTTCCGAGGTGACGATTCTCGTCTGCTCCTCCTGTCGCGATGAAACCGGCTCGGACGCGCATCCGCGCGCCGGCGCCAAACTTGCCGAACACGCCCGCCTCGCTGCCGAGGGCGCCATCGCCGTCCGTACCGTCGAGTGCCTGGGCAACTGCAAGCGCCGCCTCAGCGCGGCGCTGATCCGCGACGGTTCATGGAGCTATGTCTTCGGCGATCTCGCAACAACGTCGGGCGAAGACCTCGTCACCGGCGCAAGGCTCTTCGCCACCTCGACCGACGGCCTGATCCCATGGCGCGGCCGTCCCGACAGCCTCAAGCGCGGCCTCGTCGCGCGCATCCCACCACTTGCTCTCATCAAGGAAGACACATGACCGCCTCCGTCGAACGCGTTCCCTGCACCGTCGTCACCGGCTTTCTCGGCGCCGGCAAGACCACGCTTTTGCGCAACATCCTCGAGAACTCCAAGGGCAAGCGCCTCGCCATCATCGTCAACGAGTTCGGCGATGTCGGCATCGACGGCGAGATTCTGAAAGGCTGCGGCGTCGACGCCTGCCCCGAAGAAAACATCGTCGAACTGGCCAATGGCTGCATCTGCTGCACCGTCGCCGACGATTTTGTCCCAGCCCTCGACCAGATTCTGTCGCGCACGCCGAAGGTCGACCACATCCTGATCGAGACCTCGGGCCTCGCTCTGCCGAAGCCCCTGGTCCAGGCCTTCCAGTGGCCATCGGTGAAGAGCCGCGTCACCGTCGATGGCGTCATCGCCGTTGTCGACGGCCCGGCTCTCGCCGAAGGCAAGGTCGCCTCCGACATGGAGGCCCTCGCCGCCCAGCGCGTTGCCGATGATTCGCTCGACCATGACGACCCGGTCGAGGAAGTGTTCGAGGACCAGGTCGCCTGCGCCGACCTCATCATCCTGTCCAAGAGCGACCTGCTCGACGAAGCCGGCCACGCTCGCGCCAGCGCCATCGTCGGCGAGCATCTCGCCCGCGCCGTCAAGATCGTGCCGTCGGCGCATGGCAAGGTCGACCCGTCGGTGCTGCTCGGCCTCGGCCTCGCCGTCGAGGACGACATCGAGAACCGCAAGACCCATCACGACGGCGCCTTCGACCACGAGCACGACGATTTCGACACCTTCGTCATCGAGATCCCCTCGATCGCCAACCCCGACGAACTGGCCAAGCGCGTCGCCACCGCCGCCGAAGAAGAGAACGTGCTGCGCGTGAAGGGCTTCGTCGATGTCGGCGGCAAGCCGATGCGCCTGCTCGTCCAGGCCGTCGGCCCACGCGTCAACCACTACTATGACCGCGCCTGGAGCGCTGAGGACGACCGCCGCTCGCGCCTGGTCGTGATCGGCCTCAAGGGCCTCGACCGCCCGGCCATCGAGCGCATCCTGGTCGGCTGAACCGGACAGCCTGGATGCACATCCTCACCACCACATCCGCCTCGCTCGACGATTTGATCGAGCCAGTGGACCTCAGGCAGAAGCCTGCGGATGTGGTGGCGTTGTCCTTCACCGACAGCGACCTGGCCGGCCTGGCAAACGCCTGGAAGGCGGATGCTGAAAACCTGCCGTCGATGCGGCTCGCCAGCCTGCGTGACCTCCGCCATCCGATGTCGGTGGACCTCTGGATCGACAGCGTGGCTGGCCACGCCAAGGTCATCCTCGTTCGCATCCTCGGCGGCCACGACTGGTGGCGCTACGGCTGCGACCAGCTCGCGGCTCTTGCCCGCGCAAAAGGCATCGCGCTGGCGCTGCTGCCCGGCGAAAGCCACGACGAGGATCTCAGGCTGATCGAAGCGTCGACGCTGCCGCGGACCGAACTCGACGCCCTGCTCGGTTATTTCCGCGAGGGCGGACCTGAGAACATGAAGGCGCTGGTCGCAAGGCTGGCCGGGCTGGCAGGCACGGAAACCAAAGCCGATGCGCCGGTTTCTGTACCCAAGGCCGGGTTTTATGATCCGGCGAGAGGCATCCTCAGTGACATCGAAGGCTTTTCGGCTGGCAATGAAAGCGATCCTTCGCCCATCCCTCTCATCCCCATCCTCTTCTACCGCTCTATGCTGCTCGCCGCCGACGTCGCACCCATCGACGCACTGGTCGAAGCTTTGAGAGCAGAGGGCCTGCGTCCCGCACCCATCTTCGTCTCCAGCCTCAAGGACAAGGCTTCCCTCGCCTTCGTCGAGCAGGCCTTGGCCGAACTCCACCCCGCCGCAATCATCACCGCGACCGCCTTCGCCGCCGGCGCCGAGCCGGGCGCGGAAACGCTGTTCGACCGGGCCGGCGTGCCGGTGTTCCAGGTCATCGTCGCCACCACCCGCCGCGAAGCCTGGGAAGGCAGCCCGCGCGGCCTGGCACCGGCCGATCTCGCCATGCATGTGGTGATGCCCGAACTCGACGGCCGCATCCTCGCCGGTGCCATCTCCTTCAAGGCCGAAAGCGAGGTCGACCCGTCCCTCGGCTTCCGCGCCTTCGCCAACCGGCCTGAACCCGACCGCGTCGACCAGGTCGCCCGCCGCATCGCATCGCACCTCAGGCTGCGTGAGACGCGGCCCGAAAAGCGCAAGCTCGCGATCCTCATCCCCGACTACCCCAGCGCCCCCGGCCGCACCGGCTATGCCGTCGGCCTCGACGTGCCATCGAGCGTGCTCGCCATGCTGCACGACCTCAAGGACGCGGGGTATGCGGTTGAATCGATTCCCGAATCGCCACGTGCTCTGCTCGATCTGATCGAGGCCGGCGGGCACGGCTTGGCGCTCGAAGACTATCTCGCGCTTGCCGAGGATCTGCCTGCGGAGGCAAGAAACGCAGTCGACGCTGCCTGGGGCAAGGCAGAGGCTGATACGATCGACAGGACAGGACAACGCTCGACATTGCCCTCCTCTGTCCTGCCGGACATCTCCCCCACGAGGGGGGAGATCAGCAGTCAGCAGCGTACAGCCCAATCGCCGGCGCCGGCAGAAGGTCACGTCCGTCCAGCAGAACTCGCAGAACGATCGGCGACGCCGAAGCTGCCAATCTCCCCCCGTGTTGGGGAGATGTCCGGCAAGACAGAGGGGGGCAACGTGGAGCGCACCGCATCTGCTTCCACCCGCACGCGCCACTTTCCCTTCCGCGCCGCCACCTTCGGCAACATCACGGTCGCCCTCGCTCCCGATCGCGGCCGATCGGCCGATCGCCGCGCCGACTATCACGACCCTTCGTTGCCCCCGCGCCACGCGCTGCTCGCGTTCGGCCTCTGGCTGCAGAAGTCGCTCGCAATCCACGCCATCATCCATGTCGGCGCCCACGGCACGCTCGAATGGCTGCCGGGCAAGGCGGTGGCGCTGAGCCGGGATTGTTTCCCCGAGATCGTCACCGGCTCGCTGCCGGTGGTCTATCCCTTCATCGTCTCCAACCCCGGCGAAGCGGCCCAGGCCAAACGCCGCATTGCCGCGGTCACGCTCGGTCACCTGCCGCCGCCACTCGCGTCGGCTGGCCTGGACGAGCATCAGCAAAAACTCGAACGCCTGGTCGACGAATATGCCCAGGCCGATGGCCTCGACCGCCGCCGCCGCGATCGGCTGGCCAAGCTCATCGTCGAGACGGCGTCGCAGACCGGCCTTGCGGCCGAAGCGGGCGTTGCCAATACGGACGCGCCCGACGAAGCTTTGCGCCGCATCGACGCCTGGCTGTGCGACCTCAAGGATTTCGCCATCAAGGACGGCCTGCATGTCTATGGCCGTGCTGAAGCCGATGAACCCGACGCAGCTCGCCGCGCCAGTGCTGAAGCCGAGCGACAAAACCTCATCGCCGCCCTCGACGGCCGCCACGTCAAGGCCGGCCCCTCAGGCGCCCCGGCGCGCGGCCGCACCGACGTCCTGCCCACCGGGCGCAACCTGTTCACTTCAGATCCGCGCACCATGCCGACGCCCACGGCCTTTGACCTCGGCAAGTCAGCCAGCGACGAGATCATGCGCAGCTACCTGCAGAGCCATGGCGAGTGGCCGCGCGCGCTGGTCATCGACCTCTGGGGCAGCGCCTCGCTGCGCACCGGCGGCGAGGAAATCGCGCAAGGGCTGGCGCTGATGGGTTGCCGGCCGCAATGGGACGCCGCCACCGGCCGCGTTACCGGCATCGAGGTGCTGCCACCGGCGACGCTCGGCCGCCCGCGCGTCGACGTCACCTGGCGCATCTCGGGTCTGTTCCGCGACATGTTCCCGACCCAGATCGCTCTCATCGACGTCGCCGCCCGCGCCGTCGCCACCCGCGACGAGGACGACCACGACAACCCGCTCGCCGCCAGCACCCGCGCCGCGGGCAAGGTCGAGCCGCGCATCTTCGGCTCCTCCCCCGGCACCTATGGCGCCGGCCTCGAGGACCTTCTGTCATCGGGCGATTGGCAGGCGCGCGAAGAGCTCGGCCGCGCCTATCTCGATGCTGCCTCCCACGCCTATGGCGGCAACGAAGGCGAAGGCTTTTCCGCGCCCGGCGCCTTTGCCGGCCGCATCGCCGGGGCAGACCTGTTGGTACATACCGGCGACGACCCCGGCCGCGACATCCTCGAAGGCTCGGCCGACGTCGCCTTCATCGGCGGATTTGCAGCAGCGGTCGCAGCATTGGGCAAGAACGCCGACGTCATCGTGCTCGACACCTCCGATCCACAAAAGCCGAGGCCGCGTTCGGTCACCGAGGCCGTCGGCCGCGTCGTCAGGGCGCGCGCCACCAACGCCCGCTTCATCGCCGGCCAGATGCGCCATGGCCCGCGCGGCGCCTCCGAATTCGCCGAGACGGTCGACCGGCTGATCGGCTTTGCCGAAACGACAAACGCCATTCCGGGCGCGCTGATCGAGGCCGTTCACGACGCCTATGTCGGCAATGAGGCGGTGCGCGACTTCATGCTGCGCGAGAACCCGGCGGCAGCGAAGTTCATTGCCGAGCGTTTCGCCGCTGCCCGCCGGCGCGGCCTGTGGCACCCACTGCGCAACTCCATCGACGACGACCTCGCCAGCCTCATCGCCGAGGCCGAGGCGCGCGGGGTCGCGGCATGACCAGTTTCTCCCGCCGTGGCGCCTGTCCAGCACTTTCAGCACCGATGCCGACAGGCGACGGCCTCCTGGTGCGGATCAACCCGCTCGCTGGAGAAATCGCCCCCAACATATTGATCGGACTCGCCGAATCCGCTGCACGCCATGGCAACGGCATTGTCGAGGTCACGGCGCGCGGCAGCATCCAGATCAGGGGGCTGACGGCGGAGAGTGCGTGTCTGCTGGCTGAGGAAGTCGACACGCTCGGCATCGCGGTGCGCACCGGCGTGCCCGTCGACACCAGCCCGCTCGCCGGCATGGATCCGGCGGAGATTGCCGATCCCGTGCCACTAGCGGCCGCGATCCGCACTGCGATCGAGCAGGCGGGGCTGGCGCCACGACTCGGGCCGAAGGTATCGGTCGTGGTCGATGGGCACGGCGAGATCGGGCTTGGCGCGATCATGGGCGATGTCAGGCTGGTCGCGGTGGGTGCCGGGCGTTGGCGCCTGTCGGTGGCGGGCGATGAGAAGGCTGCTACGTTCGTCGGAGAATTCGATGCAGACGATGCATTTACAGCCACGCTCGATATTCTCCACGCGATCGCAGTACTCGGACGCGAAGGACGCGCCCGTGACCTCGACCTGAGCGTCATCCGTGCTTCCATCGCAGGATTTGAGACCTCTCATTCCTTCGCGCCCCCCTCTGTCCTGTCGGACATCTCCCCCTCGAAGGGGGAGATCAGGCCTGCATCGACGCCGGCGCTCAAAATGGACATGGCAGGACGAGCGGAAACGCCGAAGCTGCCAATCTCCCCCCTTGGGAGGGAGATGTCCGGCAGGACAGAGAGGGGTGCGAAGGATCACGACCTCTCCGCCGATTCAGATGGCTCGACACCTGAACACTCCGCCGCAACCGATTCATCTCCCATCGGAATCCTCCCGCTCTCCGATTCCCGAATCGCTGTCGGCATCGCCCTGCCCTTCGGCAGCATCGACGCCTCGACGCTGATCACCTTCTGCCGAACGGCAACGGCCGCCGGCGCCACCGGCATCCGTCCAGCGCCCGGCCGAACCCTGCTCGTCATGGACCTCGACCGCCCCTCCGCCGACGCCCTCGCCGCAACGGCCAGCTCGATTGGCCTCGTCACCACCCGCTCTGACCCCCGCATCCGCATCGCCGCCTGCCCGGGCGCACCGGCCTGCGCGTCGGGCATGATATCAGCGCGTGACGTTGCCGCCGATATCGCTGCCGACCTCGGCGAAGACCTCGATCCGACGCTGTCCTTGCACGTCTCCGGCTGTGCCAAGGGCTGCGCCCATCCAGGACCGGCGACGCTCACCATCGTCGGTGACGAAAAGGGTGCTGTATTTGTCGTCGGCGGAACGGCGAAGGGCCTTCCGGCCGCCTACACCGCAGGATATGAAGCCGCGCGCGGCATGGGCCGCCTCACGAAATTGCTCGCCCAGGAGCGCAAGCCGGACGAAAATGCCGCCGCCTGCCTCGCAAGGCTGGGCGCAAAGCGCCTCGCGCAAGCTCTGGCACAGGAATGAACATGGCCGCCTACGATTACATCCATGATGGCACGGCCATCTACGAACGCTCCTTCGCCATCATCCGCGCGGAGGCCGATCTCGCACGCTTCTCCGAAGACGAGTCGGACGTCGCGGTGCGCATGATCCATGCCTGCGGCCTGGTCGAAGCGGCCCAGCATTTCGTCTTCTCGGAGAACTTCGTCTCGGCCGCGCGCGCAGCACTGCAGGCCGGTGCACCGATCTTCTGCGACGCCGAGATGGTGGCGCGCGGCGTCACCCGCGCCCGCCTGCCCGCCGACAACGAGGTCATTTGTACCCTGCGCGATGCGCGTACATCAGAGATCGCCAAGGCGATCGGCAACACCCGCTCGGCTGCAGCGATCGATCTCTGGATCGACAGGCTTGCCGGCTCCGTCGTTGCCATCGGCAACGCGCCGACCGCTCTCTTCTACCTGCTCGAAAAGCTTCGCGACGGCGCTCCCAAGCCTGCCGCCATCATCGGCATGCCGGTCGGCTTCGTTGGCGCTGCCGAATCCAAGGACGCGCTGGCCGAAAATTCCTATGGCGTGCCCTATGCCATCGTCCGCGGCCGCCTCGGCGGCAGCGCCATGACGGCAGCTGCCCTCAACTCGCTGGCGAGGCCCGGCGTATGAGCGTGTCCGCTGCAAAGGGCCGCCTGATCGGCGTCGGCACCGGCCCCGGCGATCCCGAGCTGATGACGGTGAAGGCCGTGCGCGCGCTGGCCGAGGCCGACGTGATCGCGCATTTTTCCAAGCGCGGCGCCAATGGCAATGCCCGCACCATCACCGATGCGCATTTCCGCGACGGCGTGATCGAGCTGCCGCTGGTCTATCCCGTGACGACGGAAATCGACAAGGATCACGACGACTATCGTGCTGCCATATCAGGCTTCTACGAGGACTCGGCGCAAGCGGTGGCCGCCCATCTCGACCAGGGCCGCACCGTCGCCATCCTGTCCGAGGGCGACCCGCTGTTCTACGGCTCCTACATGCACCTGCATGTGCGGCTGGCGCATCTCTACCCGACCGAGGTCATCCCCGGCGTCACCGCCATGTCAGGCTGCTGGTCGCAGACCAGCGTGCCGATCGTCCAGGGCGACGACGTGCTGTCGGTGCTGCCGGGTACCATGAACGAGTTCGAACTCACCCGACGCCTCGCCGATACCGACGCCGCTGTCATCATGAAAGTCGGCCGCAATCTGCCCAAAATCCGCAAGGCGCTGGAAGCGACAGGCAAGCTCGGCCGCGCGCTTTATGTCGAGCGCGGCACCATGCCCAACACGCAGCACATGCGGCTGGTCGACAAATCGGACGACAAGGCGCCCTATTTCGCCATCGTCCTGGTACCCGGCTGGGCCGGCAAGCCGGGAGCGGAATTGTGAGCGGCGGCCTCGTCGTCATCGGCCTCGGCCCCGGCAATCCGGACCAGGTCACGCCGGAAGCCAGCCGGGCCGTGGTGGAAGCCAGCCATTTCTTCGGCTACAAACCCTATCTCGACCGCCTCGACCTGCGCCCCGACCAGACCCGCGTCGCCTCCGACAACCGCGAGGAGATCTCGCGCTCCAATGCCGCACTTGAGATGGCAGCGGCCGGCCACAACGTCGCCGTCGTCTCCGGCGGTGATCCCGGCGTCTTCGCCATGGCCGCAGCAGTCTGCGAAGCGATCGAAGCCGGCCCGAAAGAATGGCGCGACATCGAGCTGTCGGTCGTGCCCGGCGTCACCGCCATGCTGGCCGTTGCCGCTCGTGTCGGCGCGCCGCTCGGCCACGATTTCTGTGCCATCAACCTGTCCGACAACCTGAAGCCATGGGAGCTGATCGAGCGCCGCCTGATCGCGGTCGCCGAGGCAGGTTTCGTCATTTCGCTCTACAACCCGATCAGCAAGGCCCGCCCATGGCAGCTCGGCAGCGCGTTCGAAACGCTGCGCAGCCACCTGCCCGCCACGACCCCCATCATCTTCGGCCGCGCCGCCGGCCGGCCCGACGAGCGCATCGAGATCGTCACGCTTGGCGAAGCAGCAGCGGAAAAGGCCGACATGGCGACCTGCGTCGTCATCGGCTCGCGCGAAACGCGCCTGATCGAACGCGTCGGCAAGCCACCGCTGGTCTACACTCCGCGCTTTTCCGCAGGGCCTACGAAATGATCGACCATCTCGGCCATCGCGGAGACACTTGGAGCCGACAACACCTCGGGCAGAGGCGGCCGGCGGAACAGGATCACCTCGACGCCGAGCTGCCTGGCCGCCGCGATCTTGCCGTAGGTCGCCTGCCCGCCGCTGTTTTTGCCGACGATGACGTCAATCCTTTGCGCCTCGAGCAGCGCCCGTTCGTCGGTTTCGGCAAACGGCCCGCGCGCAAGGATGTAGGTCGCATCGGGCACACCGAGCGGCGGCTCGATCGGGTCGACGCTGCGAATGACATAGGCATGCTGCGGCGCGGTCTCGAACGCCGCCACTTCCTGCCGGCCGAGCGCCAGGAACACGCGGCGGGGCGTCTCGCCGAGCGCTGCGACGGCCTGTTCACCGTCTTCGACCAGCGTCCAGCGGTCGCCGTCGACCTGCTCCCAGCCCGGACGACGCAAGGCGAGGATCGGTACGCCCGATATCCGCGCCGCCTCGGCAGCATTGGCCGAAATACGCCCCGCATAGGGATGCGTCGCGTCGATCAACAGGTCGGTGCCATGCTCCGCCAGCCAGTCGGCCAGCCCCTGTGCACCGCCGAAGCCGCCTGTTCGTACCGGCACCGGTTGCGCGACCGGGTTTTCGGTCCGGCCCGCCATCGACAGGGTGAGGTCGAGATCTCCCCGCGCGGCCAGCTTCGCCGCCAGCTGTCGCGCTTCGGTGGTGCCGCCCAGGATCAGGATACGGTGGGTCATCATGCCTGCTGAATTCAACGCACCGACGCAAAAATGGCTGACAGTCGTCGGCATCGGCGAAGACGGTGTAGCGGGTCTCGGTGACGACGCCAAGCGCGCGATTTCTGCCGCAAGCCACGTCTTCGGCGGCAAACGCCATCTGGCATTGGCCGCCGAACTGATCCGCGGCCAGTCGCGGCCCTGGCCGATGCCTTTCGACAGCGAAATGGGCGACGTGATAGGCCTGCGCGGCGAAAACGTCTGCGTGCTGGCGTCCGGCGATCCCTTCCTTCATGGCGTCGGCGTCACCTTGGCCCGTGCCGTTGCTTTGGCCGAAATGCATGTCCTACCGGCCCCTTCCGCCTTCTCGCTGGCGGCATCCAGGCTCGGTTGGGCGCTGCAGGACGTCGAGACGATATCGCTGCATGGCCACGCCATCGACCTGATCCGTCCGCATCTGCATCAGGGCGCGCGCATCGTCGCGCTCACCTCGGATGGCGATGCGCCAACCAAGATCGCAGCGCTGCTCGCCGACAGCGGCTTCGGCTTGTCGCGGCTGACCGTGCTCGAAGCGCTGGGGGGCGAGAATGAGCGGATCCGCACCACCGTCGCGGCGTCCTTCGATCTCGAAAACATCAATCCGCTCAACGTGCTGGCGCTTGAGCTTGAATCGACGCCGCAAGCGCGCATCCTGCCCTTGGCCTCGGGCTTGCCCGACGACCTGTTCGAGCATGACGGCCAGATCACCAAGCGCGAGATCCGCGCGGTGACGCTGTCCGCCCTCGCCCCGCGTCGTGGCGAACTTCTGTGGGACATCGGCGGCGGTTCCGGCTCGATCTCCATCGAATGGCTGCTCTGTCACTCCTCGCTGCGCGCCATCGCCATCGAACACAATGCCGACCGCGCCGACCGCATCGCGCGCAACGCGACCAATTGCGGCGTGCCGGGCCTGAAGGTCGTCAGGGGAGCGGCACCCGAGGCGCTCGCCGATCTGCCCACCCCCGACGTGATCTTCATCGGCGGCGGCGGCTCGGAGGATGGTGTCTTCGATGCGGCCATATCAGCACTTCGTCCCGGCGGCCGCCTCGTCGCCAACGCCGTCACCCTCGAAATGGAAGCGCTGCTGCTCGCCCGCCACGCCTCCCACGGCGGCGACCTGCTGCGCCTGCAAATCTCCCGCGCCGCCCCCGTTGGCTCGATGACCGGCTGGCGGCCGGCAATGCCGGTCACGCAGTGGAGCTGGGTGAAGCCATGATGATCGCAGGCATAGGCTGCCGCAAAGGCGCGGCACACGAAGATATTCTCTCGGCAATCGAAACCGCGCTCGAAGCGCACGGCCTTGTCGTCACAGCACTTTCGGCGCTGGCCACCGCCAGCCTGAAACGTGACGAGCCCGGTATTCTTGCTGCCGCACGCCGGCTCGACCTGCCGCTGCTCGTCATGGACGACGCGGCACTCGCCGCCGCCGCATCCCGCACGCTCAGCCAGTCGCAAGCCTCGCTGGAGGCCGCCGGCACGCCGTCCGTATCGGAGGCCGCCGCCCTCGCCGCCGCCGGCGCGGATGCAGCACTGCTTGGCCCCCGCATATCAGTCGGCCCCGCCACCTGTGCCATCGCCACCTCTGGAGCCACAGCTTGACCGTTCATTTCATCGGCGCCGGCCCGGGCGCGGCAGACCTCATCACCGTGCGCGGCAGCCGCCTGCTCGGCGCTTGTTCGGTCTGCCTCTATGCCGGTTCCATCGTCTCGCCGGAGCTTCTGACCTATTGCCCTGATGGCGCGCGGCTGGTCGACACCGCGCCCATGTCGCTCGACGAGATCGAGGCCGAGTATGTCGCCGCCCATAAGGCCGGCCACGATGTCGCGCGCCTTCATTCGGGCGATCTCTCGGTCTGGAGTGCGGTCGCCGAGCAGATCAGGAGGCTGGAAAAGAACGGCATCCCCTACACGCTGACGCCGGGCGTGCCGTCCTTTGCGGCAGCGGCAGCAGCGCTGAAGCGCGAACTCACCATCCCCGAGGTCGCCCAGAGCCTGGTGCTGACCCGAACCTCCGGCCGCGCCTCCAAGATGCCGCCAGGCGAAACGCTTGCCGGCTTCGGCCGCACGGGTGCGACGCTCGCCGTGCATCTCTCGATCCACGCCATCGATCAGGTCGTGGCCGAGCTTAGCCCGCATTACGGCCCGGATTGCCCCGTCGCGGTGATCTTCCGCGCTTCCTGGCCGGACGAGCGCATCGTCAGGGCCACGCTGTCGACGATTGCGGCTGAACTGGCAAAAGACCCGATCGAGCGCACGGCCATCATCTTCGTTGGCCAGTCACTGGCGGCGGAGGATTTCCGCGAAAGCTCGCTCTACGACGCCTATTATCAGCGTCGATTCAGGGGCCGCGACGGGCTATGAGAGGCGGCGAAGGGCGCATGCCCCATCAGCTCGCCGTCACGGTTGAAGACGAGGATTTCGAGCGCGATATCGGGATTGTTGAGCGCGCCGGCCGCCGTGCGCCAGGCCGCAGCCGCAACCGCGTCGCCGATAGCAATGCCAGCCTTGCGTGCCTCGATGAAGGCTTCGGCGACCGTGTTGGCGCCCTTGATGCGCGCTTCGAGCGCGGCATCCGCCCCGGCCTCGACAGCCACCGCCGCCAGGCCGTCGAGATCGGCCGAACCGCGGTTCGAATGCACGTCGAGCAGGCCTTGCGACAGCTTGGTCATCTTGGCAACGCCGCCGGCAATCGTCACCTTGGACACCGGATGGGCGCGGATGTATTTCGCCATGCCGCCGACGAAGTCGCCCATGTCTATCAGCTGCACCTCGTGCAAACCGTGGAATTTCTGCACCGCCATCTCGGAAGCGTTGCCGGTCGAGCCGGCGACATGGTCAAATCCCATGGCGCGCGCCACGTCGACGCCGCGATGGATGGAGTGGATCCACGCCGAACAGGAATAGGGAATGACGATGCCCGTCGTTCCCAGGATCGAGATGCCGCCCAAAATGCCCAAGCGCGGATTGAGCGTCTTGAGCGCCATCTCCTCGCCGCCGGCGACGGAAATCGTAACCTCGACATCGGCGCCTTCGCCAAAGACCTCGGCCACGACACCCGCAATCATCTTTCGCGGCACCGGGTTGATCGAGGCTTCGCCCGGCGAAATCGGCAGGCCCGGCCGCGTCACCGTGCCGACACCCTTGCCGGCTTTGAACACAACACCGCTGCCCGGCTGCCCGGGTCGCACCGTGCTCATGACAAGCGCGCCATGCGTGACATCGGGATCGTCGCCGGCGTCCTTGACGATACCGGCCATGGCCCAGCCGTCGCCGCGCTCATTCCTGGCCAGCGCAAAGGCCACGTTCTGGCCGCCCGGCAGCACGATCTCCACCGGGTCGGGAAACGCACCCGTCTTCAACGCCAGGCACGCCGCCTTGGTGGCGGCGGTGGCGCAGGCGCCGGTGGTCCAGCCGCGCTTGAGCGGACGATCTTCTTCATTCATGACGCGATCTATAGGCTTGCCGGATCGGCGCGTCATCGGCGAAAGCGACACGCATGACACTTGAAAACGCTATCGCGCGTTTGAACTACAGGCAGCAGGTGCTCGAACCCGGCCATGTCTGGCTTGCCGGCGCAGGCCCCGGCGATCCCGGCCTGCTCACGCTCGACGTTCTGTCGGCCCTCGCCCAGGCCGATGCGCTGGTGCATGACGCGCTCGTGGCGCCCGAAATCGTCGCGGTTGCCGAGCAGGCGGAAAAATTCTTCGTCGGCAAGCGCGGCGGCAGGTTGTCGATCCCGCAGGGCGACATCAACGCGCTGCTGGTCAAGCTGGCGCGCGAAGGCCGCAAGGTCGTGCGGCTCAAGGGCGGCCATCCCTTCGTGTTCGGCCGCGGCGCCGAGGAAGCGCTGGTGCTGACTCGCGAAAACATCCCCTGGCGCGTGCTGTCGGGCATAACCTCGGCCTTTGGCGGCCTGTCCTCGGCCGGTATCCCCGCCACCATGCGCGGCGTCAACGGCGCCATCATCCTCGCCACCGGCTTTGCGGCGGTCAGCGACGACCGGCCCGACTGGGCAGCCCTTGCCCGCACCGGACAGCCCATCGTCATCTATATGGGCCTGACCCACATGGCCGAGACGGTGAGCGAGCTTATGCGCGGCGGCCTTTCGGTCGACACGCCCGCAGCCTTTGTCGAGAACGCCTCGACGCCTGAGGAGCGCACGGTCACCGCCACACTCGGCACCTTGGTTGCCACCGCCGAGCGCGAAAAGGTCGTCTCGCCTTCCCTGATCGTCGTCGGCGGCATCGTCTCGCTGCGCGCCGAGCTGATCGGGCAGAAATGACGGCGCGCGGGCTCATCATCGGCGCGCCGCGCTCGGGTTCGGGCAAGACCAGCGTCACCATCGGGCTGTTACGGGCGCTTGCCCGCCGCGGCATCAAGGTCCGCGGCGCAAAATCCGGCCCCGACTACATCGATCCCGGCTTCCACGCGGCTGCCACCGGCTTGCCCGGCGTCAATCTCGACAGCTGGGCCATGGCGCCGTCGCTGCTCAACGCGCTCGCCGCAGATGCATCGTCGGACGCGGAAATGGTGATCCTCGAAAGCGCCATGGGCCTGTTCGACGGCATCCCCTCTGAGAAGGGCCGCTCGGGTGCGGCCGCCGACCTCGCCCGGCTCTATGGCCTGCCGGTGCTGCTCGTGCTCGACGTCTCAGGCCAGTCGCAAACCTCCGCCGCCATCGCCAAGGGTTTTGCCACTTACGATCCCGACGTCCGCATCGCAGGCGTGGTGCTCAACAGGCTCGGCAGCGACCGTCACCGCAAGCTTGCCGGCGACGCCATCGAAGCGCTCGGCCTGCCCGTCGTCGGCGCGATCCTGCGCGACCCGACCTTGTCGATACCGGAACGCCATCTCGGCCTCGTCCAGGCCGAAGAGCATGCCGACCTCTTCGCCCACATCGAAAAGCTTGCCGACATGGTCGAGCGCTCGCTCGATCTCGACGCGATCATCGCACTGGCGACGCCGCTTGTGCCCGCCGCAGGCGACCAATCCTTCGCCCTGCCGCCGCCCGGCCAGCGCATAGCGCTCGCCCAGGACGCTGCCTTCACCTTCCTCTACCCGCATCTCGCCGCCCATTGGCGCGCCATGGGCGCGGAGCTGGTGCCGTTCTCCCCGCTGGCCGACCAGGCGCCCGACACCTCCTGCGACGTCTGCTGGCTGCCAGGCGGCTATCCCGAGCTCCATGCCGGCCGCCTCGCCGCCGCCGGCAACTTCCTGTCAGGCACACGCCGCTTCGCGGAGAAAAAGCCCGTCCATGGCGAGTGCGGCGGCTTCATGGTGCTCGGCCGCTCCATCGAGGATGCCGACGGCATCACCCACGCAATGCTGGGGTTGCTCGGTCACGCCACCAGCTTCGCCAGGCGCAAGATGAATCTCGGCTACCGCCAGGCCACCCTCTCCGCCCCCTGTCCGCTCGGGGACACAGGCAGCGTCGTCAGGGGGCACGAGTTTCACTACGCCCAGACAGTCGAGCGTGGCGACGACACGCCGCTCGGGCAACTGGCCGACGGCCAGGGCAATCCGCTCGGCGGCTTCGGCGGGCGGCGCGGCCATGTCACCGGCACCTTCTTCCACGCGATCGCGCGAGGCTGATGATGACACCGGCGACGATCTTCGACGACATCCGCCTTGGCCTCGTCTTTTTCACGCGCCTGCCGCTGCCGCATTTCGAAGTCAGGGATCGCTCGCTCGCCGACGCCATCTGGACGGCGCCGCTCGTCGGCTTCGTTGTGGCGCTCCTGGCCTGGCTCGTCTTCGCCGCAGGCCATGGCCTTGGCCTCGCCGAAGGACCGGCCGCGGCACTCGCAATCGCCGCCGCCATGCTTGTCACCGGCTGCCTGCACGAGGACGGCCTGTCGGATACCGCAGACGGTTTCGGCGGCGGGCGCACGCGCGAACGCAAGCTCGAGATCATGCGCGACAGCCGCATCGGCAGCTATGGCGCGGCAGCACTCATGCTTTCCGTCCTGGCGCGCTGGAGCGCGATCGTTGAAATCGAAGATCCGGCACCGGTCTTTGTGGCCCTCGTCGCCGCCCATGTCGGCTCGCGTGCGCTGATCCCCGCCTTCATGCGCCATCTGCCGCAGGCGCGCGTTGACGGCCTTGCCGCCGGCGTCGGCGCGGTTGCAGACGGGGCCGTCATTGCCGCACTCGCCCTCGGCGCAGTCGGCCTGTTGTTCCTCGGGCTCAAGGGCGCGGTCGTCGCAGCTTTGTGCCTCGCCATCCTTTTCTTCGCCTTCAGAAAACTCTGCCTCGCCCAGATCGGCGGCCAGAGCGGCGACACCATCGGCGCTCTGCAGCAGTTGGCCGAGATCGCCTTGCTTTTCGCCGCATCCGCCATCCTCGCCTGATTCAGTTTTGGAGTAATCACTGCCATGGCCTTCAAATCGCTCGATGAATTGCGCGCAGCCTGCCTCGACCTGCCTGCAGGCAACGATGCCGCCGCAGACGCCGTCGCCCGCCGCCAGGACACGCTGACCAAGCCGCGCGGCAGCCTTGGCAAGCTGGAGGAGATCGCCGGCTGGCTCGGCCGTTGGCAGGGCCGCGAGATGCCGAGGCTCGACAAGGTCAAGGTCGTCGTCTTCGCCGGCAATCATGGCGTAACCGCACAGGGCGTGTCGGCTTACCCCTCCGAAGTGACGGTGCAGATGGTCGCCAATTTCGCCGCCGGCGGTGCTGCCATCAACCAGCTTGCCCGTCTCGCCGGAGCCGAGCTCGCTGTCATCCCGCTCGAGCTCGAGCGCCCCACCGGCGACTTCACCCAGACATCGGCAATGAACGAGGCCGATTTCCTTGGCGCCGTCTCGACCGGCTATGATGCGGTGACACCCGATCTCGACCTCGTGTGCTTCGGCGAGATGGGCATCGGCAACACCACCCCGGCCGCAGCCATCGCCGCCGGCCTGTTCGGCGGCACCGGCCGCGACTGGGCCGGCCGCGGCACCGGTGTCGATGACCAGGGCCTCTCCCGCAAGTTCGCCGCCATCGATGCGGGTCTCGCCCGTCACGCGGCATCCCTTGCCGACCCGCTGGCCGTCGCAGCCAATCTCGGCGGCCGCGAGCTCGCCGCCATCCTCGGCGCCACGCTCGCCGCGCGCCACCACAACGTGCCCGTGCTGCTCGATGGCTTTGTCGTCACCGCGGCGGCAGCACCACTTGCAAAACTTCACGCCGATGGACTCGCCCACACGCTCTCGGCTCATGTGTCCGCAGAGGCCGGCCATCGCCAATTGCTGGAAGCTTTGCAGCTCGCACCGCTGCTCGACATGGGCATGCGGCTGGGTGAAGGTTCCGGGGCCTGCCTCGCCGTCAATCTGGTACGCTCGGCGCTGGAATGCCACACCCGCATGGCAAGCTTCGCTGAGGCAGGCGTAACCGACAAATAGTCGGCGACTTCTGCCCAGGCTGCCCGATTTACATCCTCGCAGAACTTGATTTCTGCCGAGACCAAAGAATTGGAATTGCATTCCACATAGCTTGGCGGAGGCAACCGGCCTCTGCCTCCCCGCCTCAAGCACTCCCGGATACTTTGCCGCCAACTCTAGAAGTTGCGCAAAGTCTCAGGAGATTGCCCCATGAAACGCCTTCTGCTCGTCGGTGCGGCCATTGCCGCCATGCTCAGTGGCCCGCTGCACGCACAGGCCGCCGACAAGATCCTCAACGCCTCCTATGACGTTGCGCGTGAACTCTTCGCCGATGAGAACAAGGCCTTCGTCGCCGCTCATCCTGGCGTTACCATCGACCAGTCGCATGCCGGCACCTCCAAGCAGGCGCGCTCGATCGTTGAGGGTCTTCAGGCCGACGTCGTCACCTTCAACCAGGTCATCGACGTCGACTTCCTGGTGCAGAATGGACTGGTGTCGAAAGACTGGCAGAAGGATTTCCCAAACCAGGCCTCGCCCTTCTATTCGCTGCCGTCCTTCCTCGTCCGTGCCGGCAACCCCAAGAACATCAAGGACTGGTCCGATCTCGTCCGCGACGACGTGAAGGTCATCTTCCCGAACCCCAGAACCTCGGGCAATGCGCGCTACACCTATCTGGCCGCCACCGCCTACGCCAAGGAGGCGTTCAAGGGCGACGAAGCCAAGATCAAGGAATTCGTGACCAAGCTGTTCGACAACGTGCCGGTGTTCGACACCGGCGGCCGCGCCGCCACCACCACCTTCGTCGAGCGTGAAATCGGCGACGTCTTGATCACCTTCGAGGCCGAGACCCGCGGCATCGCCAAGGAATACGGCACCGACAAGTTCCAGAGCGTCATCCCCTCCGTCAGCCTGCTGGCCGAATTCCCGGTCGCCATCGTCGACAAGGTGGTTGATGACCGCGGCTCGCGCGACCTCGCAAAGTCCTATCTCGACTTCCTCTACACCACGGAAGGCCAGCGCATCGCCGCCCAGCACGGCAACCGCGTCCATGATGCTGCTGTCGCTGCCGAGTTCAAGGACCAGTTCCCCGAGGTTCGCCTGGTCACCGTCGAGGACGTTTTCGGCGGCTGGGACAAAGTGCAGAAGGAGCATTTCGCCAAGGGCGGAGTGCTGGAGCAGATCTACGGCTCGCGCTGAGATCTGCCTGTCTGACATCTGGAAAAGCCGGCCCAGCGCCGGCTTTTTCTCATTGAGCGGTGCCTGAAGCCAAATCCGGGCCAGATTGCCCGCCAAAGCCGCAAAACTTACGGAGTTTCAACGCCTTTCGGCTTGTATATCAAGTCCGTGGAATTTATCTCTGGTGGAAGCCGGAATGCGATGGGGACGAATCGTCATCCTTGGCCCTGTGCAACTCGCTGCGACTGGCAGCCGAAGTCGATGACGCGTTCAGGCAATGCTGACTAAAAAAGGCAAATACGGCCTCAAGGCCCTCGTGCATCTGTCGCAACTGCCTGCCGGCCAGTTGGCTTTCGTCGGCGACATCGCCACCGCCAACAACATCCCGAAGAAATTCCTCGACGCGATCCTGGGCGAGCTGCGCAATGCCGGCTTCGTGCAGAGCCGCAAAGGCAAGGACGGCGGCTACCGCCTCGCCAAGCCTGCCGCCGAGATCAAGATCGGCCATGTCGTGCGCGTGCTCGACGGGCCGCTGGCACCCATACCCTGCGCCAGCCGCACCCAGTACCAGCCTTGCGACGATTGCGACGAGGCCACCTGCCAGATCAGACACATGATGCTCGAGGTCCGCCAGGCCATCGCCGGAGTGCTGGACAACCGCAGCCTGGCTCAGGTTCGCGACGCCGCCAATGACGACGTCGTTGCAGAGGCCATGCACCACGCCTGATCTGCCTGGTCTGGCTGTCCCTCTCCGTCAAAACGCGCGCCGGGCCTGACACCTCCTCCCGATCTTGAAGCTCGGCGGCAGCGTGCCGTTGACTGCTTATCCGCTCCCACGCGGGTGATGAGGTCGCAGCCATCCGGCTCGAGCCTCTTGATGGCACAAGCCCCACTATCGGCGGCAAAGCGTGCCCGGCAAACGAATCCGCCAGACTCCTGCAATGGACACCTGCGATGTGGCTCGCAATCGGCCGCATGACGGCCATGGAGCGATTGCGCGGCAACCTGCCGGGGGGAAGACAGGACGCCACTGCAGTTTCCAGTGAGACACGTGACCTTGGAAAGGCAAGCATGACCCGCCCCCTCCGTTACACGGCCTGCCTTGCCGCCGGCCTCGCATTCGCCCTGATGGCCGGCCCCGGCAAGACGCACGGCAACGAAGCCGCCGGTTCGATTGCAGCAAGCTCGGACGCAGCGAAGCGCACCGTGTCGACCTTGACCGTATCGCGCGCCATGACCGAATGGACCCAGACATTCAGCGGTGTGCTTGTCGCCCGCGAAGAGGTCGCCGTCGGTGCACCGGCAGGCGAACAGCGTATCGCCGAGGTTGAAGTCGAGGTCGGCGACCGCGTGACCGCCGGCCAGGTTCTGGTCCGGCTCGACCCGGAAATGCGTGACAACCAGTTGCGCGAGGCCGAAGGGCGCCTGGCGCGAGCGGCGGCAGCGCTGGCGCAGCAAAAGGCCAAGGCGGAGCAGGCGACGGCGGCGCTGAAGCGCTCCGAACCTTTGAAATCGGCAGGCATTATCTCCAGCCAGGCATATGCTGAAAAGCTCTCCAACGAGGCGGTCGAGCGCGAGGGCGTGACACTGGCGCGTGCCGAGGTCAGCCAGGCCGAGGCGCAGCTCGCGGAATCGCGCCGCCAGCGCGACCGCAACGTCATCGTGGCGCCGGTCGACGGCATCGTCTCGGAGCGCCAGGCCAACGCCGGCGCATTGACGGGATCGGAACCGTTGCTCCGCCTCATCCGCGGCGGGGCCATCGAGATGGCAGCCGACATACCCGAGCGCCAGTTGCCGCTTCTGGCCGTGGGCCAGCCCGCCAGCATCGAGCTCGCCGGCACGAGCGACGCCCTGACCGGTAAGGTCAGGGTGGTCATGCCGAAGATCGACCGCGACAGCCGCCTCGGCGTGGCGCGCATCGCCATCGACGGCAATGCCAGGCTTTTTGCCGGCGCGTTCGGCCATGTCAGGATCGTCGTCGCCAAGCGCCAGGCGATCGTCGTCGACCATTCCGCCCTGCTCTACCAGGGTCGTGGCAAGGACAAGGCCGTGTTCGTGGTCGAGGACGGCAAGGTGGCGCTGCAGCCGGTCGAAACCGGCCTGGCCGACAGCAGCCGCGTTGAGATCGTCGGCGGCCTCGAGGAAGGCGATGTCGTTGTCGCCAAGGCAGGCCCGACCCTGCGCGAGGGCGACGCCGTCGCCCCGGTCGAAATCAACAACACCACCGGAAACATCCGCCCGTGACCAAGAACATCTCCGCCTGGGCGATCCGCAAGCCGGTACCTGTTGTCGTCCTTTTCATCGTGCTGACCTTGCTTGGCATGGCGTCTTACCTGCGCCTGCCGGTCAATGCCAATCCGAGCCTGTCGTTTCCGATCGTCACCGTCGCGGTAACCCAGCCGAGCGCTGCGCCGGCGGAAATGGAAAACCAGGTCACCCGCCGCATCGAGGCCGCGGTATCGGGCCTTGCCGGCGTGCAGAACATGCGCTCGACGATCAAGGACGGTGTGTCGACCACAACCGTCGAGTTCAGGATCGGCACCGATTCCGACCGGGCCGCCAGCGATGTGCGCGAGGCGGTGGGGCAAGTCCGGGGCGACCTGCCGCAATCGATCCAGGAGCCGATCGTCTCGCGCGTCGACGTCGAAGGCGGCGCGATCCTCTATTACGTCGCGCGTTCGCCTGGAATGTCGAACCTCGACCTCTCCTGGTTCGTCGAGGACACCGTCAATCGCGAGCTCCTGACCCTGCCGGGCGTGCAGAAGGCAGCGCGCTTCGGTGGCATCAACCGCAAAATCTCGGTCTCGCTCGATCCCGTCAAGCTGCAAGCCTATGGCGTCCCTGTCGACCAGATCAACACGGCCCTGCGCGAAGCAAACATCAATGTGCCCAGCGGCCGCGGCGAGATCGGCGACCGCGAGCAGTCGATCCGGACTTTGGGCAGCGTGCGTTCCCTCGAACAGCTTGCCGCCCTGTCGATCGCCCTGCCCGGCTATCGCTGGGTCCAGCTGCGCGACATCGCCACCATCGAGGACGGCCCGGCTGAGGCGCGCGGCTTTGCCCGCTTCAATGGCGACGCGGTGGTCGGCTTCTCGATCACGCGCGCGAAGGGCCACAGCGACACTGTCGTCGCCGCAGCCGTCGAGGCCCGCCTGCAGGAGATCCGCAAGGCCAATCCCGATGTGACCTTCGATCTCGTCATCAACAATGTCGAATACACGGTGGCGAGCTATGACGCGGCAGTGACCGCCCTTGTCGAAGGCGCGCTCCTGACGGTCCTGGTCGTCTTCCTGTTCCTGCGCAACTGGCGCGCGACCCTGATCGCCGCCGTTGCCATGCCGCTGTCGATCCTGCCCACCTTCGCGGTGATGGACCTTCTGGGTTTCACCCTGAACAGCGTCAGCCTGCTGGCGTTGACCCTCGTCATCGGCATCCTTGTCGACGACGCCATCGTCGAGATCGAAAACATCGAGCGCCATATCGACATGGGCCGGCGGCCCTACGTCGCCTCGATCGAGGCTGCCGACGCCATCGGCCTTGCCGTGGTGGCGACGACCCTGACGATCGTGGCGGTGTTTGCGCCCGTCAGTTTCATCGGCGGCGCCGTCGGCCAGTACTTCCGCCAGTTCGGCGTGACGGTTGCGATTGCGGTGATGTTTTCGCTGCTTGTCGCCCGCCTGCTGACCCCTTTGATGGCGGCATATCTGCTACAGCCCAAATCCGGCGGCGGCCACGCCGTCGAACTGTCGCGCATGTCGCGCGGCTATCTCAGCCTGCTCGAATGGACGCTCGGTCACCGCAAGACCACGGTCGCGCTTGCCGGGCTGTTCTTCGCCGGATCGGTCCTGCTGCTGACGCAATTGCCGACCGGCTTCCTGCCCGCCTCCGACGGCAACGTCTCGACGGCCCAGGTCACGCTGCCGCCCGGCTCGAAGCTCGACGAGACGGCGCGCGTTTCCGACGGCATCGTCAAGCGGCTGATGCAGCGCCCCGACGTCGAAAACGTGCTGGTGGTGACCGACGACGTCAACAAGGTGTCGCTGTTCATCAAGCTGAAGCCGCGCGCCGAGCGCGAACTCGACCGCAAGTCGTTCGAACTCGCCACCCTGCCGATATTCGCGGCAATCCCCGACATCCAGTACGTCTTCAGTTCGGACCAGGGCGGCAAGGAGGTCTCCATCAATCTCGCCGGCAACAACCCCGAAGAGCTCGATCGTGCCGCCGGCCGGCTGGAAACCGAAATGCGTGGCCTGCCGCAGCTGGCAAATGTCATGACCAACCGCGCGCCCATGGCGCCCGAACTCCTGATCCAGCCGCGTACCGAGGAGGCGGCGCGTCTTGGCGTGTCGGTGAGTTCGGTCGGCACCGTGGCGCGTATCGCCACGCTCGGTGAGACCGATGCCAACTCGGCCCAGTTCAATCTGGGCGACCGGCTGGTGCCGATCCGGGTCCGGCTGGACAGGTCGGCGCGCGGCGATCTCGATGTGCTGCGCCAATTGCCGATTGCGACCACTGGCGGCAAGACCATTCCGCTCGTGGCCGTTGCTGACATCCATTTCGGTGCGGAGGAAGGCAATGTCGAGCGCCTCAACGGCAAGCGCCTGCTGTCGGTCGAGGCCAATCTCAACGGCGTCACGCTCGGCGATGCCATGGCGGCGGTCCAGAACCTGCCGGCCCTGAAGAACCTTCCGATCTCGGTCACCAACGTCAAATATGGCGCCTCCCAGGAAATGTACGAGATGTTCAGGGGCTTCGCCATGGCGCTGCTGGCCGGCATCGCCATGGTGATAGCGGTGCTCGTCCTGCTGTTCCGGAATTTCCTACAGCCCGTCACCATTCTGGTCGCCCTGCCGCTGTCGCTGGGCGGCGCGGCGATCGCGCTGATGCTCTATGGCGCGGCAATCGACCTGTCGTCGACCATCGGCATCCTGATGCTGATGGGCATCGTCTGCAAGAACTCGATCCTGATCGTCGACAACGTCATCGACAACCAGGCCGAGGGGCTGGATCGTCATGCAGCGCTGATCAAGGCGGGCGCCACCCGCGCCCGGCCGATCGTCATGACGACCATCGCCATGGTCGCGGGCATGATGCCCGCGGCCATCGGTTTCGGTGCCGATGCCGGCTTCCGCGCGCCGATGGCTGTCGCCGTCATCGGCGGGCTGATCACCTCGACCCTGCTCAGCCTGGTGGTGGTGCCGGTGGTGTTCACCTTCATGGACGACTTCAACAGCTGGGCCGGCCGCTGCCTCAAGCGGCTGACATCGGTGACCGAAGCGGACAAGGCCGAAGGTGCGGTGCCCGCTGATGCGGCCCGGGATCACGTTTCATCATGACCGGCCGCCCCCGCGGCCTAGACGACCCGGCGCAGCTGCACCGGGTGGCCGCGATAGGCCGGTGGGCGGTGCTCGTGCCGCTTGAAGGTCTTGCGCAGCTGCGGGATGACCTTGCGACCGAAGGCGCCGATGGCATCGGCGTCGTCGAGGCCGTGGACGATGAAATCCGTCACTCCCGCCTCTACGAAGGCGGCTAGCCGTCCAATCCAGGCTTCCGGCGATCGTCCGAGATGCCAGTCGTCACGTCCCTCGTCGGCCTGGACAGGCAGCGAGAAACGGATCCGGCCGGCGCGGCCAAAAGGTTCCGCCGCGACCTTCACGCGACCGATCAGGCGGACGGTCTCTTGCAGGCTGTCCGCCGGAAGCTCGAACCGGTCTGCATGCCTGCCGGCGACCTTGAGCGCGATGCCCGACAGCCCGCCTAGCTGGAGCGGCAGTTCAATGCCAGAAACCGGCTTGAGCGGCACGAAGCCGGCATGCACGCGATAGAATGCGCCCTCATGATCGAATGGGGCTGCATTGGCCCACAGCCGCTTGAGCAGCGTGAGATATTCGTCGGTGCGGCCGAGATTGCCGACGAGATCGTCGTCCTCGTGTACCTCACGCCAGTTGCGGTGCGAGGGCACGCGCAACGACAGCCTCCCCGCTCCCAATTGTTCGAGTGCGGCGAACTGCCGGGCAGCAACGACCGGGGCTACGATGCCCGGCCAGTGCGAAACCAGCACCCCGAGCGAGCCAGTGGCGCGCAAGGCGAGCAGCGCCAGATCCATGTTGGCCAGCAACCCAGCCATGTCGTCGACCAGGACGCGGCTGAAACCGGCGTCCTCGATCTGCCGGAGGCGCTGCACCGCAAGTGCTGTGTCCGAAAAGAAGGATGGGTGAAGTTCTTCGCTGTCGGCAACGCCGCCCGGGCAATGGGTGAAGTCGATCTGCATCGCAAACTCCTTCATCTTGTCTGGAATCGTTGAGGCGCCGCCCGCGCCGGTTCACGCGTTACTCGAAAAAAGCCTTCATCGGTTGGGTTGAGAGCATTGGCACCCACCTGCGGGCGCAAATGACGGCCGCTCTAGTGGACCAGGCCGACCACGATTGCCACGGTGAAGCAGAACGACACCGTGAAAACGAGATAGGAAGCGAGCCGTGCAAGGCTGACCGGCTTGCCGGCGGCGACCGCCACCTGGGCGGAACGGCCGCTCGAGAGATACTGGGTCTGTGCCATCGCAATCTCCATCATGCCGTTAGTCTATAAAATTAATAGACTTTGTCGATTGCTAATTTTGGCAAAATTGTGAAACGCCTTGCTCACCGGTGCGCTGCCATGAGCAAATTGTCCCTCGACCCGCTATGGAAAACCGGCGCAGTGGGCAGGGCCGACCACGCTCCGGAGCTTCACCAGAACTACAAAACCGTTCAAAAACAGAGAGATAAATCAGCCGCTTTTCATCTCGCACCTGGGAGACAAAAAAATCCCGAAGATGCATCGGCACCTTCGGGACACGTTCAGATAGCGGATTGCTCTGGGATCAATAGCCGCGCGGGCACGCCGCAAGGTAGATCTGGCCATAACGATCGCGATAGCGGCACTGGTTTGGCTCGTTGGCACGGCCGATCAGCGCGCCGGCAACGGCGCCCACGGCACCGCCGACAAGTGCGCCTTCGGCGCGGTTACCAGGTGCAGCAACAGCACTGCCGATCGCAGCGCCGCCGAGGCCACCGATGGCGGCCCCCTGCTCGGTCTGGGAACAGGCGGCAAGCGGCACCAGAAGAGCAAGACTCAAAACCAATTTCTTCATCACCGTCACTCCGAAACAGATTGAATTGCCCACCGGAGTAAAAATGCGCGGCAGGCAAAAACGATCCATCGCATCCTAAATACGTGGAATCGTTGAGTCCCTTCGACTGACTTCATGCATCGGCAATCCGGCATGAATCAGGCAGCCATGCGACTGCAATCGGGCCCTGGCCTGATCTGTCGGGTCACCCGGTGGTCATCCGCTTCATGACGTCGGTCCGCCAGTAGAACTGGTGCAGCAATGCCGCGGCAACGTGAATGCCGATCAGCACCCACATCAGCATCTTCAGCGGCCCTGAGTGAATGGACCCGACCGCTTGCGCGCCGAAGTAATAGGCGGCGATGCCCGACAGCGGCATGGCGAAGAACAACGCGTAGAACGCGACATGGCTGACTTTTGAGGCAAGCTTGAGCAGTGGCGGCTCGCCCGGCGGCTCCTCAGGCGCCCCCTGGACCAGCCGCAACATCAGTCGCAGCGCGGCAAGCCCGAGGATAGCGATGCCGACATAGGCGTGGATGTTCGCCGACGCCACCTGATCGGCTGTCGGCGTCTCCCCTCGCCGCACCAGGTGCCCCCACCTGCTCATGCCGTCAGCAAACAGGAGGTTGAAGCCGATGAGCAGGACCATGCCCCAATGAATGAAGCGCTGCGGCAGGCTGAAGGCACTGGGGGCGTCGACCATATCGTTCTCCAATTTCACTGACGGTTCCCCGAAACCTGCCACGAGGCGAATGGTTCAATCCTGATCGCAAAAATTCAGGCTGGCCCGAACTGTAAGCATGCCACATGCGACAATGATAGGATGACCGATCAAGGCACAGCATCCTTGATCCAGGTCAAGCGTCGCTGCAGCGCCAAATCCGCGACCATCGGGCACGCTGGCAGTTGCGGTGCAGGTGCCAATCCGCCGGGCGGTTCCAATTGCCGCCCAGCCTTGTTAGGCTTGGGCCATGAAGGCGATGGCACAAGGCTTCCTCGGAACCATCCTGTCCCTTGTTCTGCTTTCGGCGGCGGGCTGCGCGTCGCAGGCAGGCTCTTCCACCCGGATCGATGCGTCCCGATACGACACGATGTCCTGCGCCGATCTCAATGTGGCGATGGGCGATGCCGCAAAGGGTATTTCGACAACCGCCATCAGCAGGGGCAAGGTCGCCCATTGGAACGTGCCCGTCTGGGCGCCCGGCGGCGCCAAGGCCGTTGGGCTCATCGAGGAACGCCAGAGCGCGCGGATCGAGCGCCTTCGCCAGCAGCAGGCGGCAATCGACGCGGCCAGAAGGCGCCAGTGCCGGTAGGAGCTCTCTCAGCAAGCCAAAAGACGCGCGGCTGATCGAACCGCAAAGCCCCCGCTCTGCCGGCCGGCGTCGATGACGCCGCCTGGTTGCGCGGCTCCGCAAAGTCCGCGTCGCCTCACATAGTGCCTAAGGCACGAAAACCGCACTTCGCGTTCTGCAGATGAAGAACCAGAAGATCAGCAGAAATATTTGATTTATTTGGGGAAGAAGTGGTGGGTGCGACAGGGATCGAACCTGTGACCCGCTGATTAAGAGTCAGCTGCTCTACCAACTGAGCTACGCACCCACACCGTCGTTTCAGCGACCGTGGCCGGCATATAGCCAACACACTTTCGCCTGTCCACCCCTCAAATGCCGGCAAGGCCTCTGCTCGGCTGGGGCGGCATCATCGATGCCACGGCCTGGATACGCAGGCTCAGCATCGCCGACATGAGGCACAATGCCTGAAAACCGCATTCCGCGCTCCGGATGACCGGAGCCGAAAGATCAGCGGAAGTATTTGATTGTTTGGAGAAGAAGTGGTGGGTGCGACAGGGATCGAACCTGTGACCCGCTGATTAAGAGTCAGCTGCTCTACCAACTGAGCTAC
>NZ_JAMSHL010000059.1:0-1337 GCF_026521175.1 Aminobacter sp. MET-1 | reverse complement strand
TTCATCGTTTCCGAGATCGTCGGATGCGGGAAGATGGTGTGCATCAGCTCTTCTTCGGTCGTCTCCAGGTTCATCGCCACGACAAAACCCTGGATCAGCTCGGTGACTTCAGCGCCGACGAGGTGCGCGCCGAGCAGCTGGCCGGTCTTCTTGTCGAAGATCGTCTTGACCATGCCCTGGTCCTCGCCGAGCGCGATCGCCTTGCCGTTGGCGACGAAGGGGAAGCGGCCGACGCGGATGTCCTTGCCTTCGGCCTTGGCCCTGGCTTCGGTCAGGCCGACGGAGGCGACCTGCGGATTGCAGTAGGTGCAGCCCGGGATCTTGAGCTTGTCCATCGGGTGCACATTGGGCAGGCCGGCGATCTTCTCGACGCAGATGACCGCCTCGTGCTCGGCCTTGTGGGCCAGCATCGGCGGGCCGGCAACGTCGCCGATGGCATAGATGCCCGGCACATTGGTCTTGCCGTAGCCGTCGATGACGATGCAGCCGCGGTCGGTCTTCACGCCGAGCGCTTCGAGGCCGATGTTTTCGATATTGCCCTGGACACCGACGGCCGAGATCATGCGGTCGGCGGTGATCTTCTCGATCTTGCCGTCCTTCATCTCGACATGGGCCGTGACCGAATTGGCGCCCTTCTCGACATTGGTGACCTTGGCCTCGAGATGGATCTTCATGCCCTGCTTTTCGAACTGCTTCTTGGCGAAGGCTGAGATCTCGGCATCCTCGACCGGCATGACGGCAGGCATGACCTCGACCACGGTCACGTCGACGCCCATGGTGCGGTAGAACGAGGCGAACTCGATGCCGATGGCGCCCGAACCCATGACAAGCAGCGACTTGGGCATTTCCGGCGGCACCATCGCCTCGAAATAGGTCCAGATCAGCTTGCCGTCGGGCTCGATGCCGGGCAGCGCGCGCGGACGGGCGCCGGTGGCGACGATGATGTGCTTGGCCGAGTAGGTGCCCTCGCCCAGCGTGTTCTTGGGCAGCGGCGCCTGCGGTTCCATCGGCTTCTTCGACGACTTGGAGACGACGATCTGGCCGGGCTTGGTGAGCTTGGCTTCGCCCCAGATGACGTCGACCTTGTTCTTCTTCATCAAGAAGCCGACGCCGCCATTCATGCGCTGGGCGATGCCGCGCGAACGCTCGACGATGGCCTTGAGGTCGGGCGAGATCGAGCCTTCGAGCTTGAGGCCGTAGTTCTTGGCGTGCTCGGCAAGGTGCAGCACTTCGGCCGAACGCAGCAGCGCCTTGGTCGGGATGCAGCCCCAGTTGGAGCAGATGCCGGCAAGGTGCTCGCGTTCGACAACCGCCGTCTTGAGGCCGAGCTGGGCCGC
>NZ_JAMSHL010000058.1:0-1430 GCF_026521175.1 Aminobacter sp. MET-1 | reverse complement strand
CCTGCCTTGAGTGCGGGGATGCAGAGTTCGGCGTCCATCTCGGGCGGCAGGTCGACGACGATCAGGCCATCGATGCCCGAGGCGACTGCATCTGCGAGGAAGCGGTCGACGCCGTAGATGTAGATAGGGTTGTAGTAGCCCATCATCACGATCGGGGTGTCGTTGTCGTCCTTGCGGAACTCGCGCGCCATCTCGAGCGTCCTGGCCAGCGTCTGGCCGGCCTTCAGCGCCCGCAGGCCGGCAGCCTGGATCGCCGGGCCGTCGGCCATCGGGTCGGAGAACGGCATGCCGAGCTCGATGATGTCGCTGCCGGCCTTGGGCAGCGCCTTCATGATCGACAGCGAGGTGTCGTAGTCGGGGTCGCCGCCCATGAAATAGGTCACGAGTGCCGGGCGTCCCTCGGCCTTCAGCTTCGCCATGCGGCGGTCGATGCGGGTGGTCGTCATGTTCAGATCTCCATGCCCAGCATCTTGGCAACCGTATGCACGTCCTTGTCGCCGCGGCCCGACAGGTTGACGATCATCACCTTGTCCTTGCCCATCGTCGGCGCGGTCTTCACCGCATAGGCAATCGCATGCGCCGATTCGAGCGCCGGAATGATGCCTTCCACCTTGGTGGTCAGCTGGAACGCCTCCAGCGCTTCGTCGTCGAGGATCGGCTGATAGTCGACGCGGCCGGTGTCGCGCAGCCACGAATGCTCGGGGCCGACGCCGGGATAGTCGAGGCCGGCCGAGATCGAGTGGCCGTCGAGGATCTGGCCGTCCTCGTTCTGCAAAAGATAGGTGCGGTTGCCGTGCAGCACGCCCGGGCGGCCGGCATTCATCGAGGCGCAGTGCTCGACACCGTCGAGGCCACGTCCGCCGGCTTCGATGCCGACGATCTTGACGTTGCGGTCGTCGAGGAAGGGGTGGAACAGGCCGATGGCGTTGGAACCGCCGCCGACAGCAGCCACGATCATGTCGGGCAGGCGGCCCTCCTGCTCCAGCACCTGCTGGCGCGCCTCGGAGCCGATCACCGACTGGAAGTCGCGCACCAGTTCGGGATAGGGGTGCGGACCGGCGGCCGTGCCGATCAGATAATAGGTGTCGTGCACGTTGGTGACCCAATCGCGCAAGGCTTCGTTCATGGCGTCCTTCAGCGTGCCGTGGCCGGCGCTGACCGGGCGCACTTCGGCGCCGAGCAGCTTCATGCGGAAGACATTGGGCTTCTGCCGCTCGACGTCGGTGGCGCCCATATAGACAAAGCAGGGGAAGCCGAAACGCGCTGCGACGGTGGCCGAAGCGACACCATGCTGGCCGGCACCGGTCTCGGCGATGATGCGGGTCTTGCCCATGCGCTTGGCGAGCAGGATCTGGCCCAGGCAGTTGTTGATCTTGTGCGAGCCCGTGTGGTTCAGGTCCTCGCGCTTGAAGTAGATCTTGGCGCCGCCG
>NZ_JAMSHL010000057.1:0-1589 GCF_026521175.1 Aminobacter sp. MET-1 | reverse complement strand
CCGCAGATGGCGACGACGAAGCCGGCGCCGGCCGACAGCCTGACCTCACGCACCGGCACCACATGGTCGACGGGGGCGCCGCGCAGGTTGGGGTCGGTCGAGAATGAGTACTGCGTCTTGGCCATGCACACCGGCAGGTTGCCGTAACCCGCCTGTTCCCACGCATGCAGCTGGTCGCGCACGCTCTTGTCGGCGATCGCCTGCGAGCCGCGGTAGATGCGCTTGACGATGGTGTCGATCTTGTCGAACAGCTTCATGTCGTCGGGGTAGAGCGGGGCGAACTGCGAGACGCCGCTTTCGGCCAGGCTGACCACCTTCTTGGCCAGATCCTCGATGCCGGCCGAACCCTTGGCCCAATGCTGGCACAGGATCGCCTCTTCGCCCATCTTGGCGACATAGTCCTTCATCGCCGCAATCTCGGCGTCGGTGTCGGAATAGAAGTGGTTGATGGCGACCACCGCCGGCACGCCGAACTGGCGGACGTTTTCGATGTGGCGGCCGAGATTGGCGCAGCCGCGCTTGACCGCCTCGACGTCTTCCTTGCCAAGGTCTTCCTTCTTGACGCCGCCATTCATCTTCATGGCGCGCACGGTGGCGACGATGACGGCGGCTGCCGGCTTCAGGCCCGCCTTGCGGCACTTGATGTCGAAGAACTTCTCGGCGCCGAGATCAGCGCCGAAGCCGGCTTCGGTGACGACATAGTCGGCAAGCTTCAGCGCGGTGGTGGTGGCGACCACCGAGTTGCAGCCATGGGCGATGTTGGCGAAGGGGCCGCCATGGACGAAGGCCGGGTTGTTTTCCAGCGTCTGCACCAGGTTCGGCTGCACGGCGTCCTTCAGAAGCACGGCCATGGCGCCGTCGGCCTTGAGGTCGCGGGCATAGACGGCACTCTTGTCGCGGCGATAGGCGACGATGATGTCGCCGAGGCGCTTTTCGAGATCCTTGAGGTCGGTGGCCAGGCACAGGATCGCCATGACTTCGGAAGCAACCGTGATGTCGAAGCCGGCTTCACGCGGAAAACCGTTGGCGACGCCGCCGAGCGAGCAGTTGATCTCGCGCAGCGCCCGGTCGTTCATGTCCATGACGCGGCGCCAGACGACGCGGCGGGTGTCGATGTTAAGCTCGTTGCCCCAGTAGATGTGGTTGTCGATCAGCGCCGACAAAAGATTGTGGGCGGTGGTGATGGCGTGGAAGTCGCCGGTGAAGTGGAGGTTCATGTCCTCCATCGGCACGACCTGGGCATAACCGCCGCCGGCGGCACCGCCCTTGACGCCGAAGTTCGGCCCGAGCGAGGCTTCGCGGATGCAGACGATCGCCTTCTTGCCGATGCGGTTCAAGCCGTCGCCCAAGCCTACCGTGGTCGTGGTCTTGCCTTCGCCGGCCGGCGTCGGGTTGATGGCGGTGACCAGGATCAGCTTGCCGTCCTTGTTCTTGCGCGCATTGGCGATGAACTCGGCCGAGATCTTTGCCTTGTCATGGCCGTAAGGCAGCAAATGCTCGTTCGGAATGCCGATCTTCGCACCGATCTCCTGGATCGGCTTCTTCTTCGCGCCACGCGCAATCTGGATATCGGTCTTGAATTCGGCCAT
>NZ_JAMSHL010000056.1:0-1608 GCF_026521175.1 Aminobacter sp. MET-1 | reverse complement strand
GCCTTGAGCTCGAGCCTGCGCTTGTGGAGCACCGGTTCGGTGTAGCCATTGGGCTGGGCGCGGCCTTCAAAGACGAGATCGCAGGCGGCGCGGAAGGCGGTCGACTGGTCGAACTCGGGCGCCATCGGTCGGTAGAGCGGATCGCCGACATTCTGGCGGTCGACGATGGCTGCCATGCGCTGCAGCGAGTCCATCACCTGGATGTGCGAGCAGACGTCATGACGCAGCCAGTTGGCGATGTGCTGGGAGGAAATGCGCAAGGTGGCGCGGTCTTCCATCAGCCCGACGTCGTTGATGTCTGGAACCTTCGAGCAGCCGACGCCCTGGTCGATCCAGCGCACGACATAGCCGAGAATGCCTTGCGCGTTGTTGTCGAGCTCGCGCTGGATCTCGTCGGGCGTCCAGTTGGGACGAACGACCACAGGCACCGACAGGATGTCGTCGAGACGCGCCTTGGGCCGGCTCTTCAGCTCGGCCTGCACCTGGTGCACGTCGACCTTGTGGTAGTGGGTGGCATGCAGCGTCGCTGCCGTCGGCGACGGCACCCAGGCTGTGTTGGCGCCGGCCTTCGGATGGGCGATCTTCTGCTCCAGCATCGCTGCCATCAGATCGGGCATCGCCCACATGCCCTTGCCGATCTGGGCATGGCCCGACAGGCCGCATTCGAGCCCGGTGTCGACATTCCAGGCCTCATAGGCATTGATCCACGGCGCCTGCTTCATGTCGCCCTTGCGCACCATCGGGCCGGCTTCCATCGAGGTGTGGATCTCATCGCCGGTGCGGTCGAGGAAGCCGGTGTTGATGAACACCACGCGTTCCTTGGCGGCACGGATGCACTCCCTAAGGTTGACGGTGGTGCGCCGCTCCTCGTCCATGATGCCCATCTTGATAGTCTTTCTGGGCATGCCGACCAGGCGTTCGACGCGGTCGAAGATCTCCACCGCAAAGGCCACTTCCTCGGGGCCATGCATCTTCGGCTTGACGACATACATCGAACCGGCACGGCTGTTCATGCGGCGGCCATGGGCGCCGACGTCGTGCAGGGCGATCAAAGCGGTAACAGCCGCATCCATGATGCCCTCGGGCACCTCGTGGCCGTCGCGGTCGTGGATCGCAGGATTGGTCATCAGGTGGCCGACATTGCGCACCAGCATCAAGGAGCGGCCGGGCAGCGAGACAGTCCTGCCATCGGCGCCGGTGTACTCACGGTCGGCATTGAGCTTGCGGGTAACCGGCCTGCCGCCCTTGTCGAAGGTTTCAGACAGATCGCCCTTCATCAGGCCGAGCCAGTTGCGGTAGACGGCAACCTTGTCTTCGGCGTCCACGGCCGCGACCGAATCCTCGCAGTCCTGGATGGTGGTCAGCGCAGATTCCAGGATCATGTCGGAGATGCCGGCCGGATCGGACTTGCCGATCGCACTCTCCCTGTCGACCACGACCTCGACATGCAGGCCATTCTTCACCAGCAGCACCGCGTCGGGATTCTTTGCCTCGCCACGATAGCCGGCGAACTGTTTTGCGTCGCGCAGCGCAACCGCGCCTGAAGCGCTCGCAAGCTTCAGCTGCCCGCCCTCGACCGCAAGCCCTGTCACGTCCGACCAGCTGCCC
>NZ_JAMSHL010000055.1:0-1823 GCF_026521175.1 Aminobacter sp. MET-1 | reverse complement strand
TTGCCTTCGCGCCTGGCTGCGAACGCGGCCGAGACGCACGCCATTGCCCGCAATCCCGGCATGGCGCTGGATCTTGGCTTTCTGGAATCGATGCGCAGCGTCAACCGCTCGGCGCTGGAGCGACGGGTCGGCACACTGACCAAACGGCGTTCGATCAAGGCCGACAACCAGGCGGCGTGGCTGTTGCGGTCGATCTCGCTGATGGACCTGACGACGCTCAACTCCAACGACACCGACGAGCGTGTACGGCGGCTCTGCGCCAAGGCGCTGAACCCGCTGCGGCGCGATCTTGTCGAGGCGCTCGGGCTGGGCGAGGTGGTGATCCGCCCGGCGGCGGTCTGCGTCTATCATCCGTTTGTGGCGACGGCCGTCGAGGCGGTGAAGGGTTCGGGCATCCATGTCGCGGCGGTGTCGACGGCTTTCCCGCATGGCCTGGCGCCCTTGTCGAGCCGTCTCGCCGAGATCGAGGCGTCGGTCGCCGACGGCGCCGACGAGATCGACGTCGTCATTCCGCGCGGGCTGGTATTCGGTGCCAGGTGGCAGGAACTCTATGACGAGATCAAGCAGATGCGCGCCGCCTGCGGCGAGGCGCATCTGAAGGTCATCCTCGGCACCGGCGATCTCGCCACTTTGCGCAATGTCACGCTCGCCTCGATGGTGGCGATGATGGCGGGCGCCGACTTCATCAAGACCTCGACCGGCAAGGAAAGCGTCAATGCGACGCTGCCCGTCGGCCTCGCCATGGTCAGGGCCATCCGCGCCTATCACGAGCAGACCGGCTATCTCATCGGCTTCAAGCCGGCCGGCGGCATCTCGACGGCAAAGGTCTCGCTCGACTGGCTGGTGCTGATGAAGGAAGAGCTCGGCCGGCCGTGGCTCGAACCCGAGCTGTTCCGCTTCGGCGCGTCGAGCCTTCTGACCGACATCGAACGCCAGCTCGAGCACCATGTCAGCGGCCGCTACTCGGCCAACCACCGCCACGCCATGGCGTGAGCAGCTAGACCTGGCCATGCCGAGTTCTACGTTGCCCCCCTCTGGCCTGCCGGCCATCTCCCCCACAAGGGGGGAGATCAGCAGTTCGGCGGTCGGCAGCCATTCGGCAGCACCGATTTTGTCTTTTCTGAACCGACAGCATCTCAATTTGGCGAAGGCCGCAAGCACAGCTGATCTCCCCCCTTGTGGGGGAGATGGCCGGCAGGCCAGAGGGGGGCAACGTAAAGCGCTCCCCGCCCGATCCTCGCGCCGCAGAGTCCGGAGCCTCTCATGAACATCCTCGAACGATACCACGCTATGGATTACGCCCCAGCCCCCGAGGCCCGCACGGAAGCCGATGCCTGGCTCGCTGGCCGCGACTTCTCGAAGTCGCTGTTCATCGCGGGCGACTGGCGCGCCGGCATCGACGGCAAGAGCTTCGACACGTCGGATCCCTCCACCGGCAAGCTGCTGGCAAAGGTCTCTGACGCCTCTGCCGCCGACATCGAGGCAGCTGTGGCTGCCGCCCGCAAGGCGCTGCCGAAGTGGAGTGCTGCTTCGGGTTACGAGCGGGCCAAGGTGCTTTATGCCATCGGCCGCGCCATGCAGCGCCACCAGCGGCTGTTTGCGGTGCTGGAAAGCCTCGACAATGGCAAGCCGATCCGCGAAAGCCGCGACATCGACGTGCCCCTGGCGATCCGCCACTTCATCCACCATGCCGGCTGGGCCCAGGCGCTCGACAAGGAATTTCCCGGCCGCAAGGCAGTGGGTGTCGTCGGCCAGATCATCCCGTGGAACTTTCCGCTTCTGATGCTGGCCTGGAAGATCGCTCCCGCTCTCGCCACCGGCTG
>NZ_JAMSHL010000054.1:0-1974 GCF_026521175.1 Aminobacter sp. MET-1 | reverse complement strand
CGTTGCCTCGACTGGCCAACCGCCCAGGGCGAAGCCTTCCTCCGCCGTGCCATCGAGGTCAAAAACGTCTGGGTCCCGTACGGCGACTGAGGGGAGTGAGGCAGTAAGGAGTAGGGGAGTGGAGCAAAAACTCTGCCTTACTGCCTTATTCCCCTACTGCTCTAATCCCGCAAATCACGAGAGCATGCATTCATGAAAATCTATCTTGCCGGCCCCGAAGTCTTCCTGCCCAACGCGCGCGAGGTGCTTGATCGCAAGATCGAGTTGACCAGGCGCTACGGCTTCGTCCCGGTCTCTCCCGGCGATCTCGAAGTGCCGGCGACCGACACCAAGCGGGCGAAGGGGCTTGCCATCAGCTCGATCAACGAGCGCCTGATGACGAGCGCCGACATGATCATCGCCAATCTGACGCCGTTCCGTGGCATCGCGGCAGATATCGGCACGGCCTTCGAGCTTGGCTTCATGTGCGCCCGCGGCTGCCCGGCCTATGCGTTTTCCAACATGGTTGGTGATCACTATGCCCGTGTCGCGGGGCTCTATGCCGGGCGCATCGAGGCCGACGCGCAGGGCAGGCCGCGCGGGCCGGACGGACTGGCCGTCGAAGATTTCGAGATGATCGACAATCTCATGCTCGACGGCGGCATCGAGGCGCGGGGCGGCACGATCGTCACGCGCGAGGTGGCAGTCGAGGCGCTGTACACCGACCATCAGGCATTCGAACAATGCCTGCGGCTGGCGGCTGCCAGGTTCCTGCGCTGACATTCACGGAAAGGGAGATATGTTGATGGATCGTGCCGATATCGTCGTCCTTGGAACCTTTGTCGCCGACCTGGCATTCAAGGCCGAGCGGCTGCCCGTCGTCGGCGAGACGCTGCTTGGCCAAGGTTTTGCTATGGGGCCGGGCGGCAAGGGCTCCAACCAGGTCATTTCAGCCGCACGCGCCGGCGCGCGGTCCGCGATGATAACCCGTGTCGGGCAGGATTCTTTCGGCGAGATGGCCAGACAGACCTGGTCGCGGGACGGGGTGAACACGTCACACGTGCTGATCGACACGGTCGCGCCGACGGGGGCGGCGTTCATCTTCGTCTCTTCGGAAACGGGCGACAATGCGATCATCATCGAGAGTGGCGCTGCGGCCAATCTGAGCCCCGCCGATGTCCGTGCCGCGGAAGGGCTGATCAGCCGCGCCAAGGTCTTCGTCACCCAGTTCGAGCAGCCCATCGAAACGGCCATCGAAGGCCTTCGCCTGGCGCGCAGCCACGGCGTCATCACCATCCTCAATCCGGCGCCCGCGATGCCGGTCGACGATGCCATCTACGTCAATTGCGATTTCGTCACCCCGAACGAGACTGAAGCCGCGGCATTGACCGGGATCGATACGGCAACAGACGAGGGCGCCCTTCAGGCGGCAGCCAGCCTGGTCAGGCGCGGCGCGCGCAATGCGCTGATCACATTGGGCGCAAAGGGTGCGTTGCTGCACGGCGAGGCCGGCACGCATTTTGTCCCGGCCTTCAAGGTAACCAGGGTCGTCGACACGACGGGAGCGGGAGATGCGTTCAACGGCGGTTTCGCCGTAGCCATATCCGAAGGCCGCAGCCCGGTCGATGCAGTCCGTTTTGGTGCAGCGGTTGCAGCCCTTTCAGTGCAGAAGCCCGGCACCGCACCTTCCATGCCGATACGGGCCGATATCGACGCCTTCATCCGCGCCAACGGCTGAGGTCGACAGGGCCAAGGACGTGCGGCTGGATCGCCGCCGCGTCAATCCTTCCTGAAGATGATCCTTCCGAGCCATCCCGTGAGCATTGCGAGGCCGATGGCAAAGAGGCCGTAGCCGAAGCCGTGGTCGGAGGCGAAGCGGAAGATGGTCTGCTCGAAGCCGGACTTGACGATGGCGAGCTGGGTCGAGGTTTCCTTGATGAACAGGCCGTTGCGGAACAGGAAGGCGCGCGCCTTGTGGGTGCCGACGGGCACGTT
>NZ_JAMSHL010000053.1:0-2164 GCF_026521175.1 Aminobacter sp. MET-1 | reverse complement strand
TCCAGAATGGACCGGCAGCAGACTCATCCAGGACCGAACCCACCCGGCGTCGGCGTGACGACAATAACCGCCTCGCCGGCATGAGGTCGGCCAACTCGGAAGAGCAGGTGCTCCATTTCACGACCGCCACCACAACATTCCTAGGCAAGGCAATCTCACTGAGAGTGTTAGGCACGCGCGCAGTGGCATCACGCCACCTTAGAGAACTCGGCTTGGCTCTGCCATGAACCATGCCTCCGCCTGGCGGGCGCTCGCCTGTGGCCAGTTCAACGCAAACTATCTTCAGCGAAAATGGGATGACATCGGTTCATCCTACGCGGGAGCTTAGGAGACAGGGCTCTACCGTGCTGATCGCCGCAATATCCAAATTAGCGCCCTTGCAGATATCTCTTGACCTGCTGCGCATTGCAGCCCGAGAAAGCGGGGCAAGCGTTTCAGGGGTAATGGATGTCGACCAGGCCGCAGCGGCTCTTCCAGATCATGATCACCGATGAAGAGCAGCCCGTGGCGGCAACAACCGACACCTTCGCACGTAACGTCGACTCGCTCAGGGCTGTCTATCCCGACGCTGAATACCGGCGTTACGGCAACAGGGAGCTGGTTGCGTTTCTTGCCGACACCTATCCCGCGGCGGTGCTGGACGCCTATCAGGCGCTGGCGCCCTATGCATACAAGGCGGATCTTGCCCGCTATTGCCTGCTGCATACCTATGGCGGCTTGTACTCCGACTTGTCCTATCTCCATCTCCGCCCCATCGAGATCGATGCGCGTCACGACATGGTGGTCTTTCGCGACATTGCAGGCCATCCGTCGTGGGCCGTGAGCAACGCCGTCATCTATGCAGAGGCCGGCAACCCGGTACTGGAGCGTGCGATCGACCGCATCGTCGAGCATTGCAATATGCGCTTCTACGGCCATTCGTCGCTGGAACCGACCGGCCCCTACATGTTCGGACGCGTCCTCGCAGAGACTTCCAACTGGACTTCCATTGCGTTCGGCGACTCGCCGCGCCTGAACATCGACGGCACCGGCCGGGTAAATATCGTCAAGGTGATGCCCACCGGCGAAGTGGTGGCTATCCGCAACAAGACGAGGGAGGGCGAATTCAGCGACCTGGTTGCTTCCGGAGGCAACAACTACAACGACTTGTGGCGCAATCGGCGCATCTGGGGCGAACCGGACAGCCGCGGCGTCGTCGAACGGTTACGCGCGGGCATCAAGATGCGGCGGGCCAACAGGCGTCGGCCCCGATGATCGGCATGGATGGATTGGCATGGATATGACACTGACCGAGCAATGCCGGGAGCAAGGGTACTGTGTTCTGCCGTCCGTCTTCAGCGAGGCCGAAATCGAAATATTCCGCACGGCTACCACCGAGAATCTCGGCCGAATGGGCCGGACACGGGACATCTCCCACTCATACCACCTTGCCGGGTTCCATCGCTTTCCGTCATTGACGGCCGTTCACACCCGGATCGCCGGAAACGACAGGCTGGCGCGGTTCCTGACTGCCTGTTACGGCGACACGCCATATTATGCGCTCGGCCTCAGCGACATCACTGTCAACCGCTCCCAGCATTGGCATACCGATCTGCTGCGCGGCCGCTACAGCCATTTCCTCGATCAATGCGACCCCTGGTCGGAAGAAGCTGGCGTCTGTCTCAAGGCGCTGGTCTATCTGCAGGATGGTTCAAGCTTGCGCCTCGTGCCGCGGTCGCACCTGTCGCCCTTGCCCTTGGACGATGCCGCTCTGGAATGCCTGGCTGACACTGAGGACGACATAGTTCGCGTCGAAGTCAGGGCCGGCGACGTTGTGATGATGGATATCCGCGCGCTGCACCGGGGCTCAACGGATGACGACATGCGCAGTACCACGCTCGTGCAGCACCCTAAGATTCTGGTGTCGACCGTATTCGGTCCGATCGCGTCGCCGCTTTCATGTGCGATGGCAATCGGCAATGCCCATCGCATGGCCGACTGGGACCGGCTTTATCTCAACCGGTGAACGCTCTTCCCGGATGACAGCGCCGTCAGATCCGTGCCGTTTGCGCAAAGTCCCGGTAAGCCGCTTCAAAGGATCTCGTTTCGCCCCGCGCTGACAACTGTCGCTTGGTCGTCAGGCTCTTTGTTGACGGGACGTTTGGTTCGACGGGTATCTGGGGGG
>NZ_JAMSHL010000052.1:0-2401 GCF_026521175.1 Aminobacter sp. MET-1 | reverse complement strand
GCCCCGCGTTTGCGGGGCTTTTGGTTGTTGGCCAGAGGTTTGTTTGGCTTAGGACCGCGGGCGTTCCTTCTTGGGGTCGTAGTGGGCGAAGGGCACGATTTTTGCCGGCAGGCGCTTTTGCTGGCCGTCGAGCTTGCCGACCTCGACCTCGGTGCCGACCTCGGCATGGTGTGCCTCGACGCGGGCGAGTGCGATGTTCTTGTTGAGGATCGGCGAGCGCATCGACGAGGTGACGATGCCGATCTGGGCGCGGCCGATATGGACGCAATCACCATGGCCGACAGCGACATTGGCGTCGATGTCGAGGCCGACAAGCTTGTGGATCGGATTGTCCTTGCGCTTGATCAGCGCGTCGCGGCCGATGAAGTCGTCGGTCTTGGTCTTCAGCGGCACGGTGAAGCCGATGCCGGCCTCGAACGGGTCGGTCTGGTCGGAGAACTCGTAATTGGCAAAGATCAGGCCGGCCTCGATGCGCACCATGTCGAGGGCGGCAAAACCCATCGGCTTCAGCCCATGCGGCTGGCCCGCTTCCCACACCGCGTCGAAGACCTTTTCGGCATCGCGCGGATGGCACCAGACCTCATAGCCGAGTTCGCCGGTGTAGCCGGTGCGGGAAACGACGATGGGCACACCCGTCGCATCGCCGATGCGACCGATGGTGAAGCGGAACCATTCGAGTTCGGACAGTGCCGGCTGGTGCGGCGGCGTCCAGACGATCTCTTTCAGGATATCGCGGCTGTTGGGACCCTGTACCGCGATGTTGTGCATCTGGTCGGTGGAGGAGCGGACAAGCACCTTGAGGCCGAGCTTCTCCGCCACCTCGCGCAGCCACACACCGGAATAGTCGTCGCCGCAGATCCAGCGGAAGTTGTCCTTGCCGAGCCTGAGCAAGGTGCCGTCGTCGATCATGCCGCCATGCTCGTAGCACATGGCGGTGTAGACGACCTGGCCGACGCCGAGCTTCTTGACGTCGCGGGTCAGCGTGTACTGCATCAAAGCTTCGGCGTCGGGGCCGGTGACCTCGAACTTGCGCAGGGCGGAAAGATCCATCACCACCGCCTTGGTGCGGCAGGCCCAGTATTCCTCGATGGCGCCTTCCTTGGCGAACTCCTGCGGCAGCCAGAAGCCCTTGTATTCGATGAAGTTGCGGGTGTGCTTGGCAAAGCTCTGATGGAAGGCGGTCTCGCGGGTCATCTTGGGTTCGGCCTCCGGGGTCGTGCGTCTGGCGATCGCGCGCTGGAATGTGTTGGCGCCGGAATAGGTCCGGACGTGGATGTCGGTGAGGTTCCAGCCATTGGATGGCGTGGTGTCGTCGGGGCAGGCGGAGGAGACGCAGACGATGTCGGTCAGGGCGCGCAACAGCACATAGTCGCCCGGCCGCGACCAGGGTTCGTCCGAATACATCACGCCATGGGCATCGATGCCGGTGTTGAAGAAGAAGTTGACCGCCATCCAGCCGGCGCGGGCATTGACCCCATGCGGCGTGAGCGCGCCGTTGAAGTTCTCCGAGCAGTTGACGTGGCCGGGATAACCGATGTCGTCGTAATATTTGGCGTAGCAGGCGAGCGCAAACGCATCATGGCGGCCGCAGGTGTCCTGGATGACCTCGACCAGCGGCTCGAAATCCTGATCATAATACTTCGCATGCAGGCCCGGCATCGGATAGGCATGGCCCATCAGCGAGCGGGTGGCGGTGACGTCGAGCGCGAGGTCGCGGCCCTTGTCGAGCTTGCGGGCCGAGAAGCACTGGAAGTCGGTGCACTGACGACCGTCGACGTCGATGATCTGGATGTAGTCGCCGGCCTTGACGAAGAAGCTCTCGGCCGTCTTCGACTTGACCCTGAGATCGAGCACCGGCTCGGCGAGCGGATCGGGCAGGTCGGAACGGCCGGAGGCGGCCCGCACCGTTGCCCGCTTGATCATCACCACCAGCGGCGTCGAGGTGTCCTGGCCGTCGACCGCCATCGGGCTGCCGGGCGCGGCAACCACCAGCGACCCCGGGCGTGTGACGACAAAGCTCTCTTCGGTGCCGGCGGGCGTCGAGCCATCGAAGAAGCGCACCGCTTCGGCCCGGCCAAGCTCGAGCTTGCGGCGGGCGAGACCCAGACGGAACTTCTGCAGGCTGTCGTCGCCATCCACAAGCAGCGCCTTCAGGCCCGCGGCATCGCTGTTCGAACGCGTGCCCAGAATGCCCGGATCGGCGCGGCCGGCAGCGTCGAACGCCACCAATTCGCAGGCCTGGCCGCCCTCGAGATTGCGCACGCTCACGCGGTCGCCCGCCTCGATGTCGATCAGCGCCGCCCCCCGACCCGGCACATGATAGCGCTCCATGCCAGGCAAAAGCAGCCCTGGCTGAAGGATCAAGCTCGGTTGCGGTGGACCCGAGCGTACGGCGGGGTAG
>NZ_JAMSHL010000051.1:0-3175 GCF_026521175.1 Aminobacter sp. MET-1 | reverse complement strand
TCGCCGGAGACGGTGAAACGCCTGGCGGCACTTGGCTTCGATGTGATTGTCGAGGCTGGGGCAGGGACCTTGTCGCGCATCACCGATGCCGATTACCAGGCTGCGGGTGCAAAGATCGGCAAGGCTGCGGATGCGGCCAAGGCCGATGTGGTGCTGAAGGTGCGGCGGCCGAGCGAGGCCGAGCTCAAGACCTACAAATCGGGCGCTGCCGTGCTCGCCACCATGGATCCTTATGGCCATGACGCGGCGGTCGCGGCGATGGCCAAGGCAGGCGTGACCGCCTTTGCCATGGAGTTCATGCCGCGCATCACGCGTGCCCAGGTGATGGACGTGTTGTCGTCGCAGGCGAACCTCGCCGGCTACCAGGCTGTCATCGACGGCGCCTCCGAATATGACCGGGCGCTGCCGATGATGATGACCGCTGCCGGCACGGTGCCGGCTGCCAAGGTGTTCATCATGGGTGTCGGCGTCGCCGGCCTGCAGGCGATCGCCACCGCGCGCCGCATGGGCGCCATCGTGACGGCCACGGACGTGCGTCCGGCGGTCAAGGAACAGGTCGCCTCGCTCGGCGCCAAGTTCCTCGCCGTCGAGGACGAGGAGTTCAAGGCCGCCGAGACCGCTGGCGGCTACGCCAAGGAGATGTCGAAGGAGTATCAGGCCAAGCAGGCGGCGCTGACTGCCGAGCACATCGCCAAGCAGGACATCGTCATCACCACCGCTCTGATCCCGGGCCGTCCGGCGCCGAAGCTGGTGTCGGCCCAGGTGGTCGCTTCGATGAAGCCGGGTTCGGTGCTGGTCGACCTCGCCGTCGAACGCGGCGGCAATGTCGAAGGTGCTGTGCCCGGCAAGGTGGTCACCACGGCCAACGGGGTCAAGATCGTCGGCCATCTCAACGTGCCGGGCCGGGTCGCGGCGTCGGCGTCGCTGCTCTACGCCAAGAACCTGTTTGCCTTCCTCGAGACGCTGATCGACAAGGGCGCCAAGCAGATCGCCATCAACCGCGACGACGAGCTGGTCAAGGCGACGATGCTGACCGATGGCGGCAAGGTGGTTCACCCCAACTTCGCCAATGCGGCGGCTGCGGCGTCGACTGCAGCGGAAAAACCAAAGCCGATCGTTGCGGGCCAGAACCGCGGCGACGACCCGGCGACCGACGGTGCTGCCAAGGCTGCGCCGAAGAAGGCGGCTGCCAAATCGGAAAAGCCTGCAGCGGCAAAGAAGCCTGCTGCGTCCAGAACCGGCGCAAAGAAGTCATCTGAGGGAGACGCGTGATGGAAGGTCTTCAGAAAGCCCTCGACCAGCTCGACCAGGCGGTTGCCGCCGTGCGTCTGGGCGTCCAGGATCTGGCCAATTCGCAAGCCGCCGTCGAAGCCGCGGGCAATGTCGCCCATGCCGCTTCGGGCGGGGCGATCGACCCGTTCGTGTTCCGCTTCGCCATCTTCGTTCTGGCGATCTTCGTCGGCTACTACGTCGTGTGGTCGGTGACCCCGGCACTGCACACGCCTTTGATGGCCGTCACCAACGCCATCTCGTCGGTCATCGTGGTCGGCGCGCTGCTTGCCGTCGGCATCGCCGCTTCCGGCCTTGCCACCGGCTTCGGCTTCGTCGCCTTGGTGCTGGCCTCGGTCAACATCTTCGGCGGCTTCCTCGTCACCCAGCGCATGCTGGCCATGTACAAGAAGAAGGACAAGTGACGTGAACGTGAACCTCGCTTCCTTCCTCTACCTGGTCTCCGGCATCCTGTTCATCCTGGCGCTGCGCGGCCTGTCGCATCCGACCACCAGCCGCAAGGGCAACACCTACGGCATGATCGGCATGGCCATCGCCATCGCCACCACGCTGGCGCTGGCCAAGCCGTCGGCGACCGGCCTCGGCCTGATCGTGCTTGGCCTGGTCATCGGCGGCGGCGTCGGAGCACTCACCGCCCGCCGCATCGCCATGACCTCGATGCCGCAGCTGGTCGCTGCCTTCCACAGCCTCGTCGGTCTGGCCGCCGTCATGGTCGCGGCTGCCGCGATCTATGCGCCCGAAAGCTTCGGCATCGGCTCGGTCGGCGCCATCCATGGCCAGGCCCTGGTCGAGATGAGCCTCGGTGTCGCCATCGGCGCCATCACCTTTACCGGCTCGGTCATCGCCTTCCTCAAGCTCGACGGCCGCATGTCGGGCAAGCCGATCATGCTGCCGGCCCGCCACCTGATCAACGCCGCTCTCGGCATCGGCCTGGTCGTGCTGATCGTGCTTCTGGTCACCACCCAGTCGACGACCATCTTCTGGCTGATCGTCGCCCTGTCGCTGGCGCTCGGCGTGCTGTTGATCATCCCGATCGGCGGCGCCGACATGCCGGTGGTCGTCTCGATGCTCAACTCCTATTCGGGTTGGGCGGCAGCAGCACTTGGCTTCACGCTCGGCAACCTGGCGCTGATCATCACCGGCGCGCTGGTCGGCTCCTCGGGTGCGATCCTCAGCTACATCATGTGCAAGGGCATGAACCGCTCGTTCATCTCCGTCATTCTCGGCGGCTTCGGCGGCGAGACGGCGGCTGCAACCGACGACGGCATCCAGCGCACGGTCAAGACGGGCGCTGCCGACGATGCGGCCTATCTGATGATGAACGCCCAGAAGGTCATCATCGTGCCGGGCTACGGCATGGCGGTGGCCCAGGCCCAGCATGCGCTGCGCGAGATGGCCGACAAGCTCAAGGCCAATGGCGTTGAGGTCAAATACGCCATCCACCCGGTGGCAGGCCGCATGCCCGGGCACATGAACGTGCTGCTGGCCGAAGCCAACGTGCCTTACGACGAGGTCTTCGAACTCGAAGACATCAACTCGGAGTTCGCCCAGGCTGACGTCGCTTATGTCATCGGCGCCAACGACGTCACCAACCCCTCGGCGCGCGACGACAAGAGCTCGCCGATCTACGGCATGCCGATCCTCGACGTCGACAAGGCCCGCACCTGCCTGTTCGTCAAGCGCAGCCTAGGCTCGGGTTATGCCGGCATCGACAACACGCTGTTCTACAAGGACGGCACCATGATGCTGCTCGGCGACGCCAAGAAGATGACCGAAGAGATCGTCAAGGCCATGGACCACTGAGCCAAAAGCTCAGCCAGCCCATCGACATCACCGACAACGAAAAGCCCGGCAAAACGCCGGGCTTTTTGCTTTTGCGATCGTG
>NZ_JAMSHL010000050.1:0-4074 GCF_026521175.1 Aminobacter sp. MET-1 | reverse complement strand
GCCTTGGCGAGTGAGAAGATCGAATATTTCATCGCATGAGTTCCGGCGAATTTTGACAAATGCTGGGCCGTCGCCCGGCCCGAAGGCCGGGCGCTGAGCCGTGCTGGTGTCCTAGACGTCCAGCGTGTGGTCGCGCTCCCACTGGGTGAAGTGCGAGGCGTAGGAGTTCCACTCCTGGTGCTTCAGCTTGATGTAGGCGGCGGAGAAATCCTCGCCCATCGCAGCCTTCAGTTCGCCATCCTCATCATAGGCACGAAGCGCGTCGAGCAGATTGAGCGGCAGCTTGGCACCGTGCGTGACGGTGTGGCCTTCGCGATACATGTCGACGTCGCTGCGCGGGCCGGGATCGGCCTTCGAGCGGATGCCCGAGAGACCGGCGGCGATGATGACAGCCTGCATCAGATAAGGGTTGGCCGCACCGTCGGGCAGGCGCAGCTCGAAGCGGCCGGGGCCGGGCACGCGCACCATGTGGGTGCGGTTGTTGCCGGTCCACGTCACCGTGTTCGGCGCCCAGGTGGCACCGGAGACGGTGCGCGGGGCGTTGATGCGTTTGTAGGAATTGACGGTCGGGTTGCAGATCGCGGCGAGCGCCGAGGCGTGCTTCATGATGCCGCCGAGGAAATAGCGGCCCTTCTCCGACAGACCCAGCTCCATGTTCTTGTCGGCAAAGGCGTTCGACTTGCCAGCGAGATCCCACACCGAGATATGGGCGTGGCAGCCGGAGCCAGTCAGGCCCTGGAACGGCTTGGGCATGAAGGTTGCGCGCAGGCCGTGCTTTTCGGCGATCGAGCGCACCATGAACTTGAAGAAGGAGTGCTTGTCGGCGGTCTGGAGAACGTCGTCATACTCCCAGTTCATCTCGAACTGGCCGTTCGCGTCCTCGTGGTCGTTCTGGTAAGGCTTCCAGCCGAGATCGAGCATGGCATCGCAGATTTCAGCGATGACGTCGAAGCGGCGCATCACCGCCTGCTGGTCGTAGCAGGACTTGGCGGCGGTATCGTACTCGTCGGCGATCTGATTGCCATCAGGCGTGGTGAGGAAGAACTCCGGCTCGACGCCGGTCTTGACGCGCATGCCTTCCTTGGCGGCTTCGGCGACGAGGCGCTTCAGCGTGTTGCGTGGCGCCTGGGCCACGCCCTTGCCTTCCATCAGGCAGTCCGATGCGAGCCAGGCGACTTCCGGGCGCCAGGGCAGCTGGATCACCGAGAGCGGATCCGGCACCGCCAGCATGTCCGGGTGGGCCGGCGTGAGGTCCAGCCAAGTGGCGAAGCCGGCAAAGCCGGCTCCATCCTTCTGCATGTCCGAAATGGCCTGGGCAGGCACCAGCTTGGCGCGCTGGCCGCCGAACAGGTCCGTATACGAGACCATGAAGTACTTGATGTTGCGAGTTTTCGCGAACTCGCGGAGATCTGTCACCTCGGACTGATCGATTTTGCCTTCGAAGGCGGTTCCCATGAATTGCTCCTCCCAATCCTTATGGTTTTAAAAGGCACCCTTCCCAGGTACCCAGCTCGTTCCCGCAAGCGGCACGCCAGCCATGGCGGCCGCCTCGATCGTAAGAGCGCAAAGGTCCTCAGGCTCGAGATTGTGCAGGTGATTTTTGCCGCAGGCACGGGCGATGGTCTGTGCCTCAAGCGTCATGACCTTCAGGTAATTCGCCAGACGGCGGCCCGCCGCGATCGGATCGACGCGCTTCATCAGCTCGACGTCCTGCGTGGTGATGCCGGCCGGGTCCTTGCCCTCGTGCCAGTCGTCGTAAGCGCCGGCAGTCGTGCCGAGCTTCTGGTACTCTTCCTCCCAACGCGGATCGTTGTCGCCAAGGGCGATGAGAGCCGCGGTTCCGACGGATACTGCATCGGCACCAAGCGCCAGCGCTTTGGCCACGTCGGCACCATTGCGTATGCCACCGGAGACGATCAGCTGGACCTTGCGGTGCATGCCGAGATCCTGAAGCGCCTTAACCGCCGGACGAATGCATGCGAGCGTCGGCTGGCCGACATGCTCGATGAACACTTCCTGCGTGGCAGCGGTGCCGCCCTGCATGCCGTCGAGCACGACGACGTCGGCGCCGGCCTTCACTGCAAGTGCCGTGTCGTAGTAGGGGCGTGCGCCACCAACCTTGACGTAGATCGGCTTTTCCCAGTCGGTGATCTCGCGGATTTCGAGGATCTTGATCTCGAGATCGTCGGGACCGGTCCAGTCGGGGTGACGGCAGGCCGAGCGCTGGTCGATGCCCTTCGGCAGCGTGCGCATCTCGGCGACGCGGTCGGAGATCTTCTGGCCGAGAAGCATGCCGCCGCCGCCCGGCTTGGCGCCCTGACCGACAACGATTTCGATGGCATCGGCGCGACGCAGGTCACGCGGGTTCATGCCGTAGCGCGACGGCAAGTATTGATACACCAACTGCTTGGAATGGCCGCGCTCTTCCTCGGTCATGCCGCCGTCGCCGGTGGTGGTCGATGTGCCGGAGAGCGTCGCGCCGCGGCCGAGGGCTTCCTTGGCCGGCCCCGACAGCGAGCCGAAGCTCATGCCGGCAACCGTGATCGGGATCTTCAGCTCGATCGGCTTCTTGGCATAGCGGGTGCCGAGCACGACGGAGGTATCGCAACGCTCGCGATAGCCTTCGAGCGGATAGCGCGAGATCGAGGCGCCAAGGAACAGCAGGTCGTCGAAATGCGGAACCTTGCGCTTGGCGCCCGAGCCGCGGATGTCGTAGATGCCCGTCGCTGCGGCGCGACGGATTTCGGACATCGCGTATTCATCGAAGGTCGCTGACTTGCGCGGCGTCGTCGGAGGATTGTGGTAGGTCATTTTGGTCCTCAGTATGCGTCAGCGTTGTCGATGTTGAAGTTGTAGAGGGTGCGTGCCGAGCCGTAGCGCGTGAACTCCTCCGGCTTGACGTCGGCGATGCCGGCGCGCTCGAGCAGGTCCTTCAGGATGGCGATGTGCTCGGGGCGCATCTCCTTCTTGATGCAGTCGGCGCCGAGGCTCTTGACCGAGCCGCGCACGAACAGGCGAGCCTCGTAGATCGAGTCGCCAAGCGCATCGCCTGCGTCGCCGAGAACCACCAGGTTGCCGGACTGGGCCATGAAGGCCGACATGTGGCCGATATTGCCGCGCACGACGATGTTGATGCCCTTCATCGAGATGCCGCAGCGCGACGAGGCGTTGCCCTCGATGACCAGCAGGCCGCCGCGGCCGGTGGCGCCGGCATACTGGCTGGCGTCGCCCTTCACGACGATCGTGCCCGACATCATGTTTTCGCCGACACCGGGACCAGCCGAGCCGTGCACGGTGATGGTGGCGTTCTGGTTCATGCCGCCGCAATAGTAGCCGACGGAGCCCTGAACATCGATCGAGATCGGGTGCTCGGCGCCCACGGCTACCGCATGGCTGCCCTTCGGGTTGATGACTTCCCAGTTCGGTTCGCCGGCGGCATCCTTCACTTCATGGAGCGCCTGGTTGAACTCGCGCAGGGTCTTCTTCGACAGATCGAAGACCTTGGGCTGGTAGTTGACCTCGTGCAGGGGGGCCGTCGCAAGATTCGTTGAATGCATAGTCTCAGTGCTCCCAGAAATAGACGGTGGACGGTTCCGGCTCCCAGACCCGGGCTTCCTCGATCCCGGGCAGGCTGGCCAGCGCGCGATACTCGGAACCGAAGGCGACATACTGGTCGGTTTCGGCCATGACGGCGGGCTTGCAGGAGATCGGATCGCGGACGACGCCGAAGCCGTTCTTGGTGCCGACGACGAAGGTGAAGAAGCCGTCGAGATCGTTGAGGCTGCTTTCCAGCGCCTCACCGAGGTTTTGGCCGTGGGCGATCTTCGACGACAGATAGGCTGCCGCGACCTCGGTGTCGTTCTCGGTCTCGAAACGCATGCCGTCGCGGATCAGCTCGCGGCGCAGGTTGTTGTGGTTCGATAGCGAACCATTGTGAACCAGGCACTGGTCGGGACCGGTCGAGAACGGGTGGGCGCCGAGCGTGGTGACCGCGGATTCGGTTGCCATGCGGGTATGGCCGATGCCGTGGCTGCCGCTCATCTTGGTGACGTCGAAGCGCTTCACCACTTCGAC